>JAUXHN010000173.1 GCA_030621515.1 Deltaproteobacteria bacterium | reverse complement strand
ACAGAATGCTTTTGACACGACTCAGTCGCCGCTTGTGGAAACCGGTGCCTGGTTGGTATTCGACGACTTTTTGGGGCCGAGTCAGCATCTTCTTCCCGACGTGATGGATACTGTGATTGTCGCTGATTTCGACACATATACAGATTTTTTCGACACTGAAACGATAGGGGTAATTATTGCGCACGGCGACAATGACGGAAACGGAATTGACGATTTAACATTAGGAACATCCATTGGCGATTCGGGAAGCCCGAACTATCCGGGCAGGTATTTTCATTTTGCTGGACACGAGGAGTGGGATGATTTCATTTTTATCTCCACCAATACCGACAATGTTATTATTGACCAATCGAAGGCCATTATGTGGCTTATCGCGGATATTGACGGTGATGGAATTACGGATTTCATTGCTGGTGATTGGACAATCTGGCTATCCGCATCCGGAGAGCAAGTTGAACTCAATGTCGACTACTCGGGTGCTGCCAGTGTCACTGAAATAGTGGTCCCGGAAATTTACTGACGTTTTCAAAACAAGAAAAGGGGGTTTGAAATGAGAACGTTGAGCATTTCATTGATCGTATTTTCGCTGACAACAACGGTGGTGGTTTCGGCGGATCCGTTTCCCGTACTTCCGTTCCCTCCGGCGCCCGTAGGCGCGTTCGCCGTGACCGTGGACGACGCGGCGGTTTCCCCTTTGACGGCTCAGGGCACAAGCGATCCGTTCGTCGACGCGATTGACAGTCTTCTCACCGCAGATCCTGCGGCGGCCCTGCCGGCGAGCGTTCCCTGCGAGCCGGGCCTGATCTACTGGGAGAGTCGGGATGCGCTTGGCAGGTTGCTGAAGTGGACGGCCTCCGACTTGCGGGGAACCAAGTACCGCGCGCCCTGGTTCCAGGCTTTTCCGTGGACAAAGTCCTTTCCCGAGGCAGGCGAGGTAGCCGGGGCGAAGTATCGGTACAACTCCATGGGCACTGTGGGGATAGTGAAATCCACTTCCCCGTGGCCGCTTCAGTACAATTGGGGGCCACCGCCGACCGATGAAGCCGCCTGCGTCGCGATCGCCCATGGTTTTCTGCAACTCTGGGGAGACCTGATAATGATCGACGGCCGCATGCACGAGCTGGTTGTCGATCGCGTGACGATCGAGCCCGACGGCAAATGGTCTGTTGTGGCCGGACAGGAATATCAGGGGATTCGGGTTCTCAACTCCCGAGTGATGGTCAACGGCGACGAGTTCGGCGACGTCTTCACCATGCAGAGCGGCTACGTGCCGAATCTGGCGGTGGATGTCGTTCCAACCTACGGAGAAGACGCGCTGGACCGCATTCTCATGAGCAGCGGGAATCCTCAGCTCGAAAGCGGCGGATACGAATACACGATACAGCCGGAGCTGGCGATCGCTCACACTGCGAGCGATCCCTGCTCGGGCACGCTGCTCTGGCGGTTCACCATCACCTCCATCGTGGGAGACATGTTTTCATACCTGGTCGATGCGCACCGGGGCGAGGTGTACGGCTACGGACGAGCGGATGCTCAAGACGTCGACGATTTCGATGTGGTAAATTTGAGGGGCAACCACGAGAGGCGAATCGATGTTGTGCATACGGCGACAACAGACGCTTGCGAGGCGGGTGGCTTGTCCGATTGTCACTGGTTTTCTACTCAGGAGCCGAATCGAAACAATTTTGATTTGCAGGCCATTTGGGATGGCAACGCTTGGTACCCACTTCCGAATGCGACACCTTTTTGGAGTTCAAGAAAGTGTTGGTCAAACACGGACGATTGCGACACGAATGGAACAACCCTAGGTGGTTTCCCATATCAGGATCCGCCAGTTCCTTTTCCAAACCCAACATGGAACACTCCCACCGGCAACCATTTCATATGTTACAATACCGTTGCCAATAACGATCCAGGTTATCCTTCCGTCCCACAACTTCTTAATCCATTCGACTGCTGGATACAGGATGAATCGTTCGACAATCCGTGGCAGATATTCATCATCGGTGGAAACAACGAGTATAACGCGGGCAAATGGATTGTGGATGACGTAAGAGACTTCGCGGCGTACATCAACCACATGGAAACGGAGCTTACAGGTGTTACAACCAGCCCTTCGGACATCAGCCTCGGTTTTCCGAGCTTCAGTGTCTTGGCAAGCGAGCCGAGAAATTCGGCGATTGTCCCTGTTGCACCGCCCTACTACAACACAGAAGAACAGAGTCCGTTCTTCCAGCGGGCCTCCAGCTCCTGGAGCCCGTACGGAAAATGGGGCGTCAATCAGCGCGTGGCCATAAGCCCGGGGCGTTACAACAATTCTTTTATGGGCCCGGAACACTTCGCGTCGGACGACACCATCTATCACGAACTCGGACACATGCTCTGGCATGGAACTTTCGGATCGAACTACTACGAGGGGAACGACCCATACGTCCCTCCGCTTCTAATTCCTCCGTTTGACAACAGCGCCTGCATCATGTGGCAGGGGATCTACAGGGAGTCCATGCCTGATACGGTTGCCGCGCTTGTCGAGTACTACAGGTGGTCCGAAGGCCGTGTGATGGACGTGGGCGATAATGCCAATATCAACGCTGATCACGAATACGAACCGGACTGGCACTACAATGAAGGGCTGTCGGATGGATTTATACGCGACATGCAGCGCCCCGATCATAGGGGACTGAGCAGACGTCCCGAATCGCTTAACGATTTCAGATTCAGGCGAACAGCTGATGCCACGATCGATTACCGTGACGCTGAGATACACGGCGCCTCCGGTCTGATAAGCAGATTTAATTTCCTGTTCGGCAACGACATCTGCGACAAGGACAATGGTTGCGGCGGAAACGCGAACGAACTGGTCAACGATCCCTGCACCTGCGGGGCCGGAGACGCCAATACGCCCATCTGCTATGATGATCCAGCCCTTCCGACTTTTCCGACTTACCAGAGAGCCAACGACAGATTTCACACCGTAATGCCGCCCTCTTCCTGCCAACTCAATGGTTCGACGGACATACTCGGAGATCCCACCACCAAGGGCTTTCAGCAGTATCATTTCGGTGTCGAGGTGACCAGCCTGGACAGGACGCATGACAACGGCGAGAACGGCCTGGAACGCCTGGGCAGGCTCTACTTCCGCATGTTGTTCGACAACGCCGCAATCACCTACGAAGGCGACGAGTTTCTTCCCTACGCATTCATGGACGCCATGGAAGACGCTTTGATGAAAGACCTGCCTTGGGCATTCCCCGATCCCTTCGTTCCCTTGATGCCGTTCTACCGCGCACGCGACGCGGTGGGGTTCTGGACCGATATCGGTCCTTATTTCAAGATACCGCAGAGCATAGCCGATGAGGGCCTCTCGGCCGCGTTCGTCAACTTGCGATACGCCGCCGCTCCGGATGTGAACGCCAACACCGAGTGGATATTCGGGTTCGAACCGTCGAACCACACTATTTACCTTGCCTTAAGACTCTGCTGGAACAAGGATTACGATGGCGATAACGACATGGACTACTGTTTCGCCAACGCCGACTGGTACACCTTTACTGTCGACGGCCCGGCGATATCCCCATCTTTTTTGGCGAGAAGCGTACCGTCCGTCGATGTGAACGATGAGGATGATGGAGATCCCGTCACCGACCCGAATCACGGTCTCTGGATAGTGTACAACGCCGTGATCCCTACCGCTGCGGGAGACATCGATATGATCTGCAAACGGCAGGTTCCGATCTACCCCAATACCGGCTTAACGGCGCCTCGCGAGTGCGATACCAACCATGTGACCGACCTCAGGCCGGGAGTCGGGCACTACGTTGAGGCCACAATCCCGACGTTCAAAACAAGGGAGGTTATCGTCTACGCCGACGCCGAGGATTGGGGACATCTCAAGAGCTTCGAATGGGGAGTTACCGGATCCGATCTGGACATACCGGAAAGCAACGCGTGCGATAATTTTTCGAATTGGCGACCGGAAGTGGTCAACCACGATGGCTACGTTTGGGCATTCTGGACCACGAAGGGTAATCAAGGTAGCGGCGTATGTTACTCGCGCCTCCGGCACGACATCCCGACCCCGGAATGGGAAGACCCGCGCCTGATTCCTTTCGAGGGCCAGTTCGATACATGCGGCACGCAGAGTCGCGTACTGAATGGACCGCCGGAAGCCGAAACGAGAAACGGAATTATAAACCTTGTCGTTCGGGACCTAGAAACGACCAACGAACCATGGGTATGGATGATTCAACTCTCAGACCAAAATAACGATGGTATCTTCGAAGAGTGCGTGGGGCTCGAGGAATGCGCCGGAGACTGCCGGAACTGCCCAGGCCAACCTGAAAACAACTACGAAGAGCGGAGCAACTGGGTGCCTCACACCGAGTTCTATACCAATCCGAATTCGTCCGAAGTGGGCGCCCTGGCGAGCACGGAGCACCTGCTGAATATGGCTGCGCCCAGTGCTCCAACCCTGAGGCAGGACTACACCTTCTTCTACAATCCGCAGGGTTACACTGACCCTATCGAGAAAGGGACCGGTATTCCTAAGGTGGATTTGTCTGTCTGGGTAAGGGAGTCCTGGTAGTAGGATCGAATATCCCTAGCCGTGCTGCGTCCCGGCCAGAGTGTCGAGCAGGCCTTTCACGAGCATGTGCAGACCAATTGAGAGTTGGACCAATTAATAGTGCATGCAGACCACGCAAGAACCCTCCAGCGATTGGGAAGGGGGCTCAGCGCAAAGGATGGCTTGCATCCCGAACGTTCAAATAGTACGACGAAAACGGAGGTGGATTGATGCGATTACTTTTTGTTGTGGCGCTTTTCTCCGGCCTGTTCTTGACGGCACTCAACGCAGGGGCGCAAGAAGCGGATCCGTTCGCGAGCGCGTCGAGACCCGACATGGATGTGGACACCGATCTTCAGATGGGTCCGATCCTCCTTGGCAGTTTCTCCGTTGTGGCCATAGGGGTGGGCGCCGGTTTCGGTTGGCAGGCCGACCAGGAATACGACGACTGGAAGAGCGCTCAATCCGCGGGTAACGGAGATGAGATGGACGATCTCTCCGACGATGTGCACAATCACTCATTGGTGGCGAATATTCTCATTTTCGGCGGGCTTGCCGGGGTGGCCACGGCCGTTCTGTGGTTCATCGTCGGGCGCGCTTCGGATGATGATGAAAACGAGGCGAGCGTGGAAATGACCGCACGATGGCGACCCGTGATCGGACCGGGCCACGCCGGGCTTTCCCTGGAATTCTAGACAAAAGGGCAACCACCCGCCGTCGCATGGCTATGGCGGGCCAGGCTCCGGGTTGCCCCTACTCTTCGGTTGGCGCCTCTTCTTCGGGCTTCTCTTCCGCTTTCAGCTGTTCGCGGTGAGCCTTGTAGCACTCCCTGCACATGGGCGACTCCTTCTCCTCCGGCAGGAAGGGGACCATGGCTTCTTTGCCGCACGCGCTGCAGATGATGGAGAACTCCGGCTTCTGATCGGTCCAGGTTTCGCTTGCTTCGTGGAAACCGGGAGCCCGGTACTCTTGCTCGGGATTGATGTTCTCGTATTCCTTGAAACCGGGAGCCCGGTACTCCTCTTCGGGATTGATGCTGTCTTGCTCCCTGAATGCAGGGGATCGGTACTCACTTTGCGGTTGTGGACCGCCATTATTGAAAGTTGGCGATCGGTAGTCTCTGCGAGGGCGTCCGTGCATCTTCTGGTGTGCCGGGGCGCTGCTTTCGAAAGCAGGTGAACGATACTCGCGCGGGCCGGATCTTCCCCTGTTACGATGTTGTCGCTTTTTCTTCTTGTTTTCCTGGCGGCATGGTTTGCACCGCTTTGGATGGGAATCGAGGTTTTTCTCTGCAAAAAACTCCTGTTCCCCGGAAGAAAAAACAAATTCCTGGTTGCATTGCACGCACGTGAGTGTCTTGTCTTCGAACGCCATATTTTCCCGTATCCGTCGGTCGATTTCTTGTCAAGCGGGCGAGGCAACCGTTAACATGCCCGTATGTTCAAGTTGATAAAATTCCTGGTTGTAATGGCGCTACTTGCAGCGGTTGCTTTGTTCGCTTTCCTTGTGCCTCTCGGGGAGATGACCTTGTGGGAGCACCTCGTGGGGATATCCGAAACGGACGAGGCAAGGGATCTCAGTTCCGAGCTTGAAAACAAGGCCATTGGAATCAAGGACGAAGTGAGTAAGCGCATCCCCGATATCAAACTACCTGAAAAGAAGAAGGACCTGGAGCCGGCGAAGCCTCCCTCCGATCTCACGGACGAGGACAGAGAAGAGCTCATCAAGCTGCTACAGAAGAAGAACCGCTAGGTACCAGGTGCATTCGCCGACAAATACCCATCCCCCCTACCTTCGACCGGTGCGGATTGCGCTGATGGGCTACGGTCGATGGGGCATGAAAGTGGCGCGGGATCTTGACAGCATTCCGAGTGCTCGCCTTGTCGGGGTTGTGGATATCGATTCCCACGCGAGGGCCAGAGCTCTTGAACGCCACCCCGGTGTGCTCGTCGGGGACACGCTCGATCCATTCATGGATGATGTGGATCTTGTTTCAGTGTGCACGCCCGCGGTCGATCACTATGGGCATGCCCGGATGGCTCTCGAGGGCGTGAAGCACGTGATGGTGGAGAAGCCGATGGCCATGACCTTGAAGGGGGCAATGGATCTGGTCACCATGGCCGAGCGTAACTTGACGACGCTTCTCGTTGGGCATCAGATGCGCTATCACAAGTTGTTCGAGAGGATCCTCGAAATCATTCACGACAGGACGTTGGGAGAAGTCCGGTCCATTCGCTGCGAACGTGGCGGGTCGATCGATCTGGACACGGAGCCGGATGTGCTGTGGGCCTATGGGCCTCACGATGTGGCAATGGTCCTGGCGATAACCGGTTGCGATCCGTCGCTCATCCATGCCAGTGGAACCCTGGATGCCGCGCGTGGGGTGATCGACGTGGTCGAGATCGTCCTCGAGTTCCCCGATTCGGTGAAAGCGGTCATCCAATTGGATTGCAGAAGCGACGACAGGTCAAGGAAGATGACTATCGGCTTCGAGCGGGGCACGGTCGTTTTCGACGACGCGGTTCCGGGTGGGAACCTGGCGATATCGGGGGGGGCAGGGGGGGGGAGATCGCCGGCTCTCCGGACGAACCGCCCTTGCTCCTGGAGTGCCGTCATCTCCTGGAGTGCATTGTCGCGGGAACGACGCCGTTGACCGACGGTCGATTTGGGAAAAGGGTGACGGGTGTACTGGAACGTGCGGCTATTTCTTTTCGACCCCTTCGATCTCCTTGAGGAACTCCTCGTAAAAGACCAGGTGCTTGTTGAAGAGAACCTTGAGGAGGGCCTGCATGTAGGTCTCCCATTTTTCTGCGGGCAAAAAGTCGTCCAGTGGGGTTCCCTGGGCTGCCGCCTTCAACCCGGACAGGAGGTCTTCCCTGGTGAGATTGCCGCTCGCGGCTGCGGCGGAGGGGCTTTGCGCGGCCTTGGGCGCTCCAAAGGCCAGCGTGGTGCCGTCCAGCAATGTGAGGGAGAACCCTCTGCCGGGCTTCTTGCCTCCAACCCCGAAAAGGCGTCTCTCCGCCTCGCGCTGGGCCGCTTTCTTGTCGACAAACACCGGTCCATCAGTAGATTCGTCTCCCTTTGAGGCGTCTTCTTCTTCGTCGGTTTTTTCTTCTTCGTCCGCATCCCTCTCATCCGTATCCGCTTCTTCCTCCTCTGTTTCTTCCTCGAGGCTGTCTTCATCAAGTTCCTCGAGATCCTCTTCCGGAAGATCCTCGGGGGGCGCCGGAGGAGCGGGAACAGAAACGTCGGAGGACCTACCCGGGGGAGGGGGCGGCGGCGGCGCTGCCGGTGGAGTCGGCGGAGAAGAAGGCATGGAGGCGGAGCTCAACAGGACGGGCTGGCTCTCGGGCTCGGGCGCCTCTTCTTCTTCATCATAGTAATAAGTACGAATGGCGGAGGCGATATCGGTCGGTCCCGCGATCATCGGCTTGACGGTCAATCCGGCCATTGCGGAAACGAATCGGAGCGCGTCATCGTCGGTGGGATCGTTCATGGCCACATACAGAGCCCTGTCGCCGGATTTTGTACGGCGGATGTATATCGGCATGAGGAAGAACTCCTCCGCCACATTCGCGGGAACCAGGTCAAGGAGATCGTCGGGGATGTCTATTCGCCACAGGCTCACCCAGGGGATCGACAGCTTGAGGCTCAGGGCCTGGACCAGCTGTGATTCAGTGACGAAACTCTCCTGCAGCAGAATGGTGCCGAGTCGGAGTTGTTGTTTCTTCTGGATCGCGAGAGCCTGGCTCAGGGCTTCCTTGGTGAGAACCCCCGCCTCGACCAATGTTTCCCCCAATCGTAGACGTGTTTTCGCCATTCATTTTCTCCGTTCCGGCAGATGGCGTCGGAACAAACAATAGCATAGCGTTTTCCAGTGGTTCGATGCAAGGGGGTGACATTTTGCCCTGCTTCGCTCGCAAGCGGGCTTCCCGCCGTCGCTAAAGAGGGTGTCGATAAACTTTCATTTGGTTTTACCAAACTGCGGATGAAGCCCGCATAGCTACTTTTTCATATATAAATCGGCAAATCTGTTCCTACGCGTTGTCATCGCAAACAGAACATCCAAAGCCGTAACCGGGTCTCACTCCGCTCTGTAATAAGCACGAAAGCACCCTCAGGCAGGGCCCGTAGCGCCTTTTTGAGGTTGTGCGCCAGGCAGTGTATCGAGAATTCGGCCCTGACCATTTTCAGGCCACATCGATGAAACCTGTCGAGCCCCTGCCGCTGTTTCAACTCTGAGTAGATTGGTTCGACCATGTGTTGTCGTTGCCGGTATTCTTGGCGAGCTTTCTTGTTTTTGAAAACCAGGTTCATCGCGTCTTTGAGTTCGTCCACTTCATATCGCAAGATCATTCTGCCATGCTTGGCATCAGTGCACTGGGCGCGCATCTCGCAGTCGTTACAGTTGGAGCACTGGTACTTGTATTTGCGTTGACCGTTGCGCCTTCCGTCACTTCCTCTGGACAGCAGCGTTTGACCCGCCGGGCAAACATAGTGGTTTTCAACTTCGTTGAAGACGAACATGCCCTTGCCGAACTTGCCCCCGCGCGTCTCGCTCTTCTCCCACTGACCGCGGGATACTTTGCCGGAGGGGCAAAGGACATCCATCTCAAGCTCCAGCGAAAGTGAGAGAACCGTTTGATTGCAATAATTGGCGTCAAACAATGCGAGACTCGGAAGCTCTCCGGTTATGGCCCGGTACTGGTCAAGCATCGGCGAAACGCACGCTGTTTCATCCGAAGGATCCAGATGATGACCCATGATAAACCGCTCTTTGTTTGCAAGGACCGATGGCACGTACGCCAGCTTGAAAGTACCCTTCTTGGTCTTCTGAATCACCGCTTGCGGATCGACAGGGCTGACTTTGATGTTGTCGGTTTTCTTTCCCTGCTCTCGAAGCAGTTGCGCCTTCTTCTCCACAGCGTCGGCAATCTCTTCGGCGTTTTCGGCTCGTCTTCCGGCCGCGGCATCCTCGGGCTTCGCGTCTGATTCTTTTCTTGCCTCGCGAGCGGCTTCTTTGGCCGCATCTTCTTTTATTGTTTGGTAGGCATCTGCCGCCGACTCGATGACGGTGCCGTCTCCGGCTACAGTCCCCGCCGACAAATTGAGTTTTTTCACAATCATCGCCGTGAGGCTGACGAAGTACTCCTCTGTCAG
>JAUXHN010000171.1 GCA_030621515.1 Deltaproteobacteria bacterium | reverse complement strand
CCGATGAACAAGTATACGTTGTCCAGCTTTTCGGCCACCAGGGCGAAGGCATCGAGGAGAAGGTCCTTTCGCTTGGTTCGATCCATGCGGCTGGTCTCGAACACGATCAACCCCGATTTGAGATCGTCAACCGAGATCCCCGATTGGTCGCTCAGGTAGGTGTATGCGTCGGCCGTTTCCTTATCATCCCTGGGGCGGAAGGCCTCGTGATCTATGCACGGCGGAAAGTCGAATACGGCACGTGGCTCGACACTGTGATATGAGACCAGCGCCCGCCAGATCTCCGATGAGGTGGAGCAGTAAAGCGGCGTGTGACGGCACACCGACTCCTCGTGCGCGTTTCGCTCTCGAAACTTGAGATTTCGAACGGTTTCCTCCGGTTTGTTCCAGAAGTTGCGTTCCTTGATTATCCCGATCGAATGGGGCGTCCACACGTGCGTGTCGACCTCCTTGAAGATATCGCGGAGGGTCTTCCCGTTTACGGTCAGGTTGTCGGCCAGGATTCTACCCAACAGGCAAGAGCGTTCGACGGCCCGGTATGATTGCGCAGTATCGGACGACGGCACCGCGGCGTTTTTTGAGATCGGCTTGTTTCCGAGCAGTTTGGCGAGCATCGTCTCTGCGGTGTCTTTTGGGAAGGCCTGGGTTGCCAGCCGGCCGAGGAAGATCTCGATCTCCCTGGAAAGGCTCTGTCGGTGCCGCTCTTCCCCTTCGAGCGGCGTCAGGAACGGCCCCAGCAATCCGTCGGCGGCTTCCCTGAGAAACTCGTACGCCGCCTGGTCCCGCCAGCGCTCGACGAGCTTGCAGCCCATGACCGCGGCATCCCAGTAGTGCGTATTGATGCACTCGAAGTACGCCCAGGGATCGACATGGGCCTCGCGGGCCTCCTTGCAAATAAAGCGGGCGAGCCACGTAACCTCTTCGTCGAGAGCGATGGCGATGTCTTCCTTTCGCAAGAATTCGCTGCCGCCCCCCGGCACGTAAACATAGCGTACGTGTTCGGTGAGCTGCTCGGTGCCTTCTCGCACACGCCGGGACTTGAAGAAGGGGAAGCCGCCCCTGGCGAAGATCGTCACCTCCATGCCCAGATCATCCAGGGAGCGGGCCAGCGAGTTCACGTAGAAATTCTGGCCTCCGGTGTCCGGAGCGCCGCCGACCGGGATCTCCACGCCGCCGTATCCGTGATTGGTGACAATGCCGATCCTGGGCTTCGAACTCCCGGGCGCGAGATCTCTTCGCATGGTTGTCATGAGCGGGAGTATCAATCGGGCATTGATCGGTGTCAAACAGTCGGTCATTTGCGCGTCTTGCATTCAATTACTGGCACGAGCGCGGTCTTGGGCGTATAATCTCACGGTTTTGCGGGGCGAGAGGAGAGATCCAAGTTGCCGTACGTTGTCGGAAACGCCATTGAAGGGTATTGCATCGAGTGCAAGCAGGACACTGTTCATACAGTGCTGGAGATCGAGGGATTGCTGATCAGGCTTGTACGATGCGAGAAGTGCCGGACAGAGGGTCCACTGAAGACACCGAGGTCCAGGACGAAGGCCGGGCTCAGGGAAGTGGCTGCCAAGCGCCGAACAACGGCTCCTCGGCGAAGGAGAAGGAAGGCCGAGGATCCAGCGCAGATCTTTCGCAAGCTCCTGGTGGGCAAGGAGGTCGGCCGTGCCAAGAAGTACAATCCCAGGGCGGATCTCGAGATAGGAAAGGTCATAAAGCACCCGTCCTTCGGAATAGGCGTGGTGGTCTCCATGAACGAGCCCCAGAAGGCGAGCATCGCGTTCGAGGACGGAACCCGCGTGCTGGTTTGCGATAGAAAGTGATCCCGCCCCGGCGTCCGCCGCCCCGTATACCGATTCTCAATCCGCTTTGGTTTTCGAGTTCGAAGTCACTCTCACGCACAACGGGTGCAGAAGCTCCGGGCGGTATTCAAAGTGCATCGTGTCGAAGTGGTGCCACTTTCCTCCCCAGATGAATCCGTGTTCCTCGAAAATCTCCACGATCTCGAACGGGATCTTGTTTCTGTAGGGAAGTGAGGGGCTCCTCTTCATGGTCCAGCGCCAGTAGTCGGAGTGCTCCACGTTGATATCCATGGCCACGGCGAAGGAGTGAATACTCAGCCGCGAAGTTCCGGCGATCTTGCGCCAGTTGAAGGTTCCAGCCGTTGGAGTGACATACTTGAGGAGATCCTTGGCCAGCCCTTCGTCGAGCTGCGAGCTCACCGCGCGAAGCGCTTGCGCGGCGCCGTTTCGCCTGTTGAACCGGAGCTTCTTGCCATTGTGTCTGGGCATCCAGTCAACGGTGACCAGGTTGTCTTTGACCGCCTGTTTATCTGCGCCGTAAATTGACTTGAAGAAGCTCTCCACTCGAATTCGACCGGGATCGTCGTTGATGCCGGGGACCTCCGGGCGATGGCCGGGCGGATAGCGTATGGACATCTGATCTTGAAGATCGGGTTCATCCAGAAGTTGTTCGAACGTCTTGCCTTCGATGCCGTCCTCCCAACGGATTTCTGTTCCATCGTTCATGACCACCACCGCCGAGGCGACCTCCTGTTCGTTCCGGACTTCGCGGATGAATTCTCCGTACGCCGCCGTGATGCACTGCAACTCGACAATGGTCTCTCGTTTGCGAGGCGCTTTTTGGGGCTTGACCCCGCCGTCCTCATCGATCTGCTCGATCGAGGCCTGTTGTTCGCCCCGTGGTTTCTCGATTGGCCCCCGGCCACCGGTGCAGCCGACGGCCAGCGCCAGACCGAGAAATGCAACGGCCGATGCGCTGGTTGAACAGTGGTATCCGGTCATGATATTTCGTCAATGTAGAACACAACCGGTATGGGAGTTCAATGGACTGGAAAACGATTATTGCGGCAGCGCTTGTTGCCGGCTGCGCCAACCCGCCGCCCCAGAAGGCCATCGCCCCTGTCGACGCCTATTCCGAGCCGGAGGCGGTGGCTACGTCCAACGCGCCGGTAACTTCGCAAGAACCCGCCCTCGTGGAGATCTCATTCGACGAGGAGGAGCGGAAGTACCCGTGGTTGAAGGGCGCTGCGCCGGGTGAGCCCCTGTGGATGAGGTTCGAGCCGCCCGCCGGTTTTCACCGTATCGAGACCGCAAAGGGTAGCTTCGGCAACTGGCTGCGGCACTTGCCCCTCAAGCCGGGCGTGCCGGACGTGATGTTGCACGACGGTAGTCCCAAGGGTCGCCAGGACGTTCACGCGGCGGTGCTGGAGGTGGATGTGGGCAGGCGGGATCTGCAACAGTGTGTGGACGCCTGCATGCGGCTGTGGGCGGAGTACCTCTGGTCGGCGCGGCGAGCGCAAGACGTCTGTTTCAGGAGCGTGGGCGGCCTCGACATTTCGTGGAAGAAGTGGAGGCAGGGCTTTCGGCCCGACGGGCGCAAGTGGAGCAAGACCGCCTCTCCGCAGGGAAGCTGGAGGGGCTTTCGGTCGTATATGGACAGGGTGTTCGGCACCTGCAACACGCGCTCACAGCTCGAGCAAATGATCCCGCTGGGGGATCCGGCTAAAATGGAGATCGGCCACGTCTTCCTCAACAGGCCCGACCCGAACTCCTTCGGCCACGCCGTGATGGTGGTTGACATGGTTGTGAACGCCGAAGGCAAGAAGACCTTCGCGTTGGTGCAGAGCTACATGCCCGCCCAGGAGATCCATGTTCTCAAAAACCTTTCAGATGAGTCCATGAGCCCATGGTTCACCCTCGAGGAAGGGCGAGATCTCGTCACCCCCGAGTGGACCTTCGCGATCGCGGATTTGATGAGATACCCCGAGAAGGGCTGCTCCTAAAAAGTGTAGCGAAGCTCTCCTCTGAAATGGAAGATGAAGGGAAATTGGCACAAAGCGGCACACTTGGCCGATCCTCGCCACACACGTAACACGTGGATTTCGATTGCCTTTGAGGGATTTTGCCCAATCTGTGTTGGCTGGCATGCCTATTGCTCTAGTCAAGGCTGTCAATTACTTGAGGCAACTGAAAGAAGGGCAACAAAATGCGATATATACTATTGATACTGCTGGCATTGGGGCTCACGGCTGCATGTGTTGATGATTGCGACACATGGGATGATACGGGCACGGACAGCGACTCTGATACCGACGGCGATTCTGATACCGACGGCGACTCTGATACCGACGGCGACTCTGATTCCGACTCTGACTTCGTTCCACCAGAAAATGGGGACTACGCTTTTTTTTGGATCGACAGTCCATACATTCCGTACGAACCAACGTATTGGACTTTGGATGCAAACCACCTGCTGCTCTGTTTGAGTTATTCAGACGGCTCTTTATGGATTCGGTTTGCATACGATGCCGTCGGCGAGGGGGAAGACAGCGTGTATCTGGAAATGGAAATGAAAATATGGAACTTCAATGGCGTGGGCTCTTACTTGCCAACGGATCCCCAGAGCGACGGAAGCCAAACAGAGCCGACATGGGCGATCTGGTGGCACGAAAAGCCAGACTCTACCTGGGCTACCTGGGCAAATGCCCCTACTGCCCCCTCCTGTACGTTGCAGGTAACACAAGTAGATGGCGAAGAAGTCACTGCACAATTCGAGTGCAGCGGCATGTTGCCTGTCGATAGTGGTTCGGGTGTGGTTGACATAACAGAGGGCCAGTTCCGTTGCACCATGGCTTCTGGAGACTGACAGGGAATTTGGGACTTATTTTTGAAGGGACGAGGGGGCACTCCTAAAAAACGTAGCGCAGCTCCGCTCCGAAATGGAAGATTAGGGGAAAATCATCGTCGTCGATCTGGTCGCCGAGATCATTTAAATCGTCGCGATCCGCACAATGTTCGTCCATGTTGTCGCCGTCGACGCAGGCCTTGAGCCACAGGGGGATCCCCAGACGAAAATACGGGCCGATTCCCAATTTCGGCGCCTTGGAGAAGAAGTACAGAGTCGCGCCGGTTCGCATTTCGAAGTTGAGTGCGTGGGCACGAAACGTGTATTCATCGTCGTCCCGATTCAGGCGGTCTATTTCTCCGTTTGCCAGCACAAAGGCGTGGCCGATTCCCCCTCCCACATAGGCGTCGAGCCATCCGACTATCGGGAAATGGAACTCGGCTCCTCCTGTTGACTGGACCAGCACCCCCCTGTCGTTATCGAAATGGTTCGAGTCGAGGCGCAGATAGGTGGTGTTGAAGTCGATGAAGAAAAGCACCATGGGGTTGAGCCGATAGAAGATGCCTATTGTGGCGCCGATGGATCCGAAGAACTCCTGATCCCAATGGTCATCGTAGTAATCGTCGGTCAACATGACGCTTCCAAGACCGGCGATGAGTCCGAAACCGGTGCGCTTTTCCCAGATAGCCCCGCCGCCGGGTTTCCATGCGGCGGCCTGCATCGCAAATGCAAGGATTGCAACAAATGTCAAACCGGTCAGTATTTTTCTCATATTCCTGATCTCCTTCTTGACGCCAAGAGCCTTACTTATATTGCTATGATTGTAACCGGCGGTCAATTCCTCGACACCCCGATTTGCGGGGTGCATACTCCCCCACCATGAGTTTGCAGGTGAAAGGCGCCCTGATCCTGGGCCTCGCAATGCTGGCCTTTTCGGCGTCCAGCGCGCTGGTGAAAGTAGCCTGTGCCCATGTTCCGGTGATGGAGGTGGTCTTCGTTCGCGGGATTGCCGGCGCGATCATCCTGTTCGTCATGGCAAGGTATAAAAGAGTTCCGCTCGGGGGAAAACGCAAGGGGTTGCTCCTTGCCCGGGGCGCCTGCGGAACCATGGCCATAGTGCTGTATTACCACGCGCTGACGCGCATCCCGGTGGCTGACACCATGCTCCTCAACCAGGCCGCGCCCATATTCGTTCTTCCCCTCGCCGCGATCTTCCTGAAGGAGCGGATCACATGGCGGCACGGTCTGTTCGTCTTGCTGGCGCTTCTGGGGGTGACCGTAGTTATCAGGCCTAGCATCGATCTGGTCAATGTTCCCGGGATGGTGGCCTTCACATCCGCCTTCTTTTCGGCGTGCGCGTACGTGCTGGTGAGAAAGCTAACCGCGACCGAGCACACCCTGACAATCGTCTTCTGGTTTACGGTGATAACCGTCGTCGTTGCCACACCTCTCATGCTTCTTGATTTTGTTGTTCCCGATGCCCGTACGCTCGCTATTTTGGCGGCCGTGGGCCTCTTCGGGACCGCCGGCCAGCTCCTGCTCACAAAGGCGTACAGTTACGGCGAGGCAGGGCGCCTGGCTGTCGTGGGGAGTCTCGGGGCCGTCCTCGGGGCCGGGTGGGATCTCGTGATCTGGGGACACACGCCGGACATCTGGACCGCAGCCGGAGGAATCGTGGTCATCACTGCCTGCGCCTCGATACAGATGATGCGCCATTCCACCGCTCCGGGGGTGAGGCACTAGAGCGCATCTCCAACCGGATTAGCTGGCGTCCCGGCTTCATATCCCCTAATATGCGCCCGAAATCCCAAAGGACAGTCAATGAGATTGCGCGGTTACATTTTCAGTTTACTTTCGGTGACAACGATCGTGTTTTTCATCGCCGGCCCGCTTTCGGCGTACGACGGAGGAGTGCCGTACGATACGGACGCGGGTGTGTGCCCGGCGCCGGCCGGAAACGACGGATACCAGCACGCGAACGACTGGGATGACGACGGCATCGTCGATGATCTGGATAGTTGCCCTTTCGATTACGAGAGCATTTTCGTGTTTGATGATGGCGGTACGAGCGAGCCGTTCGACGTGGACGGAGATGGGGTGGGCGACGAATGTGACAACTGTCCGGCCCACTTCAATATCCATCAGCGGGACATGGACTCGGATGGGGTTGGAGACGCGTGCGATAACGATGTCGACGGCGACGGCGTGCTCAACGCAAACGATAATTGCTACTATCACAACGAATACGATTTTGACGGCGGCGTCATGAGCAAGGGTTCGACGGATGTGTACAACCCCGATCAGAGAGACTCCGATGGCGACGGGACAGGCAATGCCTGTGACGACGACATGGACGGCGACGGGGTCGTCAACCTGGAGGACGGGTGCCCGTTCGACATCGAGCCCGTCTTCCTGTGTCTCATGCAGGATAGTGACAGCGATGGGATCGTGGATTTTAGCTCCACGGGCGGCCAGATCCACCGCGTGGACAACTGTCCCTACATGCCCAACGAAGATCAGTCCGATATGGACGGCGACGGAACAGGCGACGCCTGCGATCCGGACGTGGACGGTGACGGGGTGATGAACAGTTCGGACAACTGTTTCGATGTCTCGCCCCCTGTTCTTCCGGACGGGGGAGTTTCACAGGAGGACACCCCGCTCGACGTGTACAATCCCGGCCAGGAGGACTGGGATCGCGACAAGGTGGGAGAGGCGTGCGACGACGGGTTCTGTTTCGTCGTGCTGGGCGACAAGGTCAATTGCCTGGATCCGGCGGCCGAGTTTGACGTCTATTCTCCGGATGTCCTGGATGCCAGGACGGGAGACGAAATCCGGTTGCGCATGTTCGCCAATCGCGAGAACTCGCATCTCACGTACCACTGGGCCCTTAATACGGGCCCGTCGTACAGCGGCGGCGTACAACACCCGGACGGGGAAGTGGATTGCTCCACCCCTTACGAATATCACTACGTCGAAGGCCGGGAGCCGTACTTCAGGCCCACGGAGACCGGAATCTACGAGTTGCAGATCATCGTCACGTACCCGGGCGAGGATCCGGTGACCGGCGCCGTCGATGCCGTCTCCACCCGATCGGTGGTCATACAAGTTTCGGGGAGCAACATCTCGGATGGTAGCTCTTGCACGTGCGACAGTGTGGGTCGTCGAATTCCGGGAACGGGAGGATCTTTTTTGATCGTCCTCCTTTCGCTCCTCGCGGGTCTCGCTGTCAGAAGGTCGGCGGAGCGGTGAATGAGCGACCATTCAGGACCAGGATAAAGCGCCTCCAGCGGAGCATGAGTCTGACGAGCGCGATCGTCGCACTGGCGGTCGGCGTCATCCTGCCCGTGCTCCTGTCCACCTCCCTGGGTATCGTGCGGCT
This sequence comes from Deltaproteobacteria bacterium, assembly GCA_030621515.1. Lineage (GTDB taxonomy): Bacteria > Myxococcota_A > Polyangia > JAAYKL01 > JAAYKL01 > JAUVAN01. Next base: position 1,711 of record JAUXHN010000171.1, on the reverse strand, counting down.
CGCGTCGGGCGCGAAGTCGGAGGACATCGTGTTCGGGGTGCTCGTGCTCTCCTTTGCCGCCGCAGCATTCGGCAGCGCGATCGTCGTGACCGTCCTTCTCGGGAAGCGCGCACGGGTCGCCCGGCTTCAGGCCGATTTCACGGCCAACATCAGCCATGAGCTGCGCACGCCTCTCGCCTCAATTCGAATGTATGCCCAGACCCTCCAGATGGGCCGTCTCGACGGCGACCCGAAACGGACGAAGGAGAGCCTGGAGATAATACTGCGGGAGACCGAGTGGCTCGAGGCCATGATCGATCGTGTTCTGGCCTGGAGAGCAGCGGCCGGGGATCGGGAGCAACCCGAGATGGAAATCGGCTCCATGCGCGTGGCGGTGGAATCCGCGGTGGCCCGTTTCGAGCGCATGGTGGCGCCCGGGGAGGTCGATCTCAGTGTCACCATCGAGTGCGATACTCCGGTCCTCCACGACGCGGACGGTATCGGATCGCTCCTGCTCAACTTGCTCATCAACGCGTACAAGTACTCCGGCTCAGACAAGCGGATCGCCGTTACGTTGGAGGACACGGGCGAGCACGTGGAGCTCTCCGTCAAGGACAACGGCATTGGAATCCCGGAGGACAGGGTGGGCCGGATCTTCGACCCGTTTTATCAGATCGATCCGGGCAGCAGGGGAGGGTCCTCCGGTGTGGGACTGGGCCTGGCCATCGTAAGGCATCAGGCGAGATCGCACTCCGGAGAGGTGTACGTCGAGAGTGAGGAGGGCGTCGGGAGCAGGTTCTCTGTGCGCCTGCCACATTCAATCGCAGAGAAGATAGAAGAATGAACGAGGAAACCATCAAGGACGAGACCATTCTCATCGTGGAGGACGACAAGTCCCTGCGTGAGGGTCTGGCGATGAACTTCAACCTGCAGGGATACAGAGTGCTCACCGCCGCCGACGGGGACGAGGGGATGCAGAAGGCGTTCGACAGCCGTCCCGACCTGATCATCCTGGATATCATGTTGCCCGGCTGGAGCGGGCTCGAGATCCTCTCCGAATTGCGGGAAAAATCGCAGGATGTGCCGGTGCTGATTCTCTCTGCGAGGGACAAGACTGGCGACAAGATCGAAGGGCTCGATCCCGGTGCCGACGACTACGTTACAAAGCCTTTCGAACTCCCGGAGTTGCTCGCCCGCGTGGAGGCGATGCTCAGGCGCCGGCGAGGCGAGCGCGGCAAGGAGCCGGCGATCGAATTTGGAAACATTGTCATCGATCCAGTAAGCCGTACCACTCTCGTGGGAGGGGACGAGGTCAATCTATCGGCGAGGGAGTTCGACCTGTTGATCCTGCTCGCCCGCTCCGCCGGAAGGCCATTTTCCCGCGCGACCATTCTCGATCGGGTGTGGGGATGGGGGTTCGACGGCACGGAGCGAACCGTGGACAATTTCATCATGGCGCTTCGCCAGAAAATAGAATCCGACCCCTCCGACCCCGTGCACATAAAAACCGTCCGCCAGATCGGCTACAAGATCGATTTCTAAATAGGTGCAGTTTTTCACGATGTATTGTTGTATACCCGTCTTGAACTTTTGAAATTTCGGAGGAACGGATGAAGATCCATGAGTATCAGGCCAAGGAGATTTTTTCGCGTTACGGGATTCCCGTGCCGCAGGGCGAGGCGGCTTTCGAGGTTGACCAGGCGGTGGATATCGCCGGCAGGTTGATCAAGGA
>JAUXHN010000322.1 GCA_030621515.1 Deltaproteobacteria bacterium | reverse complement strand
GCGACCAGGTCCACGATAGCCTTGTCGAGATCCGGGCCGGCCTCGAGGTCTCCTTTCGCATTCTCACCCTCGAGAACCTTGAGCACCTTGCGCGCAGCCTCGTCCGATATCTGTGGGCCTCCGTAAATCCTCGCTATACGGACCACCCTGTCGGCAACCTCCTGCAGGAGCGCAGCGCGCCGCAGCTTTGCCTCACGTGGACCCTTGATCACCGCGATATCGATCAGCTCGGAGGGCCTGACCATTTCTCCGTCTCCGTTGAACTCCTCGAGGGTGACGAACTCGTTGCGGTCCTCCGGGTCGAGGAAGGGCGCCATCTGAACCGGCATGATTCCCCTGGGAACCTCGCTTTCGATGAAGGCGCGCAGATTCTCGACCGCCGTGTCTACCTGTTGCGGGCCGATGTCCCTGAGCCTTATCTGGACCAGGCAGGCGTCTTTTTCAGGAGCGATTACCTGGTCTATGGCCGCAGTCCCCTCGAGGAACGGATACAGGTATCCCGTACGCCGGTTGTTGACCGGAAGATCCGCGCGGCCCCCCATGGCCTCGGACATCATGATGAGGGGGTCGATTATGGAGTTCACCTGAACGACCTCGTCCATGCCCTTCGTGAACTCGACAATCTTCCGCAGCTGGGCGAGCACGAACGGCGAGCGCATGTCGCCCTCGAAATAGACCTGCAGGTAGACCGATCCGCCGAAATTGCGTTCGAGAAACTTGTTGGCCTTGTCCGGCTCGGAACCTTTTTTAAAAAAGGTCTCCAGGGTTGGATCCGGCGCGATGCGCAGGACCCCGAACACTCCGGCCACCGCCATGACCACAGCAATGGAAAGGGCCCACGAGCGATGTCGCTCGGCCCAGTGTCCCAGCTTGCCCAGGGGCCTTGCCATCAGGCTGGCGCCGAGCTTCGAGGGAACGCGCCTGGAGAAGGACAGGATAGCCGGGATCGCCGTGAGCGCCAGGATCGCCGTGAAGGCCACTCCTGCCGCCGCGTACACGCCGAACTCGCGCAGGGGAGCGATATCCATCACGAGGAAAGACATGAACCCGGCGCATGTTGTGGCCGCCGACGCAATCACCGGAGCGCCCACATTTTTCATGGCCTCAATTATTCGATCCCTTACCGTTGGTGCATTCCCCGCGAAGTAGGCCGCGAGAATGTGAATTCCGTACGCGCCACCTATGGCTATCCCGATGGTTGGGAGCGACGATCCCACCAGCGTGAGTCCCTTGCCCCGCAAGGCGACTATCCCCATCAGCCAGACCAACCCCACGCCGACCGTTCCGAGGGCGAGCAATACGCCGATAGGTTTTCGAAAGATCAGGAAAGTGACCAGCAGGACCACTATGGCGACGATGGGCGTGAGCCAGGCCAGGTCCTTTTTGGTGCCTCCGGCGATATGGAGTCTGATGAACGGCGAGCCTCCGAAGTAGATCGGGTTGCCGGTCCAGATGCCGGCGGCCGCGTTCTTGATATCGGTGGCGATGTGAATGGGGGGGCGATCTCCTCCCAGGAAACACAGGATCATCGCCGCCTTTCCGTCAGCGGAGATCATGTTGCCCACGGCGTTCTCGTTGGAGAGCACACGCTCCTTCAGGGCCTGGAGATCGGCCGCCTCGGTGGGGACCTTGTCCATGACAAGAGGCTCCACCCTCAAACCCTCTGCAGACGGCTGGGGATCCGGAACTTCGGTGAAGGACAGGACATCGAACACTCCATCGATCTGACCGATCTTCTTGGTGAGCGCCCTGATCCTTTCGAGGGTGGCGGCGGTGAACATGGAATCGGACTCTATGCCGACGATGGCCACGTCGAGGCCACCGAACCGCTGGTTGACCCTGCGAAACAACTCCACATCCGGGTCTTTCTGCGGAAGGAACTGCATGACGTCGTCGTCCGCGTAAATGGTGGGCAGCCACATGCCGAGCCCGGCAGTGATAACGACGATGAGTAAGAGAACCGGCACCCTGAACCTGATTATCAGTTTTGAAAATCGTTCCATTTCACTCCGACCGGCAAACTTTCATGTCCAACGTCACTAGAAAACTCATCCGCGATAATCGATTCATATCAAAAACTCTGGTCGATATCACGAGAAGGACGTGTCGAAAGATTATCAAGTGCAAAAAAAAAGTGTTCATTTATGGATAATAATAACCTTGGCGTTGAGCTATACTCACCAGAATTCAGAGCCCATCGCATGGGCTCGTCAACAAAGGAGTGACGAATGAAGGCTTCCCTTTTCATTGCAATAGTGTTCATCGCCTCGCTTGTCGCGGTCTGTGGATGCGACGCGCTCCCATTCGGTCAACAGCAACCGCCGCCGATACCACCACCTACGCTGGTGCCGCCACCGCCGATGCCCGGAGCCATCCCGCCACCCGTGATGCCCGTCGCACCGCCGCCGGCGGTCGCGCCATTGCCGGTGCCCGCTGTTGCGATGGCCGTTCCGCCGTACCAGTGGATCGACAAGCCGGTGATAGACACCGTGCCCCAGGCTCCCCTGGGCGGCATGGCCAACGGAAGACCTTTCAACACCCAGGCGATAGTTATCGAGCCGATCGGCGACAAGTGGAAGATGAAGATTCACGACAAGCCTCTTGAGGCCCCGACGTCGCTCATCATGGGCGGGCAGGCGCTCACCATCGATCTGCCGTTCCATCCCGGTGTCGGCGCGAAATTCACCCGTGAGATGGCCTACGGCGACGGGTATTTTCAGATCAGTAACGATCCTACAAATCTGGAGGCCACCACCAGCTGGAACGCGGAAAACGCGTGGGCCATCGAGATAACAAAATGGGAGGTCGCGGATTACGATCCCGATGGGGATCTGTACCAGATGGCCGGTACGGCCTCGGGACGTATCGCCGTTTGCTACAAGGGCAACCCTACCGGTATCCAGAACTCCTGGCTGGCGGGTGATTTCGAGGACGTGACCGTTCGCTACATGGGCAAGCCCTATTTCATGGAGAAGGGAAAGTCCTCGAGCGGCAAGTCGTCCGGAAAGTCCGGCAAGAAGTACACGCCTCCCACGCTTCCCGATCCCAAGAAGGCGCCGGAACCCAAGAAGGATCCCGCCAAGGATCCCGCCAAGGATCCCGTGAAGAAGCCCGAGCCCAAGAAAGAACCCCCAAAGAAGGACAAGGGCGAGACCGACATCGAGAAGGCGAAGAAAACCCTTACACCGATGTTCAAGTCGCTGAAGGACAGCTACAAAAAGTCGAAAAAGAAAGACTCGGAATAGACGACTACTCTACTGTGACCGTCTTCGCCAGATTGCGGGGCTGGTCCACGTCGGTGCCCTTGAAGTCAGCCGCATAGTAAGCCAGCAACTGCAGCGGAATCACCGCCAGGATGGGATAGAGTTCCTG
>JAUXHN010000007.1 GCA_030621515.1 Deltaproteobacteria bacterium | reverse complement strand
TTTGAAAAGGCACACTATCTTGTTCCGCAAAAGGGGCCTGTTCACGCAAACGTGAACAAGCCATATTTCATGAACAGTTCCCCCCATTTTAGAAAAAATACCGCAACCGTGAAAACTCTGCATGTTGCGCTGAGTTTTCACGGTTAATGTCGTCTAAAGCGTGAAAATTCGGTATTGCATGCAGATATTTCATGGTAAACTAAGAAAGTTATGATCGACAGGAAATCCCATATTGCAACTATCAAGGATCTTCTTTCCACAAACCCTGTCGCTGGAATCGTCGGAGCGCGACAGGTCGGAAAGACGACCCTGGCAAAACAACTGGCAAAGACCAGGGATGATCCGGTGCACTTTTTCGATCTCGAAGATCCTCGGGACGAAGCGCGCATTGCGGATCCGATGCTGGCGCTCGAATCGCTTGAAGGGCTGATAGTAATAGATGAGATACAGCAGGCTCCCGACGTATTCAGGGTCTTGCGCGTGCTCGCCGATCGAACGCCCCTGCGAGCGCGATTTTTGGTGCTTGGAAGCGCTTCTCCTGATCTGCTGAGGCAAAGCTCGGAGACATTGGCCGGCAGAATAGGCTATCTGGAGTTGCGGGGATTCACCCTGGACGAGGTCGGTGCTCACGCGGTCGATACACTTTGGGTTCGTGGCGGGTTCCCCAGATCTTTTCTGGCCGATACCGAGGAAGAGAGCGCCAGATGGCGAAGGGACTTCATTCGAGCTTTCCTGGAGCGCGATCTGCCGTTTCTCGGTGTGAACCTTCCGTCCACGACCATGAGGCGTTTCTGGACGATGCTCGCGCACTATCACGGTCAATTGTGGAACTCCTCCGAAATCGGTCGTTCCTTTGGCGTGGCCGATACAACCGTGAGGCGGTACCTGGATATTTTAAGCGCGGCTTTTGTCGTTCGCGTTCTTCCTCCCTGGCACGAGAATCTCGGCAAGCGGCAGGTCAAGGCGCCCAAGGTTTACATAGCCGACAGCGGCCTGGCCCATGCCCTTCTCGGTGTCTGGAACATGGAGCAGGTTTTGAGCCATCCAAAAATGGGCGCGACCTGGGAAGGATTCGCCCTGGAAACCGTCATCGCCAGGCTGGGCGCGGAACCCGAGGAGTGCTTTTTTTGGAGGACCCACACCGGAGCGGAGCTGGACCTGCTGATAGTGCAAGGTAATCGCAAGCTGGGTTTCGAGTTCAAGCGCACCTCGGCCCCGCGGCTTACGCGATCGATGAGAAACGCGATGCAAGCGCTCAAACTCGATGAACTCGTGGTTGTCCACGCCGGCAGGGATGCCTTTGCAATGGAAAAGCGTGTACGTGCGGTACCATTACGCGATCTTTATAAGACGTTTTAAAAGCTGCCTCAGAGATTTCTGTCCAGCGCCATGCCGGGGTTGTCCTTGATGACCTCCACCAGCTCCGTCAGGCGCTTCTGCACACGGTCGTTGATGCTCCCCGGGCTCCAGGTTCCGTCCTTGCGACGGCTGCCGGCCGCCACGCCGGTGAGCACCTCGATCCCCTCGTCGATGGAAGACACGGCCCAGATGTTGAACGTGCCCTCGCGAACCGCGTCGATGACCTCCCGCTTGAGCACCAGATTGCGCACGTTGGCGGCGGGGATCATCACGCCCTCTTTCCCGGTCAGCCCCCGGTTCTTGCAGATCTGGTATACCCCCTCGATCTTGTCGTTCACACCGCCGATGGGCTGGATCTCTCCGAGCTGGTTCACCGACCCGGTAACGGCTATTCCCTGGTGAATGGGACATCCGGACAGTGCAGAAAGGAGGGCGTAAAGCTCGGATGAAGATGCCGAGTCGCCGTCGATCTCGTCGTAGGATTGTTCGAAGGTGATCGATGCGGAGAATCCGAGAGTCTGTTTCTGGGCGAAGCGCCCGCCCATGTATCCGATGAGGATCAGCGCTCCCTTGTCGTGCACCGCCCCGGACAGCGCGACCTCCCGGTCGATGTTCACGACTCCGCGCCGGCCCGCGTAGGTGCGGGCGGTGATGCGCACCGGGACGCCGAACAGGTTGCCCGCAACGTCGTACAGGGCGATGCCGTTGATCTGCCCCACCGTGGCCCCCGTGGTCTTGATGAGGATGGTGCCGGATTCGATTTCCCGTTCCATGGCGTCCGGGATCGATCCGTAGCGAAGATCGGCTTCAACAAGGGCCTGCTCCACATCCCGCTCGCGAATAGACCTGGCTTTGGCCGCCCGCGCGAACATGTTGGCCTCCGCGAGGAGATCCAGGAGTTCCGCCCTCCTGGTGATCAGACGATATTTGTTCTCTGCGCGACGCGAGGCGAACTCGAGAATGCGCACCATCCCGGATTTGTGAAGCGGGAGATAGTCTTCCTCCACACACACCTGGCCTGCGAACTGGGCCAGCTGCATCACGTTGGTCTCGTTGCGCTCCATGGATGTCTCGAAATCGGCCAGGATCTTGAAGAGTCGCTGAAAATCCTCGTCCTCGGTCTTGAGCATGTAGTAGATTTCGGCGCTCCCGATGAGGATGACTTTCACGTTCAGCGGCACGGCCCCCGGCTTGAGCGCGCCGGCGAGCCGGGGTCTGGAGTCTCCCATCCCCATCCCTTCCTCTATGCGGATCTCCTTGTGCCGGAGAGCCCGCTTGAGGGAGTGCCAGGCGCTCTCCTGGCTCAGGAGATCGCCCGCCTGGATGACCAGGTAGCCGCCGTTGGCCTGGTGCAGGGCGCCGGAGCGGATCATCGTGTGATCGGTGACCATGCCGCCCGCCGTCTCACGGTACTCGAAGAGGCCGCAGAGATTGGAGGCCGCGGGCACGCGTTCCACGACAACCGGAGCTCCGGATTCGACGGTGCGGTCGACGAGCACGTTCACGTGAAAGAGCACCCTTGGATCCACGTCCGCAATCGGGTAGTCCTCCTCGCAGTCGTTTTCCCCGTTGTTGTTTTCTTCCCGTGAGACGAAGACGCGGTGGTTCTGGATCACGTGCTCTTCGACCTGCTCGAAGTACTCCCGGACATCGTTGCCCATCCCCCTGTACCGTGAGGTCGTCTCCCCGAGGAGTTCCTTGATCATTGGCGACACCGCCCGCACCTCCGCCGCCAGCAACCGGGAGTCGTGGTCCAGCTCGATCTGCCGCCGGGCGTAGGCGAACGAGTCGATGTTCTTCTGGAACTCGAGCATCTTCGCCTCGATGCGCTTTTGCGCCCTTCGGGGAAGTTTGTCGATGTTCTCTTCGTCCAGGGGTTCTCCCTTCCAGATCGGGATGATGCGAAGATGGTTTTCGCCCTCCTCCAGCTTGAGGCCCAGCCGCTTGGCGATCTGGGAGGTTCGACGGTTTAGATTGTCCACCTTGCGCCTGGTCTCGGCGATGATACCCGTTCGTATGTGCCCGAACGTGCCCTCCGACAGAACGCGGGAGATCATGCGGTCCAGCTCCCCCACCACTCGCTCCATCTCCCGGGCTAGCGCGCGGCCCTTGCCGGGTGGCAACATCAGCGGTCTAGGCCTGTCCGTCGACTGGAAGTTATACACGTAGCACACGTCTTGCGAGGCTGGTTGGTTCTTTGCGCGCTCCTTCAGCATGCGTACCAGGGTGGAGGTCTTTCCGGAGCCGGGCTCTCCCACAGCGAAGATGTTGTAGCCCCGCGTACCTATCTTGAGGCCGACCTCCACCGCGCGCATGGCCCGGTCCTGGCCTATCATTCCGTCATGTCGTTTGAGATCCGCCGTCGTCTTGAACTTCATCCACTTGGCGGGGAGAGTCACGGTCAGGTCTTTGGGTGAAAGTCGGCTTCTTTTTTCAATGTTCATCCGATGAGTCTTCCGTTTTTTCTTTTTTTTCGCAACCGAAGAAGAAAACGACCGATTAAACAGATGATAGAGGCCGACTTTAACAGGAGGTGAACGATGAAATCCAGGACGATATTGGGTGCGATCCTCGGAGTCGCGTTACTGTCGGCCTTTCTGGCGGCAGGGACCGTTCGCGGCGATCGGGCGATGACGGAGGATGCCGGTCTCGAACGTGAGCTGATGCTGGTGATGGGCGAGCAACGCGTGATCGACGTGTCCGAGGTGGCCAGTTTCTCCGAGAGCGCCCGGGGCGTGATCGAGGTCAAGATTCCGAGGGACGGCAAGAAGATGGTGATTACTGCGGTGAGACCGGGCAGGACGTCCCTTTTGCTGATCAAGAAGCACGGCGGACAGCGCAATCTCCTGATCACCGTTTTTGCCCGACGCCCGGAGACGATAGAGGCGGAAATCAACGATCTGCTGGGGGATCTGACGGGTCTGGTGCTCCGCAGGGTCGGGCCTCGCATCTTTATCGACGGCACGGTTCCGGACGAATCCGCCCTGAACAGGGTCGAGCGAGTGGCGGGGCTCTATCCGGGCCAGGTGGAGGCCCTGGCGCAGGTCGATCCGTTCCGGGTGCGACCGCGCACCAATATCAGACTCGATCTCACGTTTATAGAGATGCGCAAGAGCTCCACGTGGGGAGCCGGCGTGAACTGGCCCGGGCAGATCGGCGCGACCCAGAGTTTCAATTTCAGTTGGGACATGTTCGGCGGCGGCGCGGCGGCGACTTACCAGGTGGTCGACCAGGCGCTACCATTCATCGAGGCTGCTGCCCAGGCGGGCTGGATAAAGATCAGAAAACGCGCCACCCTCATCACCACCAGCGGGAATCGCGCCACCTACTCGTCGGGTGGAGAGGTGAACGTCGCCGTCACCGGATCCCAGGCGGCGGAACTGCGCACGGTCTCCTACGGCTGCAGTCTCCGGGTGTTGCCCCGCCTGGATCCCCAGGCAGGCCTGCTGGATCTGGAGGTGGACGCGGAGGTGGCCGATCTGGCGGAGACCTCCCAGGATGTGCCGGGGCGGACCATCTCGCGGGTGGAGACCCTCATCCACCTGGGGCTGGGCCAGTCGATCATTCTCTCCGGGCTGGACGCGGAGTCGGAATCGCGCTCCAAGAAGGGGTTGCCGGGTCTTTCTCGGATACCGATCATCGGGATGCTCTTCGGCGTTCATTCGGGGCGAAAGGAGCAGGTGGACGGCATGATCGCCATCACCCCGACCGTGCTGGACAACCTGGACCGCGAAGGCAAGCGGCTCCTCGAAGAAGCCCTGAAGAAATTCGAGAAGTGGAAGGGTTGAAAATTGAGCCAGGTTCCACTGTTAAAGCCGAGTAAGCCTGGATGAAATCAAATGGCAAACACAACCCCTACCTGAGGAAAGTACAACCCGGGCCTGTCGGGGAAAAAGAACAATTTAATGCAATCGAGATACATGCGAACTCCGAAGCCGATGGCCTCCGTTTTTACGAGAAAGAACTCAATTCCGATATGTGCGTAGAAATTGGGAAATACCGAGTAGACCCCATGTCTGGCGGACGCCACATGGCCGAGACCAAGGGCGCACAGCAAGGCAAAGTGGTTCCGTGGACCGACCCGCATCAACAATGAATAGGAAGGAAAGAATGTAACACAGTCTTTATAGGAATCCGGGTTGTACCCTGACTTGTCGCGATTCCCGAAAATCGACCCGCTGTCGTCGCTTCCATAGGGCACGACCGCCACCGGCATGGAGAGCCTAAACCCGAGCCATATCCCGGAAATGCCCCACAAGAAATCCGCAAACGGACCACCCGTCCAACCGCGATCGAACTCCAAGTTCGTAACGAACAGCCCGCCAAAGCCAGCCCCTGCTTCGAGAAGAAAATCACCAGAGGAGATCTCCGGTTCCTGTGTATCATCGGAAAGGCAAGGAAGAGCCGCGAGCATTGCCGCCGTGATCGACACGGAGAAAAAAAATGAAATATAAATCCCTTTGCTCTTCATCCATCTATCCCCAAATTGAGATTCTTTGTTTCCATTTTCAATCGAGTGCATGGAAATCACAACGATGCACCATGATTAAAATAATCTCTCACCCCTACCGGAAGGCAGTATATCGTTGAATGAGACAGGGGAAAGCGGAATTTCTAGCGGCCTTGCAAAATGAGAATATGGGGCGGATATGTTTCCCCTCTCAGAATGGGCCGATAAACTCTCGAAAACCCTCGGCAAGCTGGAAGAGTCCGTTGCCGAGGTGAACAATGAGGTTCGCGAGGCCGAGGCCACCCTGAGCGTCAAGAACGACGCCATAAAGGATTATGACCGGGCCTTCTCCGTTACCGCCAACCTGTTCAGCGCCCTGCTCGATGCTGCGGGCAAGAAAGACCTGGCAAAGAAAGTCAGACCCTCCACCCGTCGCGCCGGTCAGACAGTCGAAGACGCCGCCAACCCCGACCCCACCATCTAAAGCCGACCGCCATCAACTTCCCCTTCCCCTCGCAGGGGAAGGCCGGGATGGGGTTAACACCGGCTTCCGATGCAAAAATCCCGGAAACCCGCGTGGTTGCTCGTTTGGCAGAGTGCCAAACGCCTTCCGGGCCGGGGATGAAGGTCCTGGCGGTGATAAAAATCGTTTTCCAGGCCACCCGGAACGCGATTCTCCAGGTACCCGACACCTGCCGGACCCGTGGGGAAGGCCCTGGCGGTGATAAACACGCCATCCGGGCAAAGTGTGGGGAACGAGAAAACCAATTGACCGAAATCCAGTCAGGCAATACGATCATGTTTGTCTCAATCAACAAAAAAAGGAGTTGCCATGAGTTACATCCCCCATCGATGCAACGAACGCCGACAAGCGAGAACGATTACTTCGATTTCCTTGATCTTCGGCATGCTTCTCTTGGCGACGCCCTCGCACGCCGACCCCAGCTTCTTGATAGACGGGATCTCTATCTCTATTTACGACTACTTCGATATCTTCGTCCTCCATCCGGATGACAACCGGGACGTAGACGAAGACATGTTGAACGATGATTTCGAAAACGACCTCGCTTATTATTTTGCGCCTTATATTCGATTCGATTCAAATGAGAATACCGTCCAATGGGCGCTCGGCGAGCCGCACATTGTGTACCAAGTTACACCGGTCAATGCCGACGACGACACCGTACACAACGATGGAATGCTCGTAAAAATAACCTACCAGTACCTGTTCTCCGATGACGGTGGTTGGGGCTCTTGCAGCGCCGCGGGGGGCGCCCATAAGGGCGACAACCCGGTTTTCTATGTTTATGTCGTTCTCCAGGAAACTCGGGCGGTGTTCCTCTATGCCGTTGCGGGCGCCAGCCAGCGTCTCTGCAATGTGCGCCATCCCGGCTCATCTAGTTCAGAGTGCCGGGAGGGTCGAACTAGAACATTCTTTGTCGACGACAGGGTCGACAAAAATTGGTCCGGTTGGAGTTCTTCCCCCTGGACCGGACCCGGACGCTCCGGCAGCCATATCGCGTTGTTCCTCTCCGAGGACAAGCATCACCAGTATTTGATGCACTGGGGGGCTTGCAATAATAGCTGGTACTCTGGAGGACCTATCAATAAAGAAGAGAAAGCGGACGGAATGTGGCCGGACATCGGTTATCCGCATTCTTCAGAAATGTACAACGTCGGGGAGTTTCACAAAAAAGATTGGCCGTATCCATTTTCCGAACTGGATATTATCGCCGGCGATGCGTACCTTCACGAAATTTATAACATAACACCCGCATGGAACTGGGAATCCGACTGGGACAACGAACACCTCTGGAATACCGGCCATTTTCTGGGAACTCCAGTAGGATATCCTGGTTGGGACGGTTGCAGCTCTCTCGCGTCGCGTTGGACTGATGAATCACCTCATCATGGAGACGATTGGTTTAATTTCGATGGTGACAGTATTAATGACAGACCCCCACGTACCTGGGACGAATGGCTCGATGATTGGGATGACGAGACCTTATCTTGGGATAGGTGCCCCATGGGGGGAGGGGGGATCTACGGAACCCAGGCGGACGAGATAACCGACTCCGACGGCGACGGCTGGGGGGATGGGTGTGACCGCTGTCCGGAGTTGGACAGCTACGATCAGGTGGACCCGGACGCGGACGGCGTCTTCTACGGAATGGACAACTGCGAATGCGACTACAACCCGTTGCAGCACGACTGTGACGGAGACGGCGTAGGCGACGCCTGCGACCCGGACAAGTGCATCTACTTCGTGGAGAACGGCATCAATTCCGTTACTTGCTATTATGGGTCGTGGCATATCTTCTGCTTCACGCCGGGCCTAATGCCGATAACCTACGCGACCGACGGCGACGATAGCCTGGGCGTGGACAACCACGACGCCCAGCTACGGTGGTGCGACTGTTTCAACCCGGACTATGACCCGTTGGATCCGTTTTCTGAAAAGTTTTATTCAGTATTCGAATGCATGTTTTTTAATTGCTATATGACAAACCTGCAAAATGAGTACTCGGTTCACTTCGACCACGAGCGCTGGCACATGTCCTCGCTAGACGGCGACAACACATTGATGGCCCAGATCGTTTCCTGGCCGAACGGGGAGGCCGGTCACGCCCCGAGGGTAGACTGCGACGGTGCGACGTTCTTCTCAACCTGGACACAGTTTGGACAGGACTCCCAAGTCACCGATCTCTGGACCTATCACTGCGGCCCCAAGAGTGTAAACTACTCGGCCACGGGCTCAAGCGCCGAGCACACCACCAAGTGGGACTGGCCGTGGGAGATCTGGTGGCGGGAAGTGGAACAAAGCGACACGGCGCCGTTCCTGGAGCCGGATCCGGCGACGATCCTTACCGGCGGGACGGATCTTGCACACGTTCATTATTGGATAAGACCTGAGTGGGACGACGGTGAAGTTCTGCCCATCGACGGACAGATCAACAAGTACGAGGCCGTAACCCTCATCAACCCGACTATCCATTTTACATTTATCAAGGACACCATTTGGGGGCAGTTGCCGTACATCTACAAGGGCTGCCCTCATCCCTTCGATCTAGTCGGCGGTGAGATAGGGCATGATTACATGAGCTCCGTTCTGCCTCAATTCTCCGAAGGAATGCGTGTCGTGCTCGGCGCAATCTCGCCGAACGCCAACCCCATGAGTATGTTCGAGTATCCGGTCGGCCTGGCCGGCGAGGATGCCGCTATCGGAGGAATGGTCCACATCATGGCGGGCACACACTCCCTGGAAACAGGTGCCATGGCATACGGAACGGGCCTGAATCCCGGAGCTGTGCCGAACACCGTCGACTTCTCCTTTGCCGATTTCGCGTTCGATGCGCCCGTGGGAATGCAGGCGACGAGCGCGCAAACCGATTCGCCCCGCTCGGGCAGAAAGCTGGCGGTCTTCGGCGGGCGGCTGGCCTCGGGCGCCCTTGGCGACCGGTTGTGGATCGGCGAGTTCGCCGGTCTGGACGACAACGGCGTGCCCTACTTCATGTGGCGAGACGCGACCCCGTTTAACGGGGAGATCCCGAGTCCGCGAGCTGGGGCTCTGTTGTTTTTCGATCGTTATGAGGAGCGGCTGGTTCTCATCGGCGGTGAGATCGATCAAGGGGAGATCGGCTCGGACGTCTGGGCGTTCGATGTTTTCACCGAGGAATGGACGCGGATGGAAACTCCCAGGGGAATGCCGAGATTGTTCGGCGCGAGCGTCATGCCTTTCGGCGCGAGGGCCTATGTCGCGGGCGGCAAGCTCCCCGACGGAAGCTCGAACACAGCCGTCTACGAGCTTGACATGACAAGAAACAGGGTCCGGGAGATCGGCGATCTTCTGGACGGCCCCGGAGAGAGGAGCGATATCTCCTTCGCAATGTCGGCGGTTGGAAGCCCCAGGCTCTTCTCTTTCGGCGGTGTGGACCTGAACGGCGGCGCTCACACCGATATGTGGGAGCTGGATCTTGCGACCGAAAGCTGGACGCTCGTTCGCCCGGACTGCGCGGGCGTCAAATGCCCCGTGGTTTCGAATCTCGACACGCTGATGACCGACGGCTCGGGGGAGAAATTCGCCCTTTACGCGGGAAACGATCCGGGAAATCGAATCTTCTTCAAGACGGGTCGCTTTGACGATACCTGGATCCCGAGCGACGAGCTTCACCCGCCGCCGCCGGTGCTGGACTGCGACGGAGACGGGACGTGGGATCCCGAGGCGACAAAGGCCTGCAGAGAAACCGGCGAATGGTACGCAAGCATCGGAACGTTCGGCTGCCCGAACCCGGACACCGGGGAGATCTCGTGTCAAGCGCCCGCCGATGAGCCCATGAGCTTCATCGCCGAATGGTCGCCGGACGGATGGGAATGGGTGGTGGACTTCGAGCGCTCGCAAGACGCGATCTACGTGCTGACCGGTCGCTCGCTCTACTCCTTCGATCCGGTGTTTTCAGGCACGGATCTTCAGCCCGAGGACGAGATACCGCTGGAGATGCCCGGTCCCTGGGGATGGGGATCGATGCCCGATCCGAGCTTCTCGCTTGAGCTAAGCGAAAACCGGCTGTACGTGGGTTCCTGGAGCGGGGTGCATGTTTTCGACATCTCGGATCCTCTGTACCCGATAGAGGTAGGTTATATGCCGACCTGGGCGCCGGTATCGGACGTGAAATCCCTTGGCGATGTTATTTACCTGGCCGACGGTTTCGGCGTGACCGCCGTCGACGTCACCGATCCAACCTCGCTTGCGGATCTGGGATACACCGATCTCGGAGGGATTGCCCTGCGGTTGGATACCAATCTTGACGACTGGTCTCTCACGGCGCTTACCTCCAACGCGCTGATAAAGCTGCGCCTGTCCGATCCGGCCGCGCCGGTGGAAACCGACAGGGTGGGCCTCGTGGGCTTCATTTACTGGGATATCAAGACCGAGGGTCGCTGGACGTACCTCAGCGGCCTGTCGACCCAGAGCGTCTGGAACGATCCGGATGGCCTGGAGAAGCGCGGGACACACGACGTACGCGCCTGGACGGCTGGGCGTACGGTCGCCGACGGTCGCGTGTACAGGCTCAGGCATCTTGCGAACAGCCTCGAAGTCTGGGGGTCGCAATGATGTTCGAATCGAAAGAGCTTCACTCGGGCCGTGCTCTTGCTGTCTTTTGTGTTCTTCTTTTGCTTCTTTCCGCGTGCTCATCGTGCTCGTCCAACGGCAGCGGTAGCGGCCCGGACGGTGGAACCGGATCGGATACCGACACCGACGCGGATTCGGATACAGATACGGATACCGACACCGATTCGGACACAGGGCCGTACGTCACCGACGCCGGTCCATGGGACTGGCAGGACAACCCAGACGCGGGAGAGGATTGCGGCCCGGGCTGCGAGCAGGTGACCTTCACCGATAAGGTCAGGGCCGGTGAGTGGGATGTTTGGGGGGAATTGGTGGTTTTGTCAGATCAGTCTCAAGACATAGTTGTTTACAATTTTTCCAATAGAACTTTTCTTGAGCTTCCACCACCTTATGGGGTTGAAAACTCATTTTCTGTTGGTTGTTTATGGCCGGCTATATATAACTCGACCGTTGTTTATGCTATCGGCAGAACCAACACCGTTCCCGTCAGGCAGGAAATAATATTGGCCGATCTGGAAAGCAAGAACCAGATGATGATTTGGGGGCGGGACGAACCGGAAGAGGCCGATTATTGGGGAGCTCTTCTTCAATCTATTGATGTAAGTGTCGGAGGAGTAGTAAGCGTCGCTGGTTGCGGTGATCCGATGATTTACAATCTCTGCATTTTCAACGAGCCATACCCCTCATCCGGAACAGCATTGATAGACGAAAACGCTATTGTTTGGACTTCTATTTGGGAAAACAAGATCGTCTTTCTCGACGTGACCCAGTGGCCGACTCACAATGTTCGCGGCTACGATCTTTCCACCGATCAGTTCTTCGATGTCACCGACGACGACTACTACCAGAACACCCCACGCATCGGTTCAAACAAGGTCGTCTGGCAGGATTTCCGGTTCAGCGCGTACGCGCCGTGGGAGAAGCACAGCAACACGGTTATCTTCGTGAAGGATCTGGTCACGGAAGTGACAACCCAGCTCACCGACGGGTCCGCCATCTCGACGACCCCCGACGTTTTCGGCGACATCGCCGTCTGGCTCGACTGGCGGCACTGCGCGGATCCTCAGGGCGACGTCTACATGGATTTCAAATGCGCAGAGATATACGGCCACAACCTCTCCACCGACGTTGAAGCTCGCATCACAAACATCCCCGATCGCGCAAAAGCCACGCCGCGTATCTGGGGCGAGTATGTCTTCGTGGATATGGAGACCGAGTCGGGTAATTCCATCTTCATGATCAATATCCCCCCATCGCTATTGTAAACTCATCGGATCGACAGGATCTAATCTTTACGGCAAGCCGACATTGACATATATGTCGAATTCGAATTCGAGGACGTTTTTTACCGCCAACTCTTTTGCCGAGGTATTCGAGGGAGAAATGATTTTGACCATCAGGTACTGGTATTGCCTTATCGGCGTCGCGATTCTCTTCGCCGTCGCTCCCGCGGCCATGGCTCAGGATGAAGCCGAAGAAGACGAAGGGGAAGAGACCGACGACGAAAACTATTCGGACGGCGGGGTGGAAGACGAGGGCGAGGAAGACGAGGAAGGCGAGGAGAGCGAAGAGGGCGAAGAAGCCGACGAGTCCATGGACCTCAAGCCGCTCCAGGCCGTTGACCTGGACATGGGCGCCCTCGGTGACATGGATCCCGAGGCGGATCTCGGCGACGACGGCTTCCTCTCGGAGGATGGCGCGTCGACCCAGGCGGTGGAAGACTGGACCGAGCGGGATCTGGAGATCCTCGAGCTGCACGGCTACTTCCGGGTTCGCCCCGAGCTGTACCACAAGTTCTACATCCGAAATGACAACACCCTGTTCAACCGTCCCCTGGAACAGGTAGTGGACAATGATGACGATCCCGAAGGTTTCCTCGGGGAGGATTGCCGCGAGGACGACGGCGGGCGAAGGTCATGCAACAACCCCACGCTGGCCGGGGCAAATATGCGGTTGCGGGTGGAGCCGACTCTGAACATCAGCGAGGAGGTGTGGATCAAGTCTCAGATAGACTTCCTCGACAACGTAATGCTCGGATCTTCCCCCAGGCACCATCAGGACTACGGTTCTGGGGAAAACATCAATGTAGCCACTATCCAGGGCTACAATATTGGGGCGCCATATTCCTACGAGGACATGATCGTGGTGCGGCGTGCGTGGGGCGAGGTGATGACGCCCATAGGCCAGCTCCGGTTCGGACGTATGGCCGATCACTGGGGCCTCGGGATGTTGCACAATGCCGGAAACGGCATCGATCAGGACTTCGGTGACACGGTGGACCGCCTGATGTTCGCCACCAAGATCAACGACTGGCTCATCGCCCCCGCCTTCGATTTTCCCAGCGAGGGAGTGTCCATGGTCTCCTCTGCCGGGCGACCGTTCGATGCTGCGCAGCTCGACGACGCCTATCAGCTGGTGGGGATCCTGGCCTACATGCACGACGAGGAAGATCAACGGGCCATGATCAAGCGGGGCGACTGGGTCGTGAACACCGGTCTGCACTTCACCTACCGCTCACAGGTTCTCTCGTTCCAGGAGGAAGACACTATTGCGGAGCGGGAATCGGAAACGTATTCCAATTATCACTTCTATCGTCGGGACATGTGGGCAATCACTCCCGATCTCTGGTTTCAACTGCTGGTCGACACCTTCCACCTGGAGATCGAGCTCGCTCTGATCTACGGCGAAGTGGGCAACCCGGATATAAATCTCTCGGAGTTCGACAACGCCCGCGCGCTCACGCTCACCCAGTGGGGAGGTGTGGTCCAGGTGGATTACGGCCTGCTTTCGGATCAGTTGAGGATCGGGTTGGAGTTCGGGTTCGCCTCTGGCGACGAGGACGTGGAAGGGCTGAACGCGCCGACCACTTTCGATCAACCCAACAACCCGGGCAGCCAGCGATTCACTGCGTTCTCGTTCAACCCGGCTTTCAACACCGACTTCATCTTGTACCATCACATTCTGGGCAGCGTGTCCCAGAGCTATTACTTCAACCCATGGCTTCGCTACGACTTCCTGCGCAGCGCCATGGGCAAGCAGCTGGGAATACAGTTCGATGTGATTTACAGTCGGGCGGTCTACGACGAAACGACCATCAGCAACGGCTCGTCGAATCTGGGTGTGGAGCTCAACGCCCAGGTGATGTACGTGTCCTCGGACAATTTCCACGCGGGACTCAGGTACGGCGTCCTTTTCCCCCTCGGCGGGTTCAAGGGGACCGTGGATCCCGACGGCGACGACACCACGGACAATTCTTTTACTGACAACGATCTGACGATCCCACAGACATTACAGGTATTATTGGGGATTTCTTTTTAGTGAAGGGCCTTCTTGTGCCCCGGAAAGTTCGAATGTCAAAGAGAACCCGCCAGCAAGCCATCCTGGAGATTGTCCGCGAACATCGAGTTTCCAGCCAGGCCGTGTTGGCGCAGCAGCTTTCAAAGAATGGCTTCAACGTTACCCAGGCGACGCTATCGCGAGATATTGCCGACCTGAACCTGATGAAATCAAAAGGGGGATACACGACCCTCGGGAACGCCGGTACTGCGGATACGCCCCAGATGCCGGATCCCGAGGGTACGCTGAGGAGGCTCGTGACGAGAGTCGATCAGGCGAATAACCTGGTGGTGGTCAAGACATCCCCGGGAAGCGCCCAGCCGGTTGCGCTCGCAATTGACGACGGGCGATACAAGGAAATCCTCGGGACCGTTGCCGGCGATGATACCGTCCTGATCGTGACCCGTATTGACAATGACGCCCGGTCCTTTGTCGACCGGCTTTCGGAGCTGCTGGATTGAAACTGTTTTTTTTGATAGGGGGTTGGCATGAACGATAATTTCTTTTTTAGATTTCTTGCCGTTTTCACAGTGGTCGTCCTCATCCTTGGGGCCGGCGCCTCCGCCATCGCCCAGAAGAAGGGGAAAGGCGGGGTGATTCGGCTGGAGGAGACGGTCATCGAGGGTCGCGTACAGAAACCCAACGCGTTTTTTATCGCGACCCGGCAGGGCATGGTGTACGAAGTGATGGAGTTGCGCGAGAGCTTCGTAGACGAGATTCCCAAAGTCGTCGACACCGGTGATTTCTAGCTGCGATTCGTGCCGCTTCTTTTTTCCGTTTTAGGAGGGAACATGAAATGCCTTCGATGTGATGGTGTGGAACTGGAGGTCAAGGCCCGCGGTGAGGGGAAGGATATCGTCGAGATCGATATTTGCCCGCAGTGCAAGGGGATCTGGCTGGACCCGGAAGAGCTCCAGAAGCTGGACGACAATTTTTTCCTGGACATCGAGAAAATTGAATTTGGAGAGGTAAAGGCCAGCAACGAGGATATTGAGCTCTTCTGCCCTCGATGTGAGACGGGAACCATGCTCGACAAGGTGCATCCGGCTCAGTTCAAGAGCCTGATCCTGGACACCTGTCCGTCGTGCAAGGGTTTCTGGCTCGACAAGGGTGAGCTCGAAAGGGTCCGGAACGTTTCGGATCAGTTACTAATCGCGTCCTTGCTGTCTCTGGACGAAGAGGGCTGATTCGAGAGATCGGGAGGAACCGGATGAACTCGGAACGTGTCTTCAGTGGCATCCAGCCGAGCGGCGAGATCCACATAGGCAACTACCTTGGCGCGGTGAAGCGCTGGGTGGAGTTGTGTGACGATCACGACGCGATTTACTGTGTGGTGGACGATCACGCCATCACCGTGGAATACGATCCGTCCCGATTGCCGGCCATGACCTTCGATGCTTCACTCGCGACCATGGCCTGCGGTCTCGATCCGGAGAAATGCACGATCTTTGTGCAATCCCATGTTCCCGAGCACACGGAGCTGACCTGGTTGTTCAACACCGTGACCCCGCTGGGATCCCTGTTCAGAATGACCCAGTTCAAGGACAAGGCCCGCAACGCCTTGCAGAGAAAGCTGACCAGAAAAGAAGGCGGCGCCATGAAGACCGCCATTCACAACCTGAAAACTCTGGGGGGTGAAGCCCTCGAGGGGCTGGACGAGCTGAAGAAAGACCTGGACAGCCTCGATCCGGACACCAGGGACGACGTCGCCATCGGTGAGACAGTAGCCAGGATGAACGACCGGATGGGCAATATCATGCAGCGCTTGCAGGTGGGACTGGGTGTGGCGGAGGCGTCCACGGCTCTGTTCGGGTACCCGGTCCTGCAGGCCGCGGATATCCTGTTGTACAAGGCGACGCTCGTGCCGGTCGGAGAGGATCAGGAGCAACACCTGGAGCTGTGCAGGGAAGTGGCGCAGCGTTTCAACAAGAAGTTCGGGGAGGTGTTCCCCGTCGCGCGGCGGATCAAGAGCGAGGCGCCCCGGATTCTGGGGCTCGACGGAAAGAGCAAGATGTCCAAGAGTCTGGGCAATCACATCGGTATGCTCGATTCCACGGAGGAGATAACGGCCAAGCTAAAAAACGCGTACACGGATCCCCAGCGGATACGAAGATCGGATCCGGGCCGCCCCGAGATCTGCAACGTGTTTTCCATACACGGTTTCTTCACGGAACCGGACGTGCGGGACGAACTGGCGCAGGGATGTCGCAAGGGAACTATCGGCTGTTTCGATTGTAAGAAGGTCCTCGCGCAGAGTATGGACGCGGAGCTTGCTCCCATCAGGGATCGCGCGGACCACCTCAGGCGGCACAAGGGGCTGGTCATCGATGCCCTCGATGCGGGTCGACAAAGGTGCTCCGATATCGCCTCGCAGACAATGGAGGAGGTTCGCGAGGTCATGGGGGTGGGACACGGAGTTTTCGCGGGGTTGGGTAAATAAGGTTGAGAAAAAGCAAGAATAGAAGTTAGTATCTTTTCGATCGCACAGGACGAAGCAGTCCGTCGCAAGGAGATAAAATCATGAAAACTGTTTTATGGGGAATGATCGTCGGCGTGATGGTATTCGCGCTCCTGTCGTGTGATGAGGAAGTAAAACCCGCATACGTCAACGGATCCATCAACTGCAACCAATGTGATGAGTTGAACTTCGACGGCACTCTCGCGAAGAGTGGCGCCAAGTACTATGGCTATTGCCAGTACAAGGACGGCGAACTCAAGTTCGAGGTGGGGCACGCCGACGAGTCCAGTGTTTCCGGGGCCACCAAGGCCTATCTCTACGTCAGTGGGATCCCCGGCGAGCCTGTGCAGGGTGTTTTCGACGAACATGGCCAACCCAAGGACGACGAAACGCTTTTCACCACTTTTGGTCATATCACCTTGAAGAACGTCAACACCTACAACATCGGCTCCGGGGAGCTGGACAGCTCATGTAACGTCGAGCTTTTCGCCGAGCCCGCCGAGGGAGAGCTTATCCCCGTCGTCGCCAAGTCCTTTGACTACTACGTTTACATCAACTGCCAGGGCCTGAATAATGTCCAGGACCCGGACAGCGGGACGTCCCTGGAATCCATCCAACTGGAGTTCTATCTGGGCGGTTGCAAGTAGAGTATCCGGCTTCCGTTGCCGTCCAAGCGCATGAAAATCCACACCAAGATCTGGGTCGAAAACGATGACGGAAAACTGCTTGTGGGCGAGGGGCGTCTCAAGATATTTCATGCTATATTGAAAACCGGATCCTTGAGCGCCGCGGCCCGGGAGCTCGGAATGTCCTACCGGGCAGTATGGGGAAAGGTGCGGGCAACCGAGGATCGACTGGGCATGAAGCTGGTGGAAGGCGTGGCGGGTGGGGCCAGGCACGGTGGTGCAGTCCTCACCGACGAGGCCGTGGAGTTCATCCGCCGGTTCGAGGAATTCAACGAGAAGGCCACCGGAGTGGTGGAAGAGCTGGCGGCAAAGATGCTTCCCGATGAATTTCCCGATTTTAAGGAGAAGTGATGTCACACGGGAACGACAGGGAAAAACACTTCTTGAGCCGCCGTGAAGCCATCAGGCTTGGCGTGGCCGCGTCCGCTTTTGGACTGGTGGGCCTCGACGGATCCAGGAGCGAGGCGGCTCAAAAGAACACTGCCGAAACGACGGTGCCGGCCACCGGGCCGGGGCATGTGGTGGAGGTGCACAAGCCGGGCATGCGCGGCAGGAACTTCCCCCACGCGTCGGCGGCGAGCGAGATGGTTCAGAAGGCTGTCACTACCCTGGCGGGGGAGGCGGATCCGGTCAAGGCGTGGAGCCGCTTCATCAACGCGGACGACCGGGTGGGAATAAAGATAAACGTTCTGGGCGGCCGGTTTTCCTCAACCACAGTGGAGGTGGTGAACCCCATCGTGGAGGGTGTTCGATCCGTGGGGGTTCCCGACGAGAACATCATGATTTTCGATCAATTCGGAGGGAACATGCGCGGCGCCAGGTACCAGTGGCAGGATAAACCCGGCAAGCTGCGCGTGATCAACCATGAAGTATTGGGTTACGAGGACGACTACACCAGAACGGAAGGCGGGGGCAAGGGCAAGCTGGCGAAGACCCTCACCTGGTCCACGGCCATCATCAACGTGCCGGTGCTCAAGGACCATGACCTGGCGGGTATCACCTGCGCCATGAAGAACATGGTGTTCGGCTGCGTGGAGCGGCCCCCCATGATGCACCGTGAGATCCACACGGCCATGCCGCACTTCTACGCACTCGAGCAGATTCGCGGGCGGGTGCGGCTCATCATCTGCGACGGATCCTTCTGCCTCTACGACGGCGGCCCCAAGCACAACGCCAAGGCCCATGTGTCCCACGACAGCGTTTACGCTACCACCGATCCGGTGGCCATGGACGCGGTGTGCTTTGAGATCGTCGAGAAATACCGGGCGAGCAAGAAAATGCGAACCCTCGCCGCCGTGCGCAGGCCGGTCGCCTACCTCTCCTTTGCCGAGAAAATAGGGCTCGGTGTGGCCGACCGGAACCGCATCCGTCTCGAAACGGTAGAGCTGCCGCCCGTGGAGGTGTGACCGTCCTACCGTTACGAGTTATCAATCTGAGACTGGGCGTCGAGCCACGCCTCTTCGGCATTTGCGATGAGCTTTTCCAGCTCCCGTTGCCGCCGGGTGAGCGACGCGATTTCTTCAGATGGTCCCGTGTAGACACCGGGATCCGCCAGCCGGCCGTCGATGTGATCCTTCTGCGCGCAAAGCCGCTCCATCATCGCCTCCGCCTCGGATACCGCCTTCTTCAGGGGAGCGAGCCTCGCACGCTCATCGGCGGCCTGCCGACGTCCATCTTTCCGGCTCTTCCTTTGTTCGCCCCCAACCTCCCTTGCGGATCTGGCGGCCCGCCGATGGAACTGCCGCTGCTCGAGGAGGAGTTTATGGTAGTCGCCCAGATCACCGAAGTATTGCCTGCAGGTGCCCTCTCCTACAACCCACAACTGATCGACGGTCGCCTCGATGAGATGCCGATCGTGGGAGATCAGTATTATCGCGCCGTCGTAATCGTTGAGCCCGTGTATCAGCGCCTCCCGTGCTTCCACGTCCAGGTGGTTGGCGGGTTCGTCCAGGATCAACAGGTTGGGACGCCTGCGGGCGAGCAACGCCAGCGCCAGCCTGGTCTTCTCACCGCCGGAAAGGCTCCCCACGAGTACTTCGGCTCTGCTTTGCGCGAAACCGAAACTGCCGAGCCGGCTGCGAACTTCCTGGGCCGAATCGTCGGGCTGGGCGCTGCGCATCTGATCGAGGGCGGATATGTTGACATTCAGCCGCTCCAGATGATCCTGGGTAAAGTAGCCGATACAGATCTTGGAGGACGCAACAAACTCGCCGAAGAATGGCGACAGCTCTCTGGCCAGCAGCCGGGCAAGGGTGGTTTTTCCGTTGCCGTTTGCGCCCAGCAGGGCGATGCGGTCGTCGTTGAAAATGCTCAGGTGAAGATCGTCGAGGACGGGTCGCTCGGGGTCGTAGCCTACCCGCACCCCGTCCAATTTTATCAGTGGCGAGGGCCTGGCCAGGGGTTCGGGAAACTGAAAGACCACCCTGTTGCCGGAGGCGATCGCCTGTACGGGTTCGAGACGCTCCAGCATCTTGATACGGCTCTGGGCCTGCTTGGCCTTGGATGCCTTGGCTCTGAAACGTTGTATGAACGCCGACATGCGCACGCGCTGATTCTCCTGTTTCACTCGGGCCGCCTGTGCCAGCGCCATCTGCGCCGAGCGCGCCTTCAGGAACGCGTCAAAGTCGCCGGAGTACATGGTCAATTTACCGTCCTCAACCAGCAACGTGTTCTGTGCCACGTTGTTGAGGAGGTTTCGGTCGTGGCTGACGATCAACAGGGTGTGCGGATAGGACTTGAGAAACCCTTCGAGCCACAGGACCGACTCCAGATCCAGATGATTGGAGGGCTCGTCGAGAAGGAGCAGATCGGGTTCGCAAAAGAGCGCACAGGCCAGCGCCACCCGCATTCTCCAGCCCCCCGAAAGGCTCGCAAGCGGGACCGATTGCATCGCCTCGTCGAACCCGAGGCCGGCAAGGATGATCGCCGCCCGGGCGGTGGCCGTGTGGGCGTCAATGTCTGTGAGGCGCGTGTGGATCTCCGCTATGGTATTGGGATCGTCGCAGGTCCGCGATTGCGCGAGCAACATCGTCAACTCCGTGTCCGAGGCGATCACGGTTTCCAGCGGTGTTCGAGATCCACCCGGGGCCTCCTGTGCAACCGTGCCCATCTTGCACCCGGTCCTCACGTCAATGGTGCCCCCGTCCAGCTCCAGTTCCTGCGTTATCAGTCGTAGCAGGGTAGTCTTGCCGGAGCCGTTGGCGCCGACGAAGCCTATTCGCTTGCCGGCCGGCACATGGGCCGAGGCGCCCTCGAACAGGGTACGGTCGCCGATGCGATAGGTTATGCCTTTGACATGAAGCATCGAGGCATCTGTACCATGTTTTTTGACCCACGAGGTCTCGGCGCTGTATTTTGAGACAATGGGTTCGCTTTTCAGATTCTTCAAGGTAGCCTTGCCCGCTGCCCTCATCATTACGGCTGCGATTCTCGTGCCATATAAACTGCTTGACGCCCGAGGAGTAACCCGGGTGGATCGCCTGGAATTGGAGCTACGACAGCTCAATGAGACCAACCGCCGCCTCATTCGGGACAACGATGCCCTCAGGTCCAAGATCCGGGCGTTTCACTCGGATCCCGAGTACATGGAGAAAGTGGCTCGCGACGAGCTCGGCATGGTGGGTCCACTGGAGATTATCTATCAGTTTCCGGACGTGAAGAATCACAAGTAGCGGCGTTTATTTCATGGGACCAGGTGAAAGACCCACCATGTGCTTCCGTCGGACATGGCAGCGGCGCCTACGCCCATTTTGGTAAGCACGGGGCCGGCCCCGCCGGGATCCTGGTAGAAAAGGCCCATGCGCATGAACGGGTTGGCGTTGCACAATGTACACGTATCCGTGATGAACGATCCGGGGCGTTCCTTGCCTCCGACGGTGTAGGCCGCAGTGTCGGTTCCTGCGATATATACCGGCAACTGTCCCGGGTTGTTGAAGGTTTCGGTGCCGCTCGGGGTAGCGCCGCCCACGACCGCGTCAGCCTCTGCCTGGGCGGTTGCGGCCGCTGCCGCGTCCCACGTTTTGGTATACGGCCACGTTACGTTGGCGTGATAGTACCCGGTAGTGAACGGGAAACCCGCATATCGGTCATGGCTGGCATAGGATTCGGTTGTGGCGTTCACTGAATCGAACATCCCCTGTACGGTGCTGAAGTTGGATCCACTGCCGATGGTGGCGTCTCCGTCGCTATCCGAGTCGGAGTCGCTGTCAGTATCGGAGTCGCTGTCAGTATCGGAGTCAGTATCAGAGTCGGAGTCGGAATCCGAGTCGGAATCCGAGTCGGAGTCGGAATCCGAGTCGGAGTCGGAGTCAGAATCAGATCCTCCATAGGCATTCTCTTCGTCGCAACCGGCGGACCAGACGGCCATGAACGCTACGGCAATTAACAATATAAGAATCTTTTGGGACATGAGAAACTCCTCCTTTTTGGGCAATGGACGCCTTACATGAAATTCTGCGTGTTCCAGGTGCCTGAGTAGTAGCCGATGCCCACCTGACTGTATGAACAGCGCATGATGTTGCAGTGGTGGGACAAATCGGGGCAGTGCGGCTCGCTTGGGCCGGTCATGTACATGTTCATCTCGGTTGGTGGGTCGCCCCCGTAAGCGCAGTTCTGACCCATGGGATAGTCTTCGTGGAACAGGTAGCCGGCGTTGTACATTTCCATCGAGTGATTTCGTCCGTGGGCGGACCACAAAACGTTGTACCCCAGGGGTGTGTGACACTCGGGCGTGCCCTCCGGGTCGTGGGTCGCTCGCGTGTAGTTGACCAGTTCGTACATCCAGCATTCATCATAAGTGGGGTCGAACCAGGTCTCGTTGGTCCCGTCGCCGTCCACGTCGAAGTCGATAGAGCCGCCCATGCA
Source organism: Deltaproteobacteria bacterium (assembly GCA_030621515.1). Taxonomy (GTDB): domain Bacteria; phylum Myxococcota_A; class Polyangia; order JAAYKL01; family JAAYKL01; genus JAUVAN01. The sequence continues at coordinate 25,780 of JAUXHN010000007.1, read as the reverse complement.
CACTGTATCTGTGAGCACGCAGTCGTTACCGGAGCTGTCAGAGGGTGTGTACCCCGGATAGCAGGCGCAGACAGTGACCGATCCCCAGGTGTACTCGGCGCCGTGACCCGAGCAGACCACCTCGGTGTCTGTGTCCGTATCGGTGTCCGTGTCCGTATCGGTGTCAGAGTCGGTGTCCGTGTCGGTGTCGGAATCAGAGTCGGTGTCAGAGTCGCTGTCCGAATCGCTGTCCGAATCGCTGTCCGAATCCGAGTCGCCCCCCCCACCTCCATCATCGCATCCGGAACTCCAGCTTGCGCACAGAAACAAGAAAACAAGCCAGATAAGAACTGGGTATTTCGCCAAAACCAACTCCTCAGTCAGGATAAGGGGCTTCATCTTTCGTTACTATTGAGGCCGCGTCATGGCGGATCGGCTCACCTCGGCGACCAGACATCCTTGCTCAGACGCAGAAATTGCCCGGCATGCAGCAGGCTCCTTCGCCGCCGCAGGAGGTATAGACAAGTCCCCACCCCGTCGGGCAACCTTCGGAATCACCCGAAGAGGGAACGCACACCCCCCCGCCGGTTTCGCAATCGTTGGTTGGAGCCTGCTCGGAGACACAACACCATTCATCTGCCTCACAGTCGGCCAGATCCTCAAACGGAACGCTACCCGTGCCGCAAGTCGCGCAGCCCGCCACGAGGCCCGTGCACTCTCCCATATGCTCTACCATGCACGCAGGGTCTCCCAGCCCGCTTTCCGTATCCGTATCCGAGTCAGTGTCAGTGTCACTGTCACTGTCACTGTCGGAATCGGCATCGGTATCAGCGTCGCTGTCCGAGTCGCTATCCGAGTCGCCGTCAGAGCCGCCGTCGGGGAGTGCCTGCGATTTGTGGCATCCTCCCATCAGGGCGCACATCAGGAACATCATGAAAAAGGTAGAAATGTATTTCATCGTTCTTCATCCTTTGGATTCGGGTGCCGGTAGCGACCTCCCGATAGTGTTTGATCCTATCATCACAGGTTCCCGATCTCGCAGACAAGTGGCTTGTGGTCGAAATAGACGTTGGGGTAGACGGCCGGGTACCCGAGGGTAACCCCCGGGGCGTAGCATGCGCCGGTGAACTCGTCGCTGACCACGTGGTCGATGTTCAATCCGCCGGTATAGGTGGGGGGCGCCGAGGGGCCGATCGGGGAGATCCACTGGAAGGGCTGGCTGCCGCCCACGTACAGATTCCACGCAGCGACGCTCTGATCGAGCAACGCGGGGACGCGCCCCGGATCAATATTGAGATCTCCCAATACTACGTTGCGGACACCGTTTGCGCCCGGCTCGCCGTCCATGTCCACGAATATCTGCTCGACCTGTTCGACGCGGCAGTCCTTGTCGTCGCCGGAGATACCGGACGTGCCGTGGACGTTCACCACGGTGATCTCGCCGCCGCTGACGAGATCGATGGTAGCGCGTGCGATCCGGGCGCCCCCGCCGCAGTCGGGAACGGACTCCCCGTCCAGACCTTCGAGGCAGAAGTCGGGGTCGCTGCACTGGCGGATGGAGCCAAAGGACTTCTTTACTCCCAGGCACTTGTCGCTCTTTCCGGGATGACAGGCCACCTGGTAACCGCTGCCGAGCAATACCTGGGCCACGGTGGGATCTCCCGGGGACCAGGTTTCGCAGACGAAGCCGGGGTAGGCAGAAGACGGGATGCCCGGACAGTCGCCGGAGTAGAAGATCTCCTGGAACACCACCACATCCGGTTGGAGGGCGGCGAACCAGGTTGTCACATGATTTATTGCGTTCATCCAGGCCAGTCCGTTGCCATAGTGCTGGTCCGAGATGTCCACCTGCTCCAGGCCGTAGTCGTCGCCGTCCGTCAAGTGGCCGATGTTATCGGTCGTGCCGGTGTTGAACGTGACCACGGTGAAGAATGGATCAGGTCCGGCGTCGGAATCAGAGTCGGAATCAGAATCGGAATCCGAGTCGGTGTCAGAGTCGGAATCAGAGTCGGAATCAGAGTCAGAATCAGAGTCGGCGTCGGTGTCAGAGTCGGCGTCGGCGTCCGTGTCGGAGGCCGACCCTCCGTTCCCTCCTTCCCCATCGCATGCGGTACTCCAACATGCGCACGCGAAGGAAAGAACGCACCAGAGAAGAATTGAATATTTCATCGAAACCATCCTCGTGATTTAATACTACCCTATTATACTATGCCCAAGGAGAAACAATGAGCGACATAAAGGTGGAACGCAAACCGAACGACGAACGGCTCGACTCGCAGGGGGTCAAGAGTTGGCCGATCTGGACCAAGGAGAAATCGGAGTTTCCCTGGACCTACGACACCCAGGAGATCTGCTACTTCCTAGAGGGGGACGTGGTCGTCACACCGGACGGTGGCGAGCCGGTGGAGGTCGGCGCCGGCGACCTGGTGACGTTCCCAAAGGGCATGTCGTGTACCTGGGAGGTTCGCAAGGCGGTTCGAAAGCACTACAAGTTCGGGGATTGAGAAACGACTATTTGAGCGCCACGTGCAACGCGGCGTACTTCAGAGGAAACAGATGAAACTTTTGCAAATGGGGATCGCTCTGGTCTTGTTGGGATGTCACGGGACGCCGCCTTCATGCCCGCCCTGTCAGTGCCCGCAGCAGATGGAGTGCCCGCCGGTCGCGCGGATCGCAGCCCCCGAGCCCGAGTCACTGCCCCCGGATCTGGAAAGACCGGAGTTCGAAGCGGCGGAGCCCGAAACAGGGGAGCCATCCGCGCCTGTGGAGCCGGCGATCTTTCCGATCGAGTGTCGAGTGGATGACGAGATGCCTCCCCCATCGGCCCGGCACAAGAAGTGGCGCAAGCTGGCCAGGATCCGTGTGGGGCAAAGCCACCTTGACACAGTGGACGTCTCCCCCGACGAAACGCTGCTCCTGGTGATGAGCAACAATGAGGGTTCGGTCCGGATTTACGACCTCGAATCCCGGCGACTGCTGGGCAACTATCCCATGTATCCCGCCGGTACCTTCGATCGCGGACAGGCCATGTTCTGGCGTGGGCCGGGGAGCGAGTCCCGCTTCATTTTCGGCAACGAGGACGGCATCGCCCTCTACGACGCCCGGACCGGTGAGATGGTACGGCAACTCAGCCGGACCCCGTGCTGGGAGCTGCGCTGGTCCGACGATCGCTCCATTCTGATGGCCAACCTGCCCCGCATCCCGGCCCAGACCTCACAGCTTGTCTTCTACGAGGTCGCCGGCCCCGAATCGCTGACCCTGTCCAGGACGTACTCCTTCGATAATCGCATGGACGGCTGGGATCTGGCCTGCGAAAATCGCCTCCTGGCGGCCACGTTCTACCCCTCCGACGACATCCGGTTGTACGATCTGGCGCAAGGGGTCAAGCCCCGTCCCATCTGGACAGTGCCCGCACCCGCGTACAGCAACTCCGTGGATATCTCTTCGAGGGGTGACATGCTGGCGGTGGGAGGCAACCGGCTGATGTTGCTGGACATGGAGGATCCGGGCCGGTGCGCCGAATTCACAAAGTACAACAACAACCTGGACACCGTGCGTTTCCACCCGGACGGCGGCGCGATTGTGACCACCTCCTACGACGGCCAGGTGCAGGTCATCGAGCCTCGTCTGGAAGGCAAACCGCTCAAGCGCCTCAAACTTCTCAAGCACCAGGGCACAGCCAACGTTTACGGCATCGCGTTCTGGGCAAACGGCACCAGAATGGTGACTGTATCGGGAGATCGCACCGTGCGAATCTGGGCCATGCGGGGAGCAAAGTAGAGATCGCTTAACAGTCTACTGCCAGTTTCGTCGACCCGGGCGACTCTTCGACCTACGAGTCCCCCTAGTCGGACACGACCAGCACGAAGCCTTCGAGCTTCCCACCGGCAGCGACCTCAGCCTCGTGGAGCAGGTCACTGACTGTGCCCTCGATGGATGGCAGGGTCAGCGGAAAGACCGTGGCGGAGCCTGGATATCCCAGCACGACCGCCTTGCCGTTCGGGGACACTGCCAGGTCTTGCACAGCGTGACTGGTCACGATCTTGAGCAACGTCTTCCCGGTTTCCACGTCCCAGACAAAGGTGATCCCGTCGTCCCCACCGGACACGACCATCTCGCCTCCCGGGGTGAACTCGCCGCGGTTGACCCACTGCTTGTGGCCCTCGAGTCGCTGCAATTGCTTCCAGGTGCCGACCTCCCAGATGATACACGTCCGGTCCTTGCTCGTGCTCAACATGTAACGCCCGTTGGCGGAAAATGCCACGTCCGAGGCCCAGTCATCGTGCCCTTCGAGTGTTTGCGTCAGCTGGTGTGACGCGCTGTCGAAAACGCGTAGTTTACGGTCAAAGCTCGAGGTTACCAGCCACTTGCCGTCGGGTGAGTACTCAAGGCCGTACGAGAAACCTCCATGATCCGGCAGCTGAGCAATCAGCTTGCCGCTTTTGACATCCCACAGGCGGGGTTGACGATCTTGGGAGGAGCTGGCGAGTGTCTTACCATCAGGCGAAAAGGAGACCTCTATCACCGGCGCCGTATGGCCCTCGAGGACGTGCAGCGCTGCGCCGGACCGCGCGTCCCACAACCGAACAATGCTGTCGTGGCTGCCAGTTGCCAGCAGCTTGCTGTCCGGTGAGAACGCGCTCCCGGTGACACCATCGAGGTGTCCGGCGAGGACGTGTCGCAGCTCGCCGGAAGCGGCGCCCCAGATGCGAGCAGTCTTGTCCCAACCGCCCGTGGCGATCAATCGCCCGTCGGGCGACCAGGCCGCCGAGTAGACTCCATTCGGGTGGTCCAGCCGTACGAGACCATCCGTCGGCCGCACGCTCCACAGCCGAACGGTCCCGTCCTGGGAAGCCGAAACGATGTGGCGTCCGTCGGCGGCGAACCCCACGGCCAGGATCGCATCGCGATGGCCCTCGATCGAGAGCAGCAGCGTGCCGCTGTCGACGTCCCACAACCGAAGAGTGCGATCCATCCCGCCGCTGAGCAGCAGTTTGCCGTCCGGGGAATACGCAAGCGTGATCAATCCGTCTCGCCCTTCCTCCATCGCCGCCACCAGCTCGCCGGTCGCCACGTTCCACAGACGCACGGCCCCGTCGAAGGAGGCGATCGCCAGTCGCTTGTCGTCCGGCGAGAACGTAACTCCGTAGACACCGTCGGCCGGATCCTCCAGAGTGAAACGGATCTCTCCGGTGGCCGCGTCGATGATCCGCGCGGTCTTGTCCCAGCTGCCACTGGCTAGCAGCTTACCGTCATGGGAAAACTCGAGACCGCGAATCTTGTCGGTGTGCGCGAGTACGCTCAGGCCCGCTTCACCGGTCGCCAGGTCGAATAAAGTGATCCGGCCCGACAGGTACCCTGCGGCGATCCGGCGACCGTCGGGTGAGAATGCCAAGAGCTGGATTTTCTCGCCGCAGGGGATCGTTCGCAGCGGGCGTCCCGTGTCGGCTGCGTGGACGTGGATCTCGTTGTCGTTACCGGCCACCGCGATTGTTGTGCCATCCGGGGAAAAAACCACGGTAGTGCTGCGGTCCGTGAGCGACCTTTCCCGGTACACCTCGCTTCCGTCGGCGACGTTCCAGACCAGGAGCCAGCCCGAGGAGTCGCAGGCGGCGATGCGACGGCCGTCCGGAGAGAACCTGGCGTCCAGTACGGCGTCCGGGGTCCGCAGCGTACTCTCAAGCTCTCCGACGTGCCGATAGGCCGTGCGGTAAATCACCGACAGCGCCTCCATCCCCGGGCGATCCCGATCCTGTTCATCCGTCGTGAACGTCGGGTCGGGGTCAAGGCTACCGGCGTGAGTGGGGTTGTGTAGCAGCGATGCCAGGGCGTGAACCCGGGCTGCGAGGAACTGTTGGTCGCCGAGAAGACGCTCGGCCTGCTGCACATGCGCCTGGGCCAGGTTGAACTCCGAATTCAGGTGAGCGTTACGCTCGCGCACACGGGAGTCGGCCTCCTCGCGCCAGGCCAACGAGACCACGACGAGCGCGGCGATGATCACGGTCAGGATCGCAGCTACGGCAACCAGGGCGGCCTTGTTGCGAGCCGCAAATCGTTTGAGCAACTCCCATGAGCTGTAGGTGTAGGCCTGCACACGACCGCCGGTCATGAAGGCCGATACGTCGTCGGCCAGTTCGCGAGCCGATCTGTAGCGTCGGGCTTTTTTGCGCTCGAGGCACTTGTGAGCGATGCCGACCAGTTCCGGCGGCGCATCGGGCAACACCTCGTTCACCGGACGCACCTTGTCGACGATCACCTTGCTTATTATCGAGGCAACGTTACTGCCCTCGAACGGCGGGTGGCCGGTCAACAGCTCGTAGAGCACGGCGCCCAGACCCCAGACGTCGGAGCGCTCGTCCATTTCGTCGACGTGACCGAGCGCCTGTTCCGGGCTCATGTACCAGGGCGTGCCCAGGGCCGATCCGTCGATGGTGGCGTCGCTCGAACCGGTGATCATGCGCTCTGTGGGATCGTCGGCCTGCGGCATCCGGCGCTCGAGTTCGGTCCGGCGGATGTCGTCGACCCCCTTGACCTTGGCCAGCCCCCAGTCGAGGACCACGGTCTCGCCGAACTCGCCTACCATGATATTGCCGGGCTTGAGATCCCTGTGGATCACTCCGCGGTCGTGGGCGTACGCCACGGCGTTGCACACATCCCAGAACTGTCCGAGCAGCTTTTGCCGATCTGTGAGGGAACGACAGTCTTCGAGCTTCTGGGCCAGTGTCTTACCCCGCACGAGCTTCATCGTGTAGTAGAGCCGATCGTCAGCGCGACGACCGATCTCGTGTACCGGTACGATGTTGGGATGCTCGAGCTGAGCCGTGATGCGCGCCTCGCGCAGGAATCGGCGGGCAAACCCCTCTGCCTCGGTGGAGCCGACACCATCGCCTGGCAACCACTCGGGCAACAGCTCCTTCCAGGCGATGTCGCGTCCGGTGTGACGGTCGTGCGCCACCAGTACTCGGGCCTGTCCGCCGCGGCCGTGCTCGCCCTTGATCAGGTAGCGGCCGGCCGCCTCGGCAGTGACCTCAACATCGGCGCTGCCCGGAGCACCCACGGCTGTGCTCGCGGCGACAGTCGCCGCCTCGGAGATGTCCGACCGGGCTACAACGGTCTCCGGCAGCTGTGAGATGGTCGGTGCGGTGACGAACGATTTGCCACCTCTATCTGTTTTATTGTTATCGTCTGCCACGCCGCTGTTCCTCAGTCCTCGAATACTATACGAATTATTGCCTTGTCGATGTCAATTCCCCGTAACGAATTCGCCGCACGACGACTCCCAACAACTGGTTGGCCCCGGTAATGTCAACCAGGGAGGTAGATTGTGCGGTGCCGAAGCGGGATCCTTCTGTTACCATGGGGAACTCGCGAAACCGAGGAGGCTCCGCTTGATCCATCTTCTGTTCATGGTGCTGAGGGCCGCCACCGAGGCGGGCGAACGCGCTGTACGGAACTGGGCGCAGCGGTCGGAATCGGAGCTGCTGGATGCCCTCGTGGACGGCGATCAGGGGGCCTTCGATTGGCTAGTACGCAAGCACTGGCGAAGCATGCAGCGAGTTGCATGCGGTCTGGTACGCAGCGACACGGTGGCCGCCGAGGTGGTGCAGGAGGCCTGGATCTCCGTATTCAAGGAGATCAAGAACTTCCGACGGGAATCCTCCCTTCGAAACTGGATTTATCGGATTCTGGTGAACCGCGCACGCCGCGTGGGCAAGAAGGAGGCTCGATCCATTCCTTTTTCACAACTCCTTACCGACGACGCGCGGAGTTCCGACCGGGATCCCGTGGACGAGTTCACATCGGCGGGGCGCTGGCGTTCCCCGGTGCACGGCTGGGTCCACTCGGATCCCCAGGAGCAAACGATGAACCGGGAAGGGTTGGAGTTGCTGGCCGGGTTCCTCGAGGATTTGCCCGAATCCCAGAGAGTTGTGGTGACAATGCGTGACGTGGAGGGCCTGGACACCGGCGAGACTTGCGAGCTATTGCAGATCTCGGAGGCGAACCAGCGGGTTCTCCTGCACAGGGGGCGAACCGCGCTGAGAAGGGCCATGGAGAAAGTCGAGAGTGAGATCGAAACATGATCAGCTGCAGGGACATATCGAGGCTCGTTACCGATTTTGGGGAAGGCGCCCTGGGCTTCATGACCAGGGTTCAGTTCAGGTTGCACCTGTTGTTTTGCCCGGACTGCAAACGCCACGTGGAGAAGATTGGGATGATGACCAGATCCCTGAGCAGCCTGCCCGTTGACGAAGAGTTTCCACCACACCTGGATCCGGTCCTCGAGACCCTCAAAGAAAAATGACACCTTTTCTCGCCGCAGTAGCTTATCCGTGTGTGATTACAGCATGTTCCCTGCGCAATTTGAAAGGCAAACCAATCGAGAGGAAAAGCCCTGCGGTGAAAAGTGCCAGAAATGGCACGGCGACAATTCCCAGGTACATGACGCTGTAACTCAGGTAGATGAGCGCGGTTGCACAGAACGCCCCACTGACGGCGCAGATGAACAGAACCGATTTGTAGTTTTGCATGAAAGAGCCGGGCGCGATATCAGCACTGTTGCCGTTTGCGTCGCACCATGAATCAGCGACGGTCAGATCAGGGTAAGCCGGCTTCAGGTATTGTAATTTGGCGCTGGACCTCAATTTCGCCCTGTTCAACCTGACCCGGTTCACTTGTCTTTGCGTAAAATGAACATTACATCTGGCACATTGCATAGGATTCCTCCGATCTCTCAAGTTAGAGAGTCAGTGGAACGCAAATCCGTTACATCGAGAATAATGACTCGAGAATAATGACTCCAACTCTTTGGAAAGGCTCTTTGGAAAGGTTTGCAAATTATCGGTAAACATCTTGTCGATGTCCGACCTTGACGACGCAGACAACAAGTCTGGCATCTTCAATCGAGTACAGAATTCTATAATTCCCCTGGCGAATTCTATAGCGTTCACGGGCAGAGAGTTTTTTTGCGGCCAGGGGTCTGGGATCTTTTGCCAGGGTTTTGATGGTGGATATGATCCTTTTTACGTCTTTTTTGGGAATTTTTGAGAGGTCTTTTTGGACGGAATTCTTGAAGACAATTTTATATTCTTCCATCAGATTTCAGATCCTTGATAAATTTCTCAAATGAGATTTCCGGTTCTTTTTCACGTGCATCGAATGCAGCAAGATCTTCGGCATCCTCTGCGAGGGCCAGACGAACGGCATTATTGACAATCTCTGATACGGATTGGGAAGTTTCGACGGACTTCAGGCGTAGAGCCTTATACAATTCCGGCTTCAAATATATGGTTGTTCTTTGAGTCAATGCTCCCACGACACACCTCCATTTCAACGATCAATATAACTCCATAACGTTATAACGTCAAGACGCTATAATGATTCTCGCCCATTGACTCCCAATGACGATATTTCGAAGAAAGTGCAGTTGGGGGGTGCACAATGCAGGATCGTGATTAAATATTGCCTGGAAAGGAGGCGAGGCTTCGGTCTCGAGGAAATTTATAAATGATAAAAGTTACAAAAAAAGCGGCAGGAGAGTTGAAAGACGCACTGAAGGATAATGACAACATCCCATGTGTGCGTATTTACGTTGCGGGCTACGGGTGAGGCGGGCCCTCCTGGGGTATGGCTCTGGATGAGCCTTCAGATACTGACGAGAAGGTGGAGTGCGACGGAATAACGGTAATTGCCGACAAGGAGGTCGTCTCCCAGTATGGCGGATTCAATATCGATTTCAGGTCCCAACCGTGGGGTGGCGGCGGTTTTGTCATCCTGCCCGCCAACAGGGGCGCGACGGCCTGTGGTGACTGTAGCTGTTGACAGGATCCTCCACCCGCGACACAAATCACATCATGAGAAACTGTCCACTTTGCTCCGTGGAGCTCCAGGAGGTGAGCTACCATCACGAGCAGGTCGATATTTGCAGCGACTGCTGTGGCATCTTCCTCGATAACGGAGAGCTGGGTTCGATTGTGAAGATGGTCAAGATCTTCAGGGAGATCGATCTTGGCGAGGAGGACATCGACACCATCTCGGTCGAGGACCGTACACGGGATCTGTTCTGCCCCGTGGAGGGGGCGACGATGGAGCCGGTGGACATGAGCGGCGTGGTGGTGGATGTGTGCCCGGATTGCGGCGGGATCTGGCTGGATGGTGGTGAGATGTCTGCCCTGCGGCTCGCCGAGAGTAACCTCAGGGCCAATCTCAATCTGTATACGAGGCTGGGCAAATGACCGGGACGAAGCTCAGGTACGTCAACAAGAAGATGGTGGTAGTCATAAACCGCCTCTGTCTCGAGGTCACCGGCACCGGCATGCTGGCATCCAAAACCAATCTGCGTCCAGGGGTCGGGCTGGGGTTCGTGGATCAAATTTTCCACAACTCGGTGTTCGGGGAAAAGATCTACCCGGATATCTACCATCAGGCGGCGGCCTACATGTTCTACATCATCAAGGATCATGTTTTCATGGACGGCAACAAGCGCACCGGGTTGTCCTGCGCCGTGACCTTCCTGCAGTGGAACAAGGTGATGTTCGATCCCTTCGAGGAGGAGGCTGCTTACGCGTTTGTGATGGATATTGCGGCGGGCGTTAACGACCCCAAGGCGGTGGTTCCGAAAATAGCGACCTGGCTGAAGGACGCGAGCTGGGTTTCCGGTTGATTTTTCAAAAAGGCGCTATTGCAAGACCATGGAAATGTTGTCGATATAGGCGCCCGCCTCATGGATATACGCGTCGGACCCGTGGGCAAACCTGAACCCGAAATCGGTGGAAAAGTTGGCAGGCGTGTACTGGAACTCCTCGGTCACCCAGACAGTGCTTCCGCCGGTGAAGCCGGGTTTTCCATTTACATAAGGCAGAGAACTGACGGTACAGCCCTGGCTGGCGCCGATTGAGGTCGTGTCCCATCCTCCCACCGGATCTATCTGCACCCAGGCGCTCCCATCCCAGAACTCCACCAGGAGACCGTCCCAATCACCCGAAGTACCCTCGTACTCGTACCAGATGTCAAACTGGAGATTGAGCGTCATCCCTCCGCACATCGACAGGTCAATCGTCGGAGAGGTGAGAAACGCCGAATCGCAGTTGTTGTAGTCCCCCGACAGGTTTGTTGCCCACACATTTCCGTGGCCTTCTTCGGGCGCCCCTGCGACAATCGCCCCCCATTCCCAGACACTGTCGGTCGGGTCTTCCACAAACAGACCGTCGTCCACCTCGAAATCTTCGAGCTGGTCCAGGTCACACGGATCCGGTCCGGTGTCGGTATCGGTATCGGTATCAGTATCGGTGTCGGAATCGGTGTCGGAATCGGTGTCGGAATCGGTGTCGGAATCGGTGTCGGAATCGGAATCGGTATCAGTGTCACTGTCGCCGTCTGTATCCGTATCTCCGGCTACAGCAAAAGCGGGACCTTCTGAATTGCAAGAAACCAGATACGCCGCAACCAGCGTAAAAAAGATAATACTTCTCATTGTGTTTTTCCCTTCTTGCCGGATTAGTTGCCGGGAATGCCATAAATGCACCAATTTCTCGCAACCTTCGCCAAAATGCCACGGGCTCTTGCCTGAACAATCACAATAATAGAATCTGATGTCTTATCCGAAGATTTTCAATTCACCAACACCTTTCGCCAAACACGTATAGGCAGAATATCCATATTCTTCATAGCGGCGTTTGCCATACAGGGTTCTTTTTATTGTGTTACGTAGTGGGCGTAATTTGAGCTTCAACTCATTGACCCAGGACTCATTCCGGCCCATGTTCCTGTACCAGTTAAAACGTATTACTTCCTCTTCCGTGTTTGTTAACCGTTCTGCAATTATTTCATAACCTTCCGACTTGAGTAGAAACCTGAACACTGTCGGGGTGTAAACACTGATGTGTCCATACGATAAGAAGTGCTCAATCTTGCGATCTGCGCCTACCGAGTAATCAAGCGGAATCTCAAACACTTGGAATTCACTAATTCGCCTGAGCTCTCTTAGAAGTAATCTTGGGTGCTCTACGTGCTCGATGACATGAGAACAGTAAGCCATGTCGAACATTTTATCTGAATACGGAATTTTGTAGCCGTCAAACTTTCTAACTTCCTTTAACTTTTGAATTTTTCTCTTTTGGATTTGACAAATTCCGCTATCAGCTATTTCCAACGCATACAACTCCGAAGCAATATCCGAAGCATCAAGGAACTTCAATATACTGCCCTCGCCTGCTCCACACTCAAGCACTTTGGAGAAACTCTTTCCACTACACACACTCAATATGTTTTCTGCCTTGTATTTTCCACCAAGCTCTCTCCATTCTGTCATTGAATTCGAGTATTGCTCATTGTAAGCAGATTGCAGAGTTTTGGTAACGTCCTCTATTGATTGACTCATATTTATCCCTTTGTTCACGTCCAAAACCATGACACGGCCAAATTGAGAGTTACGTTGCTCGATCACAGTGTTAGAATCTGATCGTAGTGGGGAAGTGGCCACTCTTTCGCATCCACCAATTCCTCCAGGCGATCGGATGCCTCCCTGGCCGAGTCCATGTGCCGCCTCACCTCGTTGGCGCAGAACCTTGCCATCTTCTTCAGGTCGCCGTCGATCTCAACCTTCTTTTCGTCCTGTGACAACATGGAGACCGCCTCGGCGAGCGATTCTATCAACGTCGCCAACTCCTCGAGCATTGCGCGAAGAGCGCTCAGGCCCGTCGCTTCGTTCCCCAGTGCGATCGCGGTCTGGTTCAGGGTAACGGCGATACGTTCCTGGTATCTGATTGCGGCCGGGAGCACCCACGTGGAGAGCATCTGGCGCATCACCTTCAATTCCACCGCTGTCGTCTTCACGTAGGAATCCAACCTCACCCTGTACCTGGCCTCGATCTCTTCCCGGGTCATCATCTTGTACTTGCCGAACAGCTCGATGGTCGAATCCTTGATGAGCGCCTCCACAGCTTCGGGCGTCGTCCTGGCCGACTCGAGCCCCCTTCTTTTTGCCTCCTTCACCCACTCGGTGGTGTAGTTGTCGCCGTCGTAGCGTATCGCCGCCGTTTCCTCGATCACCTCGCCGAGCATCCCGAGGACGGCAGCGGTGCGATCCTCGCCCCTGTCCAGCCGCAGGGACAGGCGCTGCGACATCTCATCCAGGCTCTGCGCCACCATGGCGTTAATGGCTGCGTTGGGCAGGGACACGGCGGCGGACGATCCCACGGCGCGAAACTCGAACTTGTTGCCGGTGAAGGCGAACGGAGAGGTCCTGTTCCTGTCGCTGGTATCCTTGGGAATCTTCGCAACACCGGCTATTCCCAGATCTATCTCATCCACCCGGCTCTTCTTCCCCGAGACCGCCTCGGCCAGATCTTCGAGGAGCGCGTTGAGCGGCTTGCCCAGATGAACCGACATGATTGCAGGCGGAGCCTCGTTTCCACCCAGGCGCAGATCGTTTCCGGCGCTGGCCACGATACCGCGCAACAACGGTCCGTGATGCATGACGCCGCGAACCACCGCCATCAGGAACACCAGGAATCGTATCCTGGACGATCGATTGCCGCCGGGCTGCAGGAGGTTGACTCCCTCCGAGTCGAAAAGGGACCAGTTGCAGTGTTTTCCCGATCCGTTGACCCGGGCGAAAGGTTTCTCGTGCAGGAGTGCCTCGAGACCGTGATGGGGCGCGATTCTCTTCAAGATCTCCATGATCAGCTGGTTCTGATCCGTCGCGATATTGACCGAACTGTACAGCACCGCAAGCTCGAACTGGGCGGGAGCCACCTCGTTGTGCCTCGTCTTGACCGGAACTCCCAGCTTGACGAGCTCCCGCTCAACGTCCTCCATGTACCCGAGCACTCTGTCCGGTATGGCCCTGAAATAGTGATCCTCGAGCTTCTGTCCGCGGGCGGCTCCCGCTCCAATCAGAGTAGTGCCGCAGGCGAGCAGATCCGGACGTTGCTCGTATGTCTCCCTGTCCACCAGGAAATACTCCTGCTCCGCTCCCAGGTGAGGCATGGCGCTCGTTACCCGCTTGTTGCCCAGGAGTCTCAGCATTTTCACCGCGGACTTGCTCACGGCGCTGATCGATCTCAAAAGAGGCGTTTTCTTGTCCAGGACCACACCGTGGAACGAAACGTAGACAGAGGGAAGGCACAGGGTTGCGCTCTTGCCCCGTTTCATGATGAAAGCCGGAGAAGACGGATCCCAGGCTGCGTATCCCCGCGCCTCGAAAGTCGATCTCAGGCCGCCGTGGGGAAAACTCGACGCGTCCGGTTCACTCATGATCAATTGGTGTCCCGAGAAGTGATCGATCACCTTGCCGTTCGAATCGTACGACAGGAAAGAGTCGTGCTTTTCGGCGGTCAGACCTGTGAGCGGCTGAAACCAGTGAGTGTAGTGAGTCGCTCCCTTCGCGATCGCCCACTCCTTCATGGCGTGCGCGATCACATCGGCGGTTTCCGGCGCGATGGGCCGGTGATTTCGGATGGCAAATATCAGCTTGTCGTGAAATTCCCGGGGCAATTTCTCCTTCAACAGATCAAAACCCAATACGTTTTCGCCGATCTCTGCAGAAAGCCGAGACTTCTCGTTGTCCATCTTTCCCTTTTTTTCTTCTTCTTTATTTGGTTGTTGTTACAATATTCGCCTGAGATTCCAAGACGAACACAACCACCCCCATATTTCAACGTGTTTTTCCAGGGAAACAGGGTTGTTGCCGAACGCGTGCGAAAAAGTATAATCGATTAACTCTTTAGCTATCGAGAAACGTCCATACGGTCAGAAACGATTACGAACAGGAGACAACATGTCCAGAGTCCATATTCTTATCATCGCCGCCGTTTTCACGGCTCTCGCGTTCGCAGCCGGTTGCGGATCCGAGGAGCCCACGCTTGTCCTGACCGTGAGTCCTGCGGACGCAAAGGTATCGGTGGACGGTTACGTTCATCCGGGTGAATCGCCGCACACCGTCACGTTCAAGGGATCCGGTCGCTACAAGCTCGATATCTCCAGTCCGGGTCACAAGCCGGTGGAGATGATGATATCCCTGGAAAGGGGAGAGCATCTGAATCAGACGGTGGAGCTCATACAGGATTCTCTTCAGATCGCGGGCCCCATCGACCCGAACGTCCCGCCGATCAACCTGCCGCCTCACTATCAAGATCCACTTCAGATTCCGGAAGGTCCGCCGAACGGGGTCGAGACATTCGTTGTCAACGTAACGTCCCAGCCCTCGGGAGCAACCGTGACCATCAGGGAGCCCGGCATGGCCTACCGACGCAATGTGGGTATGACTCCCGTCTCAATTGTTCTCCCATCGACCGGCGCCACGGAGGTACTGGTGACCATGGCGGGCTATGCGAGCCATCGTCGACTGGTGGTGGCGCCGCGGGGCGGAAGGGCAGTGAACATGGACGTCCTGCTTGCGAGAAAAAAATCCCCGAACCAGCCTTACCCGATCCCCGACCCGCTGGTCCAGGTAGACCCGCCTCCCATCACTGATCCCGGATCCAGGGGTTACATTTCCGTCAACTCCAACCCGTGGACGGTGGTCACCATCGACGGAAAGGCGGTGGGCAATACGCCGCTGGTCAATTTCAAGGTTCCCCCGGGTCGTCACATCGTGCTCATGGAGAACAGGGATCTGGGAGTGCGCAGGAAACGCGTGGTTGACGTTCGCCCCGGCGAGTACGTCCGCATCTCCGAAAACCTGAACTAAGCCTAAAGATCGAAAACGTCCTGACAGCCGTTCTGCATGAGCGACGACATCGACCCCAGGGCGGACTCTATGGAAGTGGAGCACATATCGAAGTGGCGTCCGTTCGCGCCGAACTTCGCGGTGAAGGCAATCACCCCGGGCGTGGGATCGGTTTCGCCGAAAAAGTCTCCATCGTTGCAACCATAGTTTTCGGGGCCCGCGATGGTGGCGACGTACACGTACTCCTCAACAGGTATTGTCAGACTCTCGTCATCCTTGGCGGCCATGATACCGTCGTAGATGGCTTCCTTGTTCATGGGCGACTGATCGTCCTCATCGGTGATGAACACCAGGAACAACAGGGCATCGTTCCGGATGAAATCGGCGTTGGCATCCCATAACAGCGACTCGAGCCCCGCCTGGAGGGTGGGCTCTCCAACGGAAAGATCCTCCTGGCACGGCAAGTTGCCGACACAGTTGAACTCCGAGCTCAACGTTCCCGAGGGTCCCTCCATCCACGGCCTTCCCGAAGCGAAGTCGCAATCCTCGTGACCCACCTCCTGGCAACCGTCAATATCGTGAGAGACACCGAGGGGCCATCCACTCGTCATGAAGGCGGAGGCATCCACGGCCTGGCCGCCGATGATCTTGGGCCCGTAGAGATGGTTGGTTATCCCCACGCGTATTGTGCCGGGTTGCGGATAGGACGCCAGCATGTTGGTGAACCCCGAGAAGCCGTCCTGCACCAGGTTATTGAGGGTGAGCATCATCGACTGGGAACTGTCGATGACAAAAACAATATCGATGTTGCAGGTGTCGTGGGGATCCACCCAGGTATCCGTCTCGGTTTCAGTGTCCGTGTCGGAATCGGAATCAGAATCTGTGTCGGTCGTGCCGCCCTCACCCGGCAGCGCCTGCATCATCCAGCACCCCGACCCCGTCAGAGTCACCAGAACGACAAGTACGGCCAGGTTCCGCAGCTCTTTCATAAAGGATGTTCTCATGAGACCTCTCTTTGATATTTGAATTATACCATTCCACTTCATGTGGCGTGCTGGACAAAAAAAGTTTGTTCTTTTTTTCTTGACTGACCGGTCAGTCGGCATTAAAAAGGGGACAGACACATTTTGACCGACCGGTCGGTCAAGCAGGGAGAGGTCATGTCACCAAAGATAGTGGACAAGGAAGAAAAGCGACTGCTCATCGCCCACGCGGCCTTCTCGGTGTTCGGCAACAAGGGTTTCGACCGGACCAGAATGGAAGATGTCGCAACGGCAGCCGGGGTCGGGAAGGGCACCCTGTACGAATATTTCAATGACAAGGAAGACCTCCTTGTTGGAGCCATGGGGGTGATGATGGACGGCATGGCCGCCGGCATGCGCGGCGCGCTCGAAAGCGACTCACCTCCCCTCGACAAACTCCGGAGCCTGACCGTCTCCATGGTCGAGGCCATGGAGCATATGGGAGAGGGCTACCGTTTCTTCCTCGAGTACATGCTGCACGTCAGCCGGGCGGGGAATGATTTTCCCATCCTCAGGGAGATGCTCCTGGAGTTTCGCAAGGGAATCGAGGATCTCCTGGTCGCCGGCGTGAAGGCGGGGGATCTGCGAAAAGATCTGGACGTCGTTAACACTGCAGCGACTTTCGCCGCATGGTTCGACGGCGCAATCTTTCACTGGATCGCCGTTCCCGAAGGTCCGTCGATGAGTGAAATGGCCGACGTCTACATGGACACCTTCTTCAACGGAATACTCGACCGAAAAGGAGGTCGAAAATGAGGGCAAAGCTCTTTGACCTTCTCACCCGTCTGGTCAGCGGGAGCCCGTGGCTGGTCCTGCTCGCGGCTCTCCTCCTGTCTTTCACGGCAATCGCGGTCTCGAGCAACCTGAAACTGGAGACCCGCATCCTGGATCTCCTGCCCAAAGGCGACCCCGCCGCGGTGGAGTTCGACAACATTGTTCGCCAGTACAGCTCGGCCTCCCAGATCATGGTGGGCGTTGAGGGCGGCTCGAGGGAAACCAAGGTGGCCTTCGCAAGGGCGCTCAAGGAACGCGCCTCCGAGATCGTGTTCACCGACAAGGTGGACGGAACGAGCCGACCCTATATCAAGAGGGTGGATCTCGATTTTGACAAGGATTTTATCGAGAAGCACGCGATGATGCTTTCCAAGGTTCGCGATCTCGAGAACCTGGAAGAGCTCTTCACCGACCTTGAGCTTGCAGATCTCCTCATGGCGTACAACGATTTCTTCGAGCGGGAGTACATCGAGGACTCGAGCAGTGTGACCGAACGCGAGAAGGAGGACCGGGCTATTTCGAGCCTGAAGGGTCTCGTCGAGTGGTTGGAAGGCATCGAAAAGGTGGACGACGGCAACAAGGCACTTGAGAAGCACGCCGATCGGGTCACAGATCTGCTGACCACCGGAGATCGGTACATGTTCTCCGGTGACGATTCCATGCTCATCGTGACGTTGATCCCCTCAATCTCCATGGACCGGATGGAAGAGTTGCTCGCCGGCGTGGAAAGCCTGAAGATCCTCATCGAGGACATACGGAAGAATTATCCCGATCTCGAGGTGCGCGCCGCCGGAATGCCCGTCCTGGGATACGAGGAGAACGAGGCGACCATCGGGGACATGGGTATCAGCTCCATGGTTTCTCTGGTGCTCATTCTCGCCCTTTTCGTCCTGGCCTTTCGCATGTGGACCGCCCCTCTGCTGGCCGTTATCAACCTGATCGTCGGGATAATCTGGACGACCGGCTTCATCGCAATCGTCTTCGGTCGCCTCAACATCATGACCATGATGTTTGCGGTGATCCTCCTGGGCCTGGGTATCGACTTCGCAATACACCTGAACGCGGCATTTTCAACCGCTCGCAGCGAGGGAAAAAGTATCCCGGATTCCCTTGCGGCAATGTATCGGCGTTCGGGAGCCGGTGTGATAACAGGCGCGCTGACAACCGCGGTGGCCTTCCTGGCACTGGCGCTCACTGGACTCGATGCCTTCATCGAACTCGGGGTTGTCCTGGGTGCGGGGATTCTTTTTACCCTTGTTGCGTCTCTGACAATCCTCCCGGCCATGTGGGTGGTCCATGAGCGCATAGCCGGACGTCTCCGAAAGGGAAAAGAGCGAAAACCCAGGCCCGTGCGCCTCGCGTTCCCATTCCTGGAGGCCTCCGGCAGGGGAATGGCCCGGCATCCATGGATCTTTGTCGGGATCATGGTGGCGCTCACGGCCGGCGCGCTGCTGTTGTCTCGAACCGCGACGTTCGAGACCGACATGCTCGAGCTGGAACCCCCCGACATGCCGTCGGTGACCCTCCACCGGGATATCCTCAAGAAGTTCGAGCTCCATCCGGACTCGACCCTGGTGACCACCGACAACCTCGAAGAGACAGCGGCCATTGTGAAGAAGATGAAGAAGAATCGGCTGGTGGGTCAGGTGGACGCCGTCACGGAATTCATTCCGTCACCAAAGGAGCAAAAGAAACGCGCCCGGATTGCGAAACGGGTTGGCGAGCACATGCGGGGTTACCTGGAGCCGAAGGTGACGGTCGGCCTTACCGGTGTGCCGGCCTTCGCGCAGCCGCCCGAGTACATGTCCATCGACCGAGTGGATCCCGAGGAAGTGAAACGATTCGCTTCGGAACTCGATCGACTTCAGATGAATGTTCAGGAGATGAGCCAGCTCGCGTTCGCTTCGGTGAAGAAGAGACTGCAGCAAGCCTGCGATAGGCTCACCGGCGGCGACGAGCCCGAGTTCTCGAGAATCCTGGCGGTCAAAAAAGCCCTCGACGAGGGGGCCGATCCGGGGCGTCGCATGGCCGAGTACCAGAGAGCGTACATCCCGCTCCTCGCGCACAAGATCGAGAAAATGTCCGATACGTCGCCCATCACTCTGGACACCCTCCCCGAATCCGTAAAGGAGCGGTACTTCAGCGTGGAGGGCAACAATCTGATCACCATCTATTCCTCTGTCGATCTCTGGAAAGAGGACAAGATGGAGCTGTTCAACTCTGCGATGGCCAGGGTAACCGATCGTTTCACCGGGTCCGTGGCCCTCATGGACCGTCTCATCACCCTCGTCGGAAGCCAGGGGCTCATGGCCACCTTGCTGGCCTTCGGAGCGGTCTTCGTCATCCTGTTGATAGATTTCAGGCATTTCGGTTACGCCTTGCTGGGCCTGGTTCCCCTTGTCACCGGTTTCATATGGATGATCGGACTGTTCATTCTGGCGGGTCGGTCGTTCGACGTGAACAACGTCATGGCCATCCCGTTGATCCTGGGGATAGGGATCGACGACGCGGTGCATGTGCTTCACGCGATCAAGCGACAGGGAATACAATCCACGCCTCAGATCCTCAAGCATACGGGTCGCGCCCTGGTGCTCACCTCGCTGACTACCGGTATCGCGTTCGGGTCGATAGCTTTTGCGTCCCACCGCGGCCTTGCGGGCATGGGCCTGTTGTTGGTGATGGGAGTTGCGGGTTGCCTGATGACGTCCCTCTTCCTGCTCCCGCCCATCGCGAGAATCTTTTTGAAAGACAACCCGTCAAATGAAATGAGCAAGGAGGTGCGTCATGCTTAAAATCTCGACTGTTTTCATCGGTTCGATCGCCACAGCTTTTCTTCTGCTTCCCATCGCAGCACAGGCACAATCGGTCGTGGATATTTTGAAAAAGGTCGATCAGGCTGGCAACTCCCTCTCCGCAAAGATGGAAGTCTCCCAGACGGTCACCACCCCCTCGGGGGACACCCGCACCTTCAAGATGATGTCGTACTCGTCCGGCGGCCAGGAGAAGGGACTTACGGAGTATCTCGCCCCCGCTCAGGTTCGCGGGATGAAGATCCTCACCCTCAACGACGGCGACGACATCTGGACATACTTCCCGAGGACCAACCGGGTCCGCAAGATAGCATCCTCCGCTCGCAACCGCAGGGTCCAGGGCTCCGACTTCACCTACGACGACATGGCCACGGGAAAGATGGCCGAGAACTGGAAGGGCAAGGTGGCCGGCACGGAGAAGATCAACGGGGTCACTTGTTACAAACTTCAACTCGTGCCCACCGCCTCGGGTCCCAGATCCTATTCCAGATCAACCGTCTGGATCGACAAGGCGAAGAATACAATGTTGCGAGTGGAGTACTACGATCTCGACGGCGACAAGCTCAAGCGACTGGATATATCCGGGTACAAGAAGATCAAGGGAATCCAGATCCCCATGCAGTACACCATGACCAACCTCACGGACGGCGGCACGACCGTGATGAAGGTCCTCAAGGTGGCCATCAACGTCGAGATCGATCCCGGCCTGTTCACCGAAGCCGGCCTGAGCAAGTAATCATGATGTTCAAAACATCGGTCCCGATGATAGCCCTGGCGGCGTTCACATTCACCGCAAATGCACAGGCCCAAGATGCCGGAGTCGAGGCGCAGGATGCCGGAGTGGAGGCGCAGGATACCTACGTTCAACCGGATCTCGGCGACTCACAGTGGGATATTGTCGTCGAAGACGACGGTGCGGTTGAGAGCCTGGTGAATGGTGATGATGACGATTACTTCGTGCGGGCGGGCGACGATTTCGGTGTGAAGATCCACGGCTCGTTCGAGAACCAGCTCACTTTCATGTGGCCCAACCAGTACAACGGCGAGGAGCGGCTGTACGTCTACGATTACACGCGACTGCGGATCGATCTCGACGCGGATCTGCCCGGAGGCCTCCAGTTGAGATCGGATGTGGTGGCGCGCCTGTTTGTCGGTGACACCGACTTCTACATTGTCAACATCATCCCCGCGAAGACCTTCGACGATCTGGTAGCCCGGGATCCCCGCTGGCAGGCGGCCATGTTCGACGAGTACAAACTCGAAAACGAGATCTATCTGGACAACGTCTACCTGAAGGTGCCCATCGCGAAGACGTTGCTGATTCTGGGCAAACAACCGGTTGAACAGGGCGCCGGCTACGCCTGGAACCCCACCGACGTGTTCACCCGCAAGGAAATGATGGACCCGACCTACGAGAAACCGGGCGTGATCGCCCTGCGCCTGATGATCCCCATAGGCGAGTCGGCCTCTCTCGACTTCCTGGGCGCGCCGGACGGCAGCTTCGAACACTGGGGCTACGGAGGTCGTGGGGCGTTGCGGTTGGGCCCGTTGAGCCTGAGCGCCGCGAGCTACGTGACCCGGGTGAAGCGCACGGACCTGGAGGGTTCCATGGACGCCATGATGGCGGCGGCTTTGTTGGGACAAGATCCGGAAGAGGCAGTCATCGTCTCGCAGGCGCGCAGGACCATGGTCGGCGGCGACGTCATTCTGGACATTGAGGGAGTCAGGCTGTGGGCGGAAGGGGCGTACAACTTCATCGAGAACAAGCGTGGCGCGCCGAAGGACTGGTGGGAACTCGTCGGCGGCGCGGAGTACTTCTTTCCGTTCCAGACCCACCTGATGGTCGAGTATTTTCATTACGGCGAGGGCGGTGAGCAACACGGGGGAACCTACGACTTCAACAGCTGGATGCAGCTCCTCACCGGCGAGTTGAAGATGCTCGGGCGTGATTTCCTCTTCGAGTCCGTCGATCACCCGGTGGCGGATTTCTGGACCCTGGGACTGTCGTCTTTTCAGTCCCTCTCCGACGGCTCCGCGGCGATCATGGGGGATGTGCGGTGGGAGTTCGTCCAGGACGCGGAGGTCTGGCTGCTCGTGGTCGCCGACGTCGGCGACAAGGAGGACTTCCTCGCCTCCGCAAAGGGACAGGCCTGGCTGAGACTCAAGGTCTTTTTCTAAGCTTCGTCTGCCGTTCAATTGTCAAAATGCCGAAGTGTCCCCGAGGTCTTTCGGGGCTAACATCACGAAATTAAAAAAGAATAAAAGCGACACCGTTTAAGGCTCATCATGGAACCTGCGCTTGCCCCTACAAGCTTCGAAACCGGTCATCCCGGCCTCTCGCGCCCTGGCCGCGACCAGCTTTACATCCTGTGAAAACCTCATGCGAATAGAACCTGATGAAGACCCCGACGGAACCGACTCTCCCTTGTTGGACGCTGCACTAATTGACCGAAAGACGAAATAATACTAGACTCCGCCAATGCCACACTTCGCACGTATTCACGCAACAGGTGGTCTGTACCACATGATCTCTCTGTTCCACGACCGCAATTTCTTCCCGGACATCGAAGGGGCGAGACACAACCTCAATTAAAGAAAGGATATGAAAATGATTACTTTAAAAGATGGAAGTGTGACAAAGGATGTGCGGAATGATCGGATAGTACAGTTTGACAAGCGAAGCAGGAAATATCCCATAGGTGCCATAGTTACAATTAGAAAGCGGCGCTCATATACCTGGCGTTGTCGAGTTCATCTGGATCAAGGTGCAGAAGGGGCATGTGTAGGGTTCGGCATAGCCCATGAGCTTGCAGCAAGGCCATCTGAAGTAAAAAGATTAACAAAGAAATTTGCCAAAGAAGAAATCTATTGGGAAGCACAAAAGATCGACCCATGGCCAGGCGGAGCCTATCCTGGTGCAAAGCCCGTGTATGAAGGTTCATCAGTATTGGCAGGAGTAAAGATAGCCCAAAAAAAAGGGTATTTTGATTCCTATTACTGGGCATTCAGCCTGAATGATCTGGCATTGGGGGTCGGATACCGTGGGCCGGCCGTGCTGGGTATTTCCTGGATGGAAGGCATGGCCGATACAGATGAGAACGGTTTTATCCACGCAACTGGTAGTATTACCGGCGGGCACTGTATTTTGTGCCGCGCTATAAACGTTAAAAAGAAGTATTTCTTGCTTAGAAACTCATGGGGGAAAAATTGGGGAATTGATGGTGACTGTAAAATATCTTTTTCAGATATGAAAGAACTTCTGGCAAACAATGGGGAAGCCGTGTTCTTTAAAAAAAGACACACAACGGTTTCATAGATTTGCTAATCTGGAAAGAGACTTAATTGGCAAGGATATCAGCATGTTGAACAGGTGGGGCATCTATTATGTGTACAAATAAGGGCGGTTCGATCATTCTGTTTTTGCTCCGGACATGGTCTCAAAAGGCGAGGGGGTGAGCCCCAATAATGACCCAATAATGACTCAGACAACTCGATGAGCAGCGGATTTCTGGACCCTGGGGCTTGTCGTCCTTTCAGTCCCTCTCCGACGGCTCCGCGGCGATCATGGGGGATGTGCGGTGGGAGTTCGTCCAGGACGCGGAGGTCTGGCTGCTCGTGGTCGCCGACGTGGGCGACAAGGAGGACTTCCTCGCCTCCGCAAAGGGCCAGGCCTGGCTCCGGCTCAAAGTTTATTTCTAAGCACTTGTAGACAAAGAAGCCAATCGTGGATAGTATATACCATGGTAGATACCAATCTGCATTGGAGGTGCGACATGAAAACCGCAAAGCTGTTTGCCAATGGGAGAAGTCAAGCTGTAAGACTTCCCAAAGACTGCCGTTTTTCAGGAACGGAGGTTTATATTCGCAAGTTCGGGGACATGGTCGTGCTCTTTTCCAAGGAGGATCCCTGGAGGACGCTCATTAACAGCCTGGATCGTTTCTCCAGTGATTTGTTCGAATCAGGAAGGGAGCAGCCCGAAAATCAGAAAAGAGAAGAGATGCGATGAAGTATATGCTCGATACGAACATCTGCATCTATTTGATAAAAAAGAAACCTCAGGCTGTCATAGAACGCCTCGAACAAACCGATATCTCCCAGGTTTGCATATCTTCAATCACGCTCAGCGAGCTTGAGTACGGAGTTTCCAAAAGTAAGCGTCCAGAGCAAAACAAAATAGCGCTTTTTGAATTTCTGACGCCGGTCGAAGTGGCACATTACGATGACGTGGCGGCTCAGAAATACGGAGCCCTGCGGGCGCTTCTGGAAAAACGCGGCGCTCCCATCGGATCTCTGGACACGCTTATCGCGGCTCACGCCCTCTCACTCGAATCGATTCTCGTCACAAACAACGAGAGGGAATTCGACCGCGTGCCGGAGCTGAAGATAGAAAACTGGGCAAACCCGAGCACCTGAAGGTCCGCTTTGCCCCTCCCCGCGAGGACTGATAACCTCGTGAGCATCTTTGTGACGGAGGAGAAATGAACAGGCAAAAAGTCACGAGACAACTTGTCCTCTTGAGCGCACTGACAATAGTTGCTTGCGGGCATTCGGCGCCGGACACAGAGTCACCACCTGGAAAAACTGTGACCTCAGATGTTGCCGAAGAAAACCCATCCTCGAGTACAACCGGTGAAGCCCCCCATTCGGCACAAGACAAATCTGACATGCTGGATTTTGGACACGAGGAACCACCACCTTTTGAAGTCGTCATTCCTCCTGTGGCCGGTGATTGCTGGGAGCCTTCTGACGTTACGTGCATGCAGTGGAAGGACGGCAAGATAAGGGCTATCGAGTTTGAAGAATACGATTGTAGTGACGAGCTTTACTATGCGGTGGATGAGAACAATGTCCCTCTCATGAAAACTCTACTCAGGGGCGACAAGAGTGCTCCTCCTGACATCAACTGCCGAACCGGCTACGGATGGACCTTGTTGCACAGCGCTGCCATGGGAGGGCACCTTGAAGCAGCCCGACTTCTGGTGAAGCGCGGAATCAAGTTGAGCGCCTGCGACATGAACGCAATGACTCCACTGCACTACGCAGTCAAGGACGGCAGGCTCAAAACGGCCCTGCTGTTGATTGCCAAGGGCGCCAATCCCAACGCGGTGAGCATGTCGGGGGACAAGCCTTTTCACCTGGTCTGGATGGGCGCATACGAACTGGATGGTAAGGAGAAATCCGCGTATTCCATGAAACTGGCCAGGGCGCTCATCAAGGCCGGCGCCGACGTAAACGCTCCCGACGGTCTGGGCTCAACCCCGCTGCACCACGCCGCCGACAACGACGACCTGCCCGTTATCAAACTACTGGTCAAGCACGGTGCCTCTGTCCTCGCAAAAGATAAAAAAGGGAAAACTCCAGGCGACATGGCTCACAACGCCTCCACCAGGGACTACTTCAATAGACACGGGGTCAGGCCTAGAGGACCTGTTGCTCAAAAGCGAATTCAGCCAGCCGTGAAGACCTCAAGTCTATAGTTCCAGCGAGCACAGGGAGAACCGGCAAGTAGCCTCAGTTGAAGTTTGAG
>JAUXHN010000255.1 GCA_030621515.1 Deltaproteobacteria bacterium | reverse complement strand
CCCTGCACCCGCAGTTGCGCCCGCGCCGGCAGTTGCGCCTGGGCCAGCGCCAGCACCGGGGCCGGCACCTGCGGCGACCCAGCCAGTGCCTCCCCCTCCGCCGCCTCCGCCGCCGAGCTGATCACAAGGGTGCCAGACACATTATTTTTCATGATATGCGGGACGGGGATTTTATTTACGTGACATTGGGGAGCGTATGCGGTACAGAGTGACTGTATTGCGGGACAGAATGACACGCTGACGGGACGGGGGAATTCAAATACGGGACAGGGGAATAAGTTTACGAGACATTATTGCATGTCTGCGGGACATGCTTATTCGATTGCGAGACTGGGTAATGTCCGTTGGGGACACAAACAAGGAGGTATCCATGTCCCATAGCGAGAAGATTGAACTCTGGAAATCGGAAGCGGAGGCGATCTCCGACCCGAAACCCATCGGATTGCCGCTGGACGTGCTGGTCGGCGAGTCGGTGGAGGTGGCGAAGTTCCTGCGCAAATACTGGGAGGCGGGCAAGCGCAGGCCTGGGCTGTCCAGCGCGGGTCCGAAGCTGTCGCCGGAAGTGGGCGACGAGATCCTGTCGGTCAGGGACGCGGTGCAAGACGCCCAGACCGAGTACCTGCTCATCATCGAGGACAAGGTCCCCACGAAGGACCTGATGGCGCAGGGCAACAAGCAGCTCGGCGAGATTACCGGCGTGCTCGAGTGGCATCTTGACGACGGGGTGAACGACGACGCCGACACGAGGCTCTTACAACTCAAAGAGGCCCACGCGGACGACACGTCGTCGGCGGACTCACTGGCGCAGGCGCTCCACGATTACGCGACCATGGCCAAGCCGATCGCGGGAGAGCTCGACGGCCTGGGCAACTTCAACGCCGCGACAATAGACGAGGCGTTCGAGCTGGCCGATCGCCTGGGCGAAGTTCAACTCGGCGGGACACCGCGCTCCGAAGCGGCGACCGACGCCATCTTCCTGCGCAATCAGCTGGCGAACCTGCTCAAGGGGAGGATGCGCCTCGTCCGCTCCGCCGCCCGTTTCGTCTTCCGCGATCACCCGGAGATCGTCCGTGAGGTGACCAGCGCCTACGAACGCAAACGCCGCGCAGCAGCCCGCCGCGAATCCGACGTGCCGCCGCCCAATACTGCTTCAATCTGAAAAATCGCCCAACGGGCAATCCTGCTTAGCTCGGCAGAAGCCGAGCGGCCCTCCTTCGCGCAAGGCGCTACGGCGAGGCAAGCGCAGGACAAACATCAGGTCAGTTCTCGAGCCACTTGCGGACGATGACCCTCACCCCCTGGGATGCTCGGTTCTCGATGATCACCTCGTCCATCAGCCGTTGCACCGCCCCCAATCCCTCGCCCAGTCCTCGGCGTTCGGACAACGGAACGTTATCGTCGAGCCTGCGTCCCTCGGAGAAGCCGTCCTCACTCGCCGCCTCGATGTCCTCGATGCCAGGCCCGCTGTCCTCGACAACCAGTTCGATGCCGCTCTTCGGAACTCTTAGCCAGCATATGGTCACAGTGCCGGTCCCCGCAAACTTGCACACGTTGGTGACGAGCTCGCTGACCGCGATGGCGATGTCCCATATTTCCCCATTCCGAAAACCAATGCGCTTCGCGTAACGTGCGCACTCGCGACTGCACCAGATCGAATCCGAGTCCCTGGAGATTCGCAGAGAACAGGTCGGCTCGTTCTCGGTTCTGGCCATGTAGGATGAGCGATTGGAAAGCATTTTTACCTCAGATCCTGATCACGAGGCACGTTGCGTCATCGTGATACTTTCCGTGTTGCAACAAGATCTCGTCGGCCATTTCCTGCACCGCCAGTTTTCGGAAATCCTCGAGGATGAGCCGCGATGAAATGCCGTCCGAGTGCAACAACAGCAGATCTCCGATGGCCAGATCGTAATCGAACTGCCTGACCTTTCGTATCTTGCTGCCGATGATTCCCGGGATGCTCACCGGCCGGATGCGCTCACGACTGACGGCGTGCATGTCGATGTTGCCGACCCCGGCGAATGACAATGTCATTGCCCGCTGATCGATCCGTATCACCGCCGCGGCCACCCCACGGGTCTTGGAGATGGCGGCAGACGCGCCGCGCAGGATCTCCTCCAGCGACTCCTGCGCATGCTCCTCGACATGTTTATTGAACGCCACAGCGGCCTCCCGTGCCGCAGGACCGTGGCCGAGACCGTCGGCCATCGCCACGAGGGTGACCTCGCCGGCGACGACCAGGTGAGTGTCCCCGCAAACCGTCTCCCCCTGGCAGGGGCGCTGCGCGATTCCGATATCCATGGTCAGTCCATGTACTTCCGCACCCTGATCTCGGTGCCCTTGCCCGGGGTGCTCTTCAGATCGAATTCGTCCATCAGGTTGCGCGTGCCCTTGAGACCGATACCCATCCCGGTCCGCGAGTTGTAACGGTCACTCATCACCAGGCTGATATCGGCTATTCCCGGACCCTCGTCCCGGGCGACTACCTCGATCCCGCGCCGGTTGCCGTTCAGGGTAGTGATGGTGATCTCTCCTTTGTCCGCGTACTGAACGATGTTGCGCGCCAGCTCCGAAATAGCGGTGGCGACCTTGATCTGCATCGCGCCGGAGAAACCGAGTTTGTTGCACACCAGACGCCCGATACCTCGCGCGTCCACGATGTCCGACTCTCCCAGCACGGGCACCCGGGTCAGCCGCGGGGGCTCCTCCGGCGGGGGGAGAGTGTGTCCGTTGATCGTCAACAGCGTCTGCATTTGTTCCATGCACGTTTGCCGCAAGGTGTCGTCCCGCACGTAGAGCCGGCACCCCTTCTCCAGCTCCGCCAGCAGTCGATTGTCGTCCCCGGGCCGCAGCCTGTTCGGATCCACCTTCGACCAGGAGATGCTGAGCGACAGGACCGAACGGGCCAGGATGGCGCTCATGTGCCCACCCAGGATCTCCAGTATCTGCTGCCGGGTGTCGCTCATGCCGCAGCGCCCTTGCCGCGCGTTTTCGCAGGCTTGCGATCGAGCAACTCGATGGCGGTCTCCAGGTTGAGAGCTGCGCTGACTCCCTTGAGGTCGAGTCCCATCTCCACCAGGGTCATGGCGATCATCGGATCCAGCCCGGAGATCACCGTGCGCACTCCCATCAACCTCGCGATCAGACCCATGTCCCGCAGCGCCCGCGAGATGTAGCTGTCCATCACGTCGATGCCGGAAACGTCGATGATCAGACCGGTGATATTGACGCGTTCGATCCGGGTTGTGATGTCATCCTTGAGCTGCATTACCAGCCGGTCGCTGAGCGCCATCTGGATCGAGACGATCAACTTGTCATGCAGCTTGATGATCGGAATGCGGAATGTGTCTGATATTTCAGTCACGGCTACTCAGATCTCCTCGACATCGTTGCTATTGAGGTCCCGCATGCGTCGCAGGCACTCCTTGAGCCCCTCCTGCATATTGCGAAGCGTAGAAATCGATGACAGATCGACGCCGATCTCTATCAGGGTCTGGGCCACTGCGGGCCTTATCCCGGTGAGTATGCAGGTGCTCCCGAGCAGCTCGGCAGCCTTGATCACCTTGATGAAGTGATCGGCGGTCCTGGTATCCACCACCTCCACTCCTGTGATGTCGAGGATGACGAAACGCACTTGTTTCTCGGTGATCTCGGCCAGCAGTCGCTCCATGATCTCCGCGCTGCGCCGGGTGTCCACCACGCCGATCACCGGCAGAGCCAGCACATTGTCCCACAGCTGTAGCACCGGTGTGGACAGCTCCTGGATCGCGAATCGCTGGCGCTCGATGATCTCCAGTTTCCGATCGAGTTCCTCCAGCGCCTGCTCCCGTTCCTGAGCCACCCGTTGAGCTTCCTTCGCCTGTTGCTCCACGCTCTTTATCAGGCCCTCCTGGATGGCGTGCGATTCGGCGTTGGTCAACGTCACGGCAACAATCCCCGCTGCCGCCGACATGAACTCCAGCCCCTCTCCGCTGAACTCGGTCCCGTTGACCTTGTCGGCCAGCACGATCAAACCCACCGGCTGCTCGCGGATGTCTATGGGAACGCAGGCGAAGCCATCGGGGAAAATTTCGAAGAGCGACGGAGAGCGACTGCGCAGATCTTCCCCGTCAACGAATCGGGCGATGCGCTCCGAGATAACCCATCGCCAGACCTCGTTGGCCTCGGATCCTGACAGTTCCTTCGGATCGCTCACCCCCTGCCGACTGACGACGTCGTAACCATCGCCGTCTGTTGAGAGCAACAGTGTCGCGCTCTTCCTGGCATCCATGAAGGATGAAACCATCGAATTGAAGGTGTCGCAGATCGCCGACTTGTCATTCAGGGACAGGGAAACGAAGGTCTTGGAAATTATTTGCAGGAACTCCAGGCTCTCGCCCTGGCGTTTGAGGCGTGCCTTCAGATCGCCGAGTTCGGTCTGCAGTCGTTGTGTGTCCGTGGTCATTGTTTCACCTTCTAGGAGAGGCCGCGCTTCTCCTTGAACTCATTCACCAGTTTGTCGAAGTTACTGGGATGGGCCATGACGAAAATGCACTGGTCGTCACCCCTGGCCCGACAGGTCAACTCCTCGGCTTTGAGTTCGATGCCGAAGCTGATTTCGCACCATCCGGCGCTGTACCCGGAGTTCATCACGCATACGGGATCCTCCGACTTCATGTCGTTGTCGAGGAACGCAGCGGCCTCGAATGAGAACGGGTGGTCATAGGCGAGGAAGTATTCCTCATTGGGTTGCGGCGCGCTCTCGGGGAAGATTTCCACGCTCGCCCAGCCCACGTGGGCGAAGTGCACCGGACCGAGCGCCAATCGCATGGTCGGATCCTCCACCTTCAGGCGCTCGGCGAACATCTTCGCGTCACGAATACCGCAGGCCTTGGCCATTTTGTAGCGGATCTGTCGTGCGCCGGCCTCTCCGAATGTCTTGCGCAACTCCTCGTGCAGCTCGATGGCCAGCGAGTCGGTGCGCATCAGCAGGTAGCGCACTCCACTGATACGAATGTCCCCTTGCGCCGGATCGCGCTTCATGTCGGAGAAGAACGACTCCATCAGTTTCTCCGCCTCGGAGAACAGTGGAACGAACGGCTCCGGACATTTCACAACATTGGTTTTCGGGCTCTCGTTCATTGCAAACTCCTTGTTTGAAACCACGTTCGGATCATCCGCAATGCAACGAATGTGCCTAAAATCGGTTCGGTTGCCGAATCGTGAACCCATTCTTTTTTTAAAAGTAAAAATAGGAATTTATGGAAACATTGGACCCCGCAGCAGTTCGTGAGAGCAGAGTCCGATATTTCATTTCTGGAAAACAGTTGCTCGTTTTTGAAACCTTGCGGGGGACAGTCAGTCTTTTTTGCAGGGCGGCCACGGGGGGGCTAATGATTGATCGCATCCTCTCATGTACAATATTCAACGCCACAATAGTCCAATGTT
>JAUXHN010000069.1 GCA_030621515.1 Deltaproteobacteria bacterium | reverse complement strand
CTCAAACTTCAACTGAGGCTACTTGCCGGTTCTCCCTGTGCTCGCTGGAACTATAGACTTGAGGTCTTCACGGCTGGCTGAATTCGCTTTTGAGCAACAGGTCCTCTAGGCCTGACCCCTTCTGATCTTCTGATCTTCTGATCCTGACCCCTTCTGATCAGCCTTCCCGTTTCAAGATGTTGCCTGAGCCGAAAATTTAGCTATCTTCCGACTCATTTTGCGATATAATACTTTATATTCAAGTATTGAAACCCGGGAGGAATGAACAATGTCTCTATCACGACCCAGACTCCTGCTGCTCTTGACCTTCGTGGGAACGATGCTCATCGCGGCAAACTTGCAAGCGCAGGATCGCAGAAACTGCATGTTCGGACCACGCATGATTCATGCCCTGGGGTTGACCGGGGCGCAACAGGACAAGGTCGACAGACTCCATGCGAAGACCCTGGAGAACCTGGAAGATGTTCTCGATGAGATCGACGAGGTGGAGCAGCGCCTCTCAGTGTTGTACGAGTCACCCAATGCCAACAAGAAGAAGATCGCAGCCACCCTCGATAGCCTCGATTCACTCGAGCAACAGATTGACGCGAGCTGGCTCAGGTTCCGTGAAGACGTGATGGATCTGCTTACCAAGGAGCAGCTCGAGAAGTACAACCGCTACTACTCGCGTGGATACGGCCCGGGCGCCGATGTCGACGACGACGACTTGGGGTGGGGACGTGGCAGAGGCCGGGGTTATGGCTACGGCAGAGGCCGGGGTTACGGCTATGGCAGAGGCCGGGGCAACGGCTATGGCAGAGGCCGGGGCAACGGTTATGGCCGGGGTGGCCGGGGCTACGGCAGGGGGTGGCGATAAAGATGACGCCGGCGGGTGGCTAAAGAGGTAGCCGCTCGATGACGAAAAATCCGAACTCCATACGGGGTCTCTCCTGTTGCCAGTAACCTGGTCGCAACGTACACTCCCGCCATGATCGTGCGCCTGCCCTTCATCATGATGTTGTTTCTTTTCATCGCGGCCTGCAGCGGTCCCGGTGAGCCGTCGTCGGGCGAGCAGGAGGGCGGCCCGTTTTTGAGGTGCGCCCCCACCCATGACGATGGCGTGAAAGAGAGCTTCAAGCTGCCGCCGCTCATAATCAAGAGAGACGGGTACGAACTGGAAGTGCGTGGAATAGAGAGCGGCGTGGTGGTGCTCGGACTGCTCGCGGGGATCAATGAGCCCAACCCGGCGACCATGGAGAACCTGACCTTTTTTCTGAAGAGGTTCAAGGCAGCCGGGGTTCAGGCGGTCGTCGTGGCGGGGGGAGTCGGGCTCCTGAAGGACGAGATGGAAGGGATCCTCGAGGGGCTCGCAAAGGCCCCTGTGCCCGTGTTCTTGAGCCCCGGCGCCCAGGAGAGTCTGGATGTGTTTCGCGAGTCCATCGCGAAGGCCGGGAAGAAGAGCCCACAGCTTATTGATATGACGGTCGTGCGACGCGTGCGAATGGGACATATCTCCCTGTTAAGCCTTCCGGGCTACCACAACGCTTTTTACCTGGAGGCAAAGGAGAGAGGATGCTCTTACGAGCCGGGTGATCTCGCGGACGTGGCCTCGCTGGCAAAGGGCGATAGGACGACTGTCATCGTCTCGGCCTCTCCGCCTCTGGGGAACGGCGTTCACTCGGTGGATCGGGGTCGGGGAGGCGTGAACATAGGAGACACGGCGCTCAGGGGGATGATGGCCGGGGCGCGGATCAGATTTGGCCTTTTCGGGCATGTCTACGAATCGGGAGGGCAGGCGACACAGGAGGACGGAAAGACACCGGCGGCGCAGGGAGTATGGCATGACACGCTCTACCTCCAGGCCGGCGCCGTTGAAGCGGTGCCGTTGACGTTGGTGGAGGACGGTTCCTCGGTGGGGATGGCGCATGTGGTGGAGCTGTCAGGCAATCGCGGTCGATTCAGAACTATTTTCGCTACCGGGTCCAAGGGAAGGAAGTAGAACCTTGCAGGCGCACAGTCCTTGTGAATGTGCTCAACGTTGACTATCATCCTTATTTGACAATAACCATCATCAATTGCCGAAGATGCGTAATTGGACGTCGGCAACTTTGGAGGTCTTCGAGGTGGCGATAAACTGTAAGATGTGCGGCACGTCCAACGACGATGATATCCAATTCTGCGGCGCCTGCGGCAGCCCGATGAAAGGGGCTCCCGGACAGGTGCGACAAGAGGCACCCAAGACGAAGGGGCTTCCGGCCAAAACTATGATGTTCGGAGTGTCCCCCGTGGCGGCGCAACCGGCGCCGGCGGTTGTCAAGCCGGCCCCCATGGCGGCGGTAGCTCCAGCACCGATGCCGGTGGCACAGGAGAAAAAGGCCCTGGAGAACCAGCGGACCGTTCTGGGGGTTCCCGCCGTCGTGGTGACAGCTCCTCCCGCGAGTCAAACGGCCGCAGCCACGCCCGCGCCCATGGCAAGACCGGTTCAGGCGGCTGCCGCGCCCGCTCCTGTCATGTCGGCGCAGGAAGCGCTCAAGGCGAAGCGAACCGTTCTGGGAATGCCGGCGGTGACCGGTGAAGCGCTGGAGGAAGCGGCCAAGCAGGCGGTGGCGCCAGCTCAACCGGATCAACCCATTCGCCAACCCGGGGCCGCGACCACGCCCCTCGAACCGGTAGCCAAACCGGCTGCCAGCGTACCCGTGGAACCGGAATCGGAGCCGGAGGCACCGAGCGCCCGCACCCCAGCGGAGGAAGAACACTATCCAGATACCGATCCGGGCGATGAGTGGCCCGACGATGAGAAGCCGTCGCCGCGCAAGTCCGGCAGTGGGCTCCTGATCGTAGCCATCATCGCCGGTATCGTGGTGGCCCTGGGCGCCGGCCTCCTCGTCTACCTTCTCGTGTTCAAGGGAAGTGGCGATCTGAAACCCCAGGTGTTTCCCTCGTCGGATGGAGACAGTCTCAGTGTGGTCCTCACCTTTGACAATGCTCCCGTCGGCACCACTGTGCAGGCGCAGGGGCAGGCGGTTCCAGTCAGTAACGGACAGGCCCGGTTCGATCTTCCCATGAAGCAGCTGGCTCTGGGTGTAAACCCGGTGCAGGTGATCTACACCGAGCCTCAAAAGAGCCCCGAGATGCATACCTTTACGGTAGTCCTGCGACACACGGTGTCCACGGACTTGAGCGGCCTCGCGACCGCGCAGCCGTTCTTTCGTTTGAACTTCCAGGTGGCGCCGGGGATCCAGCTGGCGATAGGTGGGCGACCGGTGCAGGCCGTAAACGGAGCATTTACACACCAGATCCCTCTCTCCCATGTTCAGGTTGCGGACTCCGAGACAGGAGATAGCCTGATCCACCGGGTTTCCTTTCAGCTTACGGATGCCGATGGGAGCATCGAGCAGGGACAGCAGGTAGTCACGATACCGGTTACGTCGCTGCGGCTCGACCGGCCTGCGGACAAGGCTGTGGTGGCCATGGAGTCGGTGACATGCTCCGGCTCCGCAGAGGAGGGAGCCACGGTCATGGTGAACGGGGAGGCTGTCGGGGTGACGGCGGCCGGCTTCAATAGCACGGTTTCCCTGACGGCGATCGGAGAGCACTTCGTCACGGTGGTCGCGCGCGCGCCGGGCAAAGCGCCCAGAACCAGGACCGTGAAGGTAACCCGAATCCAGAGCCTCGATAACGCCATAGAAGAGTGGTCTTCGGATCTGGACAAGGGCCTCGATTACCCGACCCTCGCCCGGGATCCGAACGTGTACGCGGGTAAGAAAGTCAATTTCCGGGGCCGGGTAGTCAATATCAGCACAGAGGAAGGGGTTACCGCGTTCCTGCTCTACGTGGGCGAGGGATGCCCCGTCGGGGCCAAGTGCGCGGTCTATGTGGCCTTCAGAGGCGAGACCGATGCCGGGCTTCAATCCATGGTTGACGTATACGGTACCGTTCGAGGCACCTGGGACGTGGATCTGCAAGGAGGACGCAAGGAAACGATGCCGGCCCTCGATGCCGATTTCGTTGTCAGGACCGAGAACAAGAAATCAAAGAAGCGCAGAAGGCGATAGGCGCTCTTTAGGGAATCTCTTGACCAAGTGCCCATACTGCCACGACACCGTCGAGATGGATGCGGCCTTCTGCGGCTCCTGCGGAAACCGCCTGTCGACCGAGGACGGAGCCTCCGCGGTCCCCGCCGATCCACTGATCGGCCTGGTCATCGATGAACGGTACCGGATAATCGATCTCATCGGGCGGGGTGGAATGGGCGCGGTCTACCGGGTCGAGCACCTCAAGATGGGCAAGATAATGGCGATGAAGCTCCTTCACGGGGAGCTCTCCCACGACATGGACGTGGCCCGCCGTTTCGAGCGGGAGGCTCACGCAGTGAGTCAGTTGTCTCACGTCAACAACGTGTCCGTGTTCGACTTCGGCTCTCACCATGGAATGATGTACCTGGTGATGGAGTACATCGACGGTCACGATCTATCGGAGGTGCTGAGAACCGAAGGAGTGCTGCCGTTGGGACGCGTGCTCAACATCATGGTTCAGATCTGCTCCGGACTGATAGATGCGCACACCAAGGGAATAATACACCGGGATCTGAAGCCGGAGAACATATTGGTCTACGAGACTCAGGACCAGCCCGAGTTCGTGAAGGTCGTCGACTTCGGATTGGCGAAACTTCGGAGCGGGAAAGCCGGGACGAATATCACCCAGCAGGGTTCTCTCGTCGGTACGCCGTACTACATGGCGCCGGAACATATTCGGGAGGAGGGGGTCGACGCCAGGACGGATGTGTACGCGCTCGGCGCGGTGATGCACAAGCTCCTTACCGGGGAGACGCCATTCACGGCCAGCACTCCCATGGGCATCATCACCAAGCACCTGACAGAAGATGTGGCGCCCCCGTCCACCAGGTTTCCGGATCTGGAGATCCCGTCATCTGCGGATAAGATCATCCTCAAGGCCATGGCAAAGGCTCCCGGCGATCGCTACTCGTCGGCGCAGGAGATGAGACGCTCTCTCGCGGACATCGCGGCCCAGATAGATCCGGGCTCGGCGGCGTCCAGTTTTACAGCGGCGCGGGAAGGCTCCGTCTGGCAGATGGGCGATCCTGGAGCCCGGCATCACGATCAGAGCCGGTGGAATATGGGCGAGACACCGGTAATGACCCAGCTCCCGATGACCGAGGGTGAGAGGCCTCTCATGCCGACCGGCCCTGTAAAAGCGCATCCTTCTACGGTGCAGATCGGCGCGGTGGAGATGCCCGTGGGCACCAAGTCGGACGTGATCAGATTCGAGCGGAGCATCAGGAGGAAGCGCATCTGGACGGTCATCCTGCTGTCGCTCCTGGGTGTGGGAATCCTGGCCGGGGGAGCCTATCTCTTTTTGATGTACGGTCGGGACAACAGCATTCCCACCGCCGAGACCGAGCCCAACGACACCATCGCCACTGCCGACACCCTCGTCCCCGGCATACAGCTGCGCGGATATATCATCGCCGACGGCGCAAACGCCGATGTCGATTGGTATCGTCTGAATGGTCCCCCCAAGGGTGCATGGGCGTTGGAGGTGCAGATCAGCGCGGTTCCGTTGGCGGATATCGCGCTTCAGATCATCGAGCCCGACGGTTCGGATCCACTGGCGGAGGCAAACAGGGAAGGTGTGGGTGGACTGGAGGAGATCCATCCCATAGTGATCGATAAGCCAACGGTCTACCTGGCGGTTCAGGAAGTGCGCAGGCCGGGTGTGCCGCCGGGAACCTTCAACACCCAGCCATACGGTTTGTTGTACCGGATGTACGATCCCTCCACCGTGGAGAGAGAGCCCAACGACACAATGTCGACGGCGACCGCCGCGAGGATCGGAACTCCCATCCAGGGGCGGCTCGGCTCGGGCGTTGACGTTGACTGGTATTGTCTCCCCACGGGGCAACAGACATCGACGGTTCAGGTGTCGGGAATAGTGGGCGTGGACCTGGTTCTGGGATTGGTGATGGGAGAGAACGCCAGGGAGACGGCGATAAACAACGCGGTGGCAGGCCAGGGCGAGGCCGCATCGTTGACGCCGGGCCCCGGTCCCGTGTGTGTTGCCGTGAGACATATTCCGCCACCCGACAGCGGTGATTCATCGTCTGGATATCCCTACCAGATCCTGTTCCAGTGAAAGCCGCGCTCTTCGACTACACGCTCCCGGCGGAGCTGATTGCATCTCATCCGGCGAAGCGCAGGGACGGTTCGAGATTGATTGTGGTCGATCCGGAAAGCGGACAGATCACTCACTCCCGCATGGAGGATCTCGCATCCCACCTTCCACCCGGATCGCTCCTTGTGGCCAATGACACCCGGGTAATCCCCGCCCGCCTGCGCGCCCGTCGGCCGACGGGAGGCGCGGTGGAGGTGCTTTTCGTGCGACCCGTGGACGGAGACGAGAGATCGTGCCGATGGACCGCCCTCGCCAGGGCGAACAAACCGCTCAAGGTCGGCGATCCGATCGATCTGGGCGGAGGGATTGGCGCAAGGGTTGAACGAAAGTTCGAGCGCGGGCAGGTGGATCTGGTTGTAGATCGCGCGCAGATAGAGCTTCGCGATCATCTGGAGATGCACGGCGAGGTGCCGTTGCCGCCGTACATCAAGCGGGCTCCCGTGATCGAGGACAGGGAGCGGTATCAAACGGTTTACGCTCGTCACGACGGCTCGGTGGCGGCGCCTACCGCCGGACTTCACTTTACCCCAGAGTTGATCGATGCGGTGGGCGAGGTCGGCTGTGAGGTTTGTTACGTGACACTTCATGTGGGTCCGGGCACGTTTCGGCCGATAACCGCAGAGAATCTGGAAGACCACGAGATGGACGAGGAGTATTTTTCCATATCCACAAGCACGGCGGCGACCGTCAACGACGGGATCGTGCGCTGTCGGCCGATCATCGCCGTCGGCACGACCGTGGTTCGGACGCTGGAAGGGAGCTTCGCAAGGAGCGGCAGGTTGGAGGAGTCCGATGGGTTCACCAGGATCTTCATCTCGCCTCCTTTCGAGTTTCGGGTCGTCAAAGGCCTGCTGACCAATTTCCATCTGCCGAGATCCACATTGCTGTGCCTGGTTTCTGCTCTGGCGGGGCGGGAGTTGGTAATGGCTGCGTACGAGGAAGCTGTTTCGCGAAGGTATCGATTTTACAGTTATGGAGACGCGATGTTGATCTTGCCGAGGAAGAAATGACGCCGGAATTCAAATTCACGGTTCGGGCCACCGACGGGGACGCTCGATCGGGAGTGATTACCACCGGGCGCGGTCTGGTGCCGACCCCCGCTTTCATGCCCGTGGGGACAAGGGCATCGGTAAAGGCGGTCGATCCGGACGAGGTGCGCTCGAGCGGGGCCTCAATCCTGCTGGGCAACACTTACCACCTGATGCTTCGGCCGGGCGCGCAGATCATCGAGCGGGCGGGAGGTCTCGCCCGGTTCATGGGCTGGAACGGGCCCACACTTACGGATTCGGGCGGCTTCCAGGTCTTCAGTCTGGGCGAGCGGGTGAAGGTCACTGATGGCGGCGTAGTGTTCTCCTCGCACATCGATGGCGATCGGGTCGAGTTGACGCCCCAGAGAGCGATCGAGATCCAGGCGGCGCTGGGATCGGACATCGCCATGGTTCTGGACGAATGCCCGCCGGGAGAAGCGAGTCGAAAAGAGGTGATCCGCGCCATGGAGCGAACGACTCTCTGGGCGAAGGGCCAGGTGAACGTGGAACGGGCAGAGGGCCAGGCGCTGTTCGGGATCGTGCAGGGTGGTACTCACGTGGACCTCAGATTGTCTCATCTGGAAGAGCTTGCGCAGATGGATTTCGACGGTATCGCCATCGGTGGGCTCTCGGTGGGTGAACCGGTGCCCGAGATGTACCGGGTGCTTCGCGAGGTGTGCCCCCGCATGCCGGCCCAGAGACCAAGGTATCTCATGGGAGTGGGAACACCGGATGATATCCTGGAGGCCATATCCTGCGGCGTGGACATGTTCGATTGTGTGATGCCGACGCGAAACGCCCGCAACGGGCAGGCATTCGTTCACGGGGGCAGGATAAACATCAAGCAAGCCAGGTACGCGGAGGATCCTCGCCCCATCGAGCCGGGCTGCACGTGTCCGTGTTGTTCCAGGTTCGAACGACGGTATCTGAGGCATCTCTTTCAGGCGGGGGAGATGCTGGTATACAGGTTGCTCACGCTGCACAACCTTCACCATTATGGGGAGTGCACCGCGCGGGCCCGGGTAGCCATCGAGGAAGGTCGTTTCGAGGCATTTCGAAAGTCGTGGGGAACACCCCGAGTGGACGATCTTTGAAGTGTTGAACCGAGTAGAAAAAAGTGCTTTATTTAATACACCAATCGAGGGGAGGAACCAGATGAAGAGTGCGATAATGGTCGTATTTCTATTGTTGGTAAGTTCGGCGGTGTTCGCCCAGGATGAAGTGCCGGCGCCGCCGGAGGGAAGCGCCGGGCTGATAATTCCAGCCATTGACGTGTGCGCCAAGATCGCCTGCGCGGGCCACGGGACTTGTGTGGTCGTTACGGGCCAGCCCACCTGCGCCTGCAACGAGGGCTACCAACCGGACATGGTAAACGGCCTCTCCTGCGTTGCGTCCGCGCCGACCGCTCAGGCGGCTCCGACGGTGGAATCCGGGGCGGCAGAGGACGGACCGATACTGTCGGAACATGCCCGGGTCGAGAAGGTGCTCGACGGAATCGATCTCTCGTCCAAATACTCGGATTACCAGGTGGATCCGATGGGAACCAAGAGTTTCGCCGACTACATGTACGAGGTATACCGCCGGCGGAAGATTGGCGCCACCGTCGGAATCGTACTCGGCGCGGCGTGCATCGCGACCGGACTCGTGTTCTACCTCAGGACCCTGTCGCACCTGTTCGATGACGATTCGAGTTCGTATATCACTACCTCGGTTGCCTTCTTCGCCGTGGGCGGAGTGACTCTCGGGATCAGCACCGTCGGGATGTTACGGAACCGCAGGCGGCTGACCAAGCTTGACAAGGTGCGGTTCGATGAGCGCCACGAAGCACGCGGGCCACGGTTCCTGGGAGTTGCGCCGCAGGTGGGCGACAACTCGCTCGGTCTGGCCAGCGGCTTCATTTTCTGATCATTCAAAACACTGTACAAATCATTTCTTTGGGACGTTTTGACAAAAGTCGGCTCGCCTGCACACTAACCAATGAAATGCAAATGGAGGTTTAATGATGATAAAAGTTATACTTTACCTGGTGTTGGCGGCAATGATGATCGTCGGGAGCGGTTGCGAAGCAACCAACGATTTCAATCCGAATTCCGACTCGGATACTGATACGGATACCGATACAGACACGGACACAGACACGGATTCGGACTCGGATACGGACGGCGACAGTGACTCGGACTCCGACGGCGGAATTAACGGGGACGGAGGCGTGATCGATATGGATTGCTCGTCGTGTCCGGCAGTGGGGCCGACCATGGATAACATGCTCTGCGCCATCGACCTGTGCGATTTTACTTATGTCGTATCCAACGACTACATAACTCCCATTGCAGCACCCACCTGCGCCCTGGAGGATACATACGAGGCGGTGAACCATTTCGGCGCCGTCACCAACGATCTGGCCCCGCAGAAGAATGATTCATATGCATTGATGGCTTCGGGGACGGCTTTGGGAACAGCTCACTCGCAGAATTTGTGCGGAGGTGTGAGTCTGCTCGATCCCTGGACCACCGAGACAACCTTTATCTACGACGTCATGGAATGGCAGCTTGTGATAACCGCGCCGTCCAACGCCCAGGCGTTCAGAATAAAGTACGTGTTCTTTTCCGAAGAGTACGATGATTACATAATGGGTACGGTGAACGATAAGTTCTACATCATACTCCAGGCTGGCAGCACTGACGGGGGCAACGCCAAGGTCATCAACTTCACCGAATGTCGTGATCCGCTGAACTACTCCGACTTCACCTGCCAACCCGGCGATACCTCGTGCACTCCCGGGGAGGAGTATTGTTTCATAGCAATCAACTCCGCCTTGTCGGAGTGTTGCTGGTATCCGACCGGATCGTTTTACGCTCCGAACCCCGGGGATCCGCCGTGCCCACTTGGAACCTGGACCACCAATATCTCCGGCACCGGGTTCGAGTGTGCCACAGATGTGGGCTCGGATAGCTCGGCCACGGGTTCCTCCACGGGATGGCTGCAGACCGCGTGGCCCATCACCGGAGGAGAAACGTTTGTATTGACCTTCCATATTCACGACACGGGGGATGGAATATACGATTCCGAGGTGATCATCGACTCCTTCGAATTCCTCGCCACTTCCGAGCAGGGAACCACCCCCATCGAGTAGGCCCTTGGAGCCTATCTCGGTAGACTCTCGCCTTCGTTTTCGGAAAAATCCTGTTCACATCTGAAAAAACGAGAACAAATACGTTGGAAGTACAGGCGGACAATGCTGCTGAAAGTTCAATGATTTCTTGAAAATCCATTTCTCGGGGAGTTGGCACGATTTTGGCTTATAGGAATAAACTGTTATCGGTTTCACGGTTTGCGCGTCGCTCTCCCTCCTGCGGCATCGTGAGTGGTGAAAATTTCAATAAAGCCCCACCCCAACGGTTCCGGATGTCTTTTTCCGGGACCGGTCCTTTTTTTTGGGTTTTTTTCGACACCTCTCCCCGTCGCGGGTCCAACAAATGCTAACATTTCTAATTGGGAGGTATCGAAATGAAGAAAAGAACATCTATTGTACTCGTGTTTCTGCTGCCGTTCGTATTCGGTTTCGGGAAGTGCGGCGAAGAGGCGTTGACTTCCTCCGAGGCGCTGCAGGCGTTGGAGGAAGTTGTTCTGTCGACTCAGATGACGGTCCTCACGTCGGGGACGGTGGAGATCGCGACGAACTTCACGATAGGGCAGGCCGCCGAAGCCGCCGCCGATGAACTGAAGGAGTTCATCGAGAACCAGATGCCCTGCGCCGAGATCACCCTGGTGGACGCAACGTTGACCATCGAGTACGGCGTCAACGCGGGCAACTGCGAATACAACGGCCAGGAGTATTCGGGCAGCCACTCGATCACCGTGGTGTCCGCTTCTGCGGGCAACCTGGTAGTGGACCACGAGTGGGAGGATCTTTCCAACGGGCGCATCAGCGTTACCGGTACCGCCACGGTGACCTGGAGCTCCGAGGACTCCAGCCGCAATGTCGTTCACGAGCTGGTCTGGACCCGACTCTCCAATCAAAAAGTGACCACGGGCGGAGGCGACAGGACCCAGACCGTCCTGACCGGCGGCCTGATAGAGGGGTTCTCCGTGGACGGGAACCGGTACTGGACTTCGGATCGGGGCGACTGGGATCTCGATATCGACAACGTTGAGATTCGCTGGGAAGATCCGGTTCCCCAGGCGGGCACCTACAGGCTGGATACGCCCTTCGACAAATTTGTGTCCCTCTCCTTCGAACGGCTGGACGACGATACAATAGAAGTGACCATCGCCAGCGGTGAAGAGGAGTTCAGCTTCGAGGTCTCCAAGATCGGAACCATCGACTAATCTTCAGTTTGTTCCCGCGGATGCCTGGGCGCTGGCCTGTACGTTGACGGAGACCTTCACGCTCGCCTGAAGGCTGGCCGCCGCGTCGAATGCGCCCTTGAACGGGTTCGCGACGCACGTGGTCAGCCGCGCCGCCTGGTTCGCCGATCCACTGGTCATGGCCTTGATGCTCCCCTTCACGCCGTTCACGACGGTCTTGATCTGCCCGGATGCCTTGATGAGCTTGTTCTTCATCCCGATGGACACCTTGAGGATGGCGGGCAGGTGCGCCTGGAGCGCGGCCCTGAGCTTGCCGGCCGCCTTCATGTCCTTCGCTCCGACAAAAGATACCGCCACTCTTGCCGGCACGCACTTGAGCTTGGCGCTCACCTTGGCATTGCACTCCGCCTCACACTCGGCGGACATCTTCGGGGGTTTGGCCTCGCCCGTACAATGGGGCGCCTTCATCTTTACGCTACAGCCGCCGGTGCAGGTTCCCGAGCACCTGGCGGAGCCCTTGATCTTGCACTCACCCTTGCACGAGCCCGTGCACGACCCGTGCGCGCCTGCGTGACACTTGCCCTCGCACTTGCCCGAGCAGCTGGCCTTGCCGCGCGTGGAACTACCGTCGCACTTTCCTTCGCATTCGCCGTCGCATCTTCCGCTGAACCCGGCCGTACAGGTACCCTCGCAGGTGCCGTTACACGACGCGCCCGCGTTCATCTCGCACGACCCCGAGCAATTGGCATCACATTTGCCCGAGAGCTTCCCTCCCTCACACTTGACGTCCACCTTCCCGGGCTTGATGTTCGCATCGCAGTCGGCGGCGCACTTTCCCATGACGTCCATGGAGGCCGCG
This sequence comes from Deltaproteobacteria bacterium, assembly GCA_030621515.1. Classification (GTDB taxonomy): domain Bacteria; phylum Myxococcota_A; class Polyangia; order JAAYKL01; family JAAYKL01; genus JAUVAN01. The sequence goes on along the minus strand of JAUXHN010000069.1, from coordinate 8,302 downwards.
CAACGGGGCGGCTGGATGCTCAGCTTGAACTTCCCGCCCGCCTTTGCCTTCAGCTGCTTTATTGCGTTTGCGGCTGCGTTGCACGCCGACTTGGCGTTGTTGCCCGGGTTCGCCCCCAGATCCCTGGCAAGACGTCCGCAGGCGCCCTTGAGATCGGCGTTGACGCTCCTTGAGAGGTTCTTGAGCTCGACGGACGCCTTCAGCGCAGCTTCCAACCTTGCCGCCGCCCTCGCGTCGATTCCGAACTCCCTTGCGAAGTTTACCCTGGAGATGGCGCTCACGCTGGCCAGGTTGGGACAATTCGCCGCCGCGTTGGCAAGATCCCCGAGGCCCACTCCGCCGCCGGATCCGGATCCCGACGCGCTGCCTTCGCCGCTGCCGTCCAGGTCCAGGTTCATGCCCCCGCAGTAGGGTAAAACCAGCAGCCCCAATCCCGCCAGTACGACCGGCAGGGCCAACAATAGTACGCGTTTGTGCTTCATGGGTTTGTCCTTTCCCCAAAACCTTTTATTTTGCTTGTGATAGTATTCCCTATGATGCTTGTCCAACATTGTTTTTTCGTGAGGAGATTGTCATGGGCATAATCGATGCTCTCAAAAAAGCGGTTGGTGTTGACGACCCGGTGCAGCCGGCCGAGAAGCTTGGTCGGAACGATCCCTGCTGGTGCGGAAGCGGGAAGAAGTACAAGCGTTGCCACATGGAGTCCGATGAGAGAAGGTATTCGGCAGCACGGGCCGCAAAGGTCTGCAAAGGACCCACCTGAGGGGTCTAGCGGGACGAGTTTCGTCCAGGGAGGTGGCAGATGTCCGAATTCGCCGACGAAGTCACCAGTGGTATTCCAGCAAAACTTCCGAAGATGCCGCCCGCAGAGGAAGGTATCAGTCACGCTCCGTCGAGGCCCCAGGTGCTTGCGAAGAGAGAGCGTGAACAGGCGCTGGCAAACGCGCTGCGCTATTTTCCCGTGTCGATGCACGCCGAGCTGGCAGGTGAATTTGCCGACGAGCTGGCGCGGGACGGTCGAATTTACATGCGAAGGTTCAGGCCCCGCTCGGAGATGAGGGCCCGCGCTATAGATGAGTATCCTGCAAGGTGTCCCCAGGCGGCGGCGATCATGCTGATGATCCAGAACAACCTTGATCGGGCCGTGGCCCAGCATCCCCACGAGCTCATCACGTACGGCGGCAACGGCACCGTTTTTCAGAACTGGGCCCAGTACCGACTGACCATGAAGTATCTCAGCGAGATGACCGACGAGCAGACATTGGTTCTCTATTCGGGGCACCCCCTGGGGCTGTTCCCGTCCCACCCGGATGCGCCTCGGGTTGTGGTCACCAACGGCATGGTCATCCCCAACTACAGCGGCAGGGAGGACTACGATCGTATGGCCGCGCTGGGCGTTACGTCCTATGGGCAGATGACGGCGGGCAGCTTCATGTATATCGGTCCTCAGGGAATTGTGCACGGAACCGTCATTACGTTGCTCAACGCAGCCAGGAAATACCTGAATCTGGATTCTGATCAGAATCTCGCGGGCAAGTTGTTCGTCACCTCCGGGCTCGGAGGAATGAGCGGCGCACAGGCCAAGGCGTCGGTGATTGCCGGCGCCGTGGGAGTGGTGGCAGAGATCAATCCGAAGGCTCTGAAGACCCGGCACGAACAGGGGTGGTTACAGGAGTACGAGGAAGATCTCGACAAACTGCTCAAGAGGATCGATCGCGCCGTTACAGAGAAGAAGCCCCTGTCCCTCGGATACCTGGGCAATGTGGTTGATCTCTGGGAGCGACTGGCCCGGGAGGGGATCAATGTTGACCTCGGCAGCGACCAGACATCATTGCACAACCCGTTCCTCGGCGGGTACTACCCGGCGGGGCGTTCCTTCGAGGAATCGAATTCCATGATGGTGAGTGACCCCGCCGGGTTCAAGGAAACCGTTTACGAGTCGCTACGTCGCCAGGTCCGGGCCGTGAATACGGTGAGCGCGCGCGGAATGTACTTCTGGGACTACGGCAACGCATTTCTTCTCGAGGCCTCTCGCGCAGGCGCCGAGGGGATCATCGGCGAGGACGGAGGTTTTGCATATCCTTCCTATGTCGAGGACATCATGGGACCCATATGTTTTGACTATGGGTTCGGGCCGTTTCGGTGGGTGTGTTGCTCAGGCGATCCGGATGATCTCAAAGAGACCGACGCCATTGCCGTCGAGGTTCTGGAGAAGATGGTGGCGAGCGCCGATCCCGAGATCGCGCAGCAGATGCTCGACAACGTGCACTGGATTCGCAGTGCGCAGGAAAACGAGATGGTGGTAGGTTCCCAGGCACGAATCCTGTACGCGGATCGAAAGGGCCGAATAGCGATCGCCCTTGCGTTCAACGAGGCGGTGTCGACCGGTAGGGTGAAGGGCCCCATCGTTCTGGGGCGCGATCATCACGACGTGTCCGGAACGGATTCGCCATACCGCGAGACATCAAATATCAAGGACGGATCCATGTTCACTGCGGACATGGCCGTGCAGAATTTTGTGGGAGGCTCCTTCAGAGGAGCTACCTGGGTTTCGTTGCACAACGGTGGTGGCGTCGGGTGGGGCGAGGTCGTCAACGGCGGTTTCGGAATGCTCCTCGACGGAGCCGATGACACCGCGCGCAAGGCCGAGATGATGCTTTCCTGGGATGTGTCCAACGGCCTGGCCCGCCGCGCGTGGGCGGGCAACGAAGGCGCCGTTTACGCCATCGGCAAGGCCATGAATGCGGAGCCCGACATGAAGGTGACAATGGCTCGCTCGGCAGACTCGAATATGGTCGCACAAGCCGTGAAAAAGGCTTTTGACAAGTAGCTCGGCGAGATATCACTCATCACTGTTTTCAGGTTCGCTCCGAAGTTCCCGGAGCCGGGCGGCGATCCTGGTTTCGACGCCGCTGTCGCGAGGTATGTAGTAGCGTTTCCCGGCGAGCTCGTCCGGCAGGTAGGTCTCTCCGGGCGCGTGCCCGCCCTCATCGTGCGGATAGCGGTATTCCCGCCCATAGCCCCAGTCCTTCATATGCGAGGTCGGGGCGTTCCTGAGCTTGAGGGGCACCCGCAACGGTCCGTGCTCGCGGATGTCGCCGCGAGGACCGGAGATGGCGTTCACCTGGGCGTTGGATTTTGCGGCGCAGGCCAGGTATGTGCAAGCCTGGGCGAGGGGGTAGGCGCCCTCAGGCATTCCCACTCGCTGGTACGCGGCGTCCGCAGCCATGATCACCTGCAGGGCGTGGGGGTCGGCGTTGCCGATGTCCTCCGAGGCGAAGATGATCATACGCCGCAGGACGAACAGAGGGTCTTCACCCGCGTCGATCATGCGAAACATCCAGTAGAGCGCGGCGTCCGGATCGGAGCCCCTCAGGCTCTTGATGAAGGCCGAGATCACGTTGTAATGCTCCTCGCCGGTTTTGTCGTAGAGAAGCGCTTTTGCCTGGGCCGCCTCCTGCGCGCAGGCGATATCAACCACGAATGGCTTCTCACCCTCCATTGCGTGCCGGACCGACAGATCGAGCGTGGACAGCGCGTGCCGGGCGTCTCCGCGAGCGCCGGCCGCCATGAAATCGAGCGCGTCGTTTACGATTTCCACGTTTGCCAGGGCCAGTCCGCGATCGCTGTCGTTCAAAGCGCGCTTGAGGATCTTCTTGAGCGCCTCCGTGTCCAGGGGCTCGAGGGTCAGCACCTTGCAGCGCGAGAGGAGCGCGGAGATCACCGAGAACGACGGGTTCTCCGTGGTGGCTCCTATCAGTGTGACCACGCCCTTCTCCACGCTGGGAAGAAGCGCGTCCTGTTGGGCCTTGTTGAACCGGTGGATCTCGTCGATGAAGAGGATGGTTCGCTTTCGAAAGGCACGGCGTTGCTCGCCCGCGTCCTTGATCAATGCGCGCACTTCCTTGACGGTGCCGCCCACCGCGGACAGGGAGACGAACAGGGCGCCGGTGTGGTTGGCAAGCACCCGGGCGAGTGTGGTCTTGCCCGTACCGGGAGGTCCCCAGAGAATCAGGGAGGGGACGCGATCGGCCATGATGGCCCGCTCGAGAAATCGTCCCTTGCCGAGGATGTGCTCCTGGCCCTCGAACTGGTCCAGGGTTTTCGGCCGCATCCTGTCCGCGAGGGGGGTGAGGGCATGGTCGCCGTCCACGGCTCTGGAGAAGAGATCCTCTGTCATCGGGGCATTGTACAGTTGTTCGGGAAGATTTGGGAGGGGGCTAGTTGGAGCGCTTTTCGATCTTACCGGAGCGCAGGCAGCGGGTGCAGATGCGGACGCGCTTGTGAGTTCCGTTGACGACGGCCTTCACCTTCTGGATGTTTGGCTTGGAGACCCGCCTGGTTCTGCGATTGGAGTGGCTTACCTTGTTTCCCGACATGGGACCCTTGCCGCATATTTCGCATTTGTTTGACATCGTTTTTTCCTTGTACCGATTCGAGCGGACGGTTCGTAGCATTATTGCAGTGTCGGAGCAAGGGATTTGCGGGGATTTGTTTTTATTCCGGCTTGATCTACTCGGGGCCGGGAATGCAGAACACGTCCGGGATCACGGCGCTGTTGTTGCCCTCGACACATTCGGTGTTTTCCCCCGAGCCGGTGCCGTCGTCGTCCGCTATGGCCGTGACGTCTACAGCGTTTGCCGCCGAGATCGGCGGGGATTCCCATGTGCAGTTGAGTATCTCGCAGTCTCCGGGTGGAATTATGGCGGTTGTCTCCGAGAGGCACACGAGGGCGGGGCTATCGTAGAACGCCACGGGTACGCCGGCGCCCACGGATTGAGTGCCCCGGTTGCAGACCTCGATCTGTAGAATTGCATGACCTTCCGTGTTGCAAGTGAACTGGCCGTCTTGCGCGGTCATGTCCGGGGAGGAGAAGGGGATGGCATCCCCCTGTACGTTTTGCCGAAAGTGGTTCATGTCGCTCACGAGCCAGTTCTGGTCCCAGCTGGAGGTTTGAAGGACGGTTCCGTCCTCCTCGATGTGCGTCACAGAATATGCGTGCTGGCTCCAGATGGTGCGTGAACCGACCCATCGATCCGCCACGTCGGCATAGACCCTGATCCCGTTGTACGACCCGAGCCACTCGGCGCGGCATGTATCGCCGACGCCGGGTGTTGTCGTTGGCGGCGGGGCGCAGACGAACCCGGTGCCGGCGCCGCCACAATCCGCATCCGATGTGCAGCGACAATAGCTCATGTTGCAGTTGCCGCTGATGCAGTCGGCGTTTGTGTCGCAGCGCAGCCCCTTGAACAGCGGATCCATGGGGTTCCCCAGGGGGCTCGTCGGATACGTCAAACTGCCCATGGTCGAGGGAATAGTTCCGCAATTCATATTGGAGGGCACGATCAGCTCCGCGTTGAAGTCACCGTCCACGTCGGCAACTATCGGGTTTTCGTTCCAGGTGCACGACGAGTGATACTGGCTGAAAACCACCTCGCCGGTCTGCCCGTCGTATACCCGGGTAAAGGCCTCGTCTGCGTAAATGACCTCGACGCGCCCGTCGCCCTCGAAATCAAACAGGGACGAACCTGTCCTGTTGGACGAATGATCCTGTGATGGTTGCCACCACAGCACTCCGTTTGTGTTCAGAGAGCCGCAATAGACCATGTCTGGAAGGCCCGTGCAGTCGATGTCGAAAACCGCGATGGAGTCGGAGCCGGAGCACGACACCTCGGCCAGGCCGTCGCCGTCGAAATCGCCGATTGTCGGCGGGCCGCCCCCCTGCCCGGACGGCATGTCCACCGGTCCGAAGATCACGCGACCGTTCATGGTGGTTATTCTTACCGAGGGCGCCGTGACGACTACAATCTCCGCGATTCCGTCCAGCGTCATGCGGTCGTCCAGGAGCGGATCGTCGCCGTACGTGCCGAAGTCGGCGATCGCGATGTATCCCATCGTGCCGCCGCTCCATACCTCCTGCCAGGATTGGCTCGTGGTGTCGAAACGATACAACTCTGCACCGGTGGCCATCTCCACTGAAGGATTACCAAGAGTGTCGAGCTCGCCGTCCATATCGCCGACCACCGGGTAACCGGCGCCGGAGTACATGTGTCCCGTCAGGCCCAGCCCGTCGTCCAGCAGATTGCAGTCGGCGTCGTAGATGATGCCGCCGGACATGATCTCGGGTGAGCCGTCATCGTCCAGATCGAATACGGACGGCGCGGACCATCCGCTCGATTGCGCGGCGAAGCTTAGGGAGCCCTGGCAATGAACTTCGAAGGTGTCCAGGGTTTCGTTGTACCGATAGGCTATGACTCCACCGTACCCGGTGTGGGCGATGATCTCGGCACGTCCGTCCAGATCCAGATCGGCGATCGCCGGTGAGTTGCATCCGTTCAACTGGCTGCCCACGTTGTATTGAAGACTGCAGGTGCTGCCGTCGAGCACCCGGATCACGCCGTGAGAACCGAGGTAGAAACCGGAAGACCCGTCATCGCCGTTGTATGTCATGACGATGATGGATGGGCTTATTGTGCTCGGGTCATTGTCAAAGTTGAAGTCCACGACCATCGGGGTGCTGAGAACCCTGACGTGATCGGGGTACGGATCGGAAGGCGGTGGAACGGTGAACTCACATTGTATTCCCGGCTGGAACAGGCCTGCGATCGACATCTGAGTGCAATCCGTGTCGAAATCGCCTTCGCCCCAGGGAACACAGGTTCCTTCGTCGCAGTAGCTGTCTTCCTGGCATTCCTGGTTGTCCACGCAGTCGCCCTGATCCGGGATGCACTCACCCTCGTGACAGATCTCGTCATCCTCGCAACAGACATCTCCACACCAGCCCTCGGGACATTCCTCGGTGCTGGTGTCCGTATCTCCATCCGTATCCCCATCAGTGTCCGAGTCGCTGTCGGTGTCGCTTCCGCCGTCCAGGGATGCCATGGGCGCGCTCCCGCTCTCACAGGCCCAGAGCCACAGTGCCGAAACAATCAGGATCCATCTCATTGGAACTCCTCCTAGCGCAAACCGGGTCCTATGGTCCCGGTAGCAGTCGATAGCGTACCGATGAGCCCAGGTCATCCGGAGAGGCGCTGCTATTGTCCTCCCAGGCCGAGAAGAACCACTCCTCCACGCTGCAAATCTCGGGAGTGATCTGGGCATTTATGAACGTCGTGTTGATCTGAAAATCGTCACCCTGTGATGTGAGGCCGGTACTGAGCGGATCGGCGTCAGCCGAGAACACCCGGCCCATGATTCCCGAACCGGATCCGTCAGAGGCGCTCCAGTCCTGCCAGCTCACGGCGAACCGCCCGTCCGGCATCGTGGTCGGAACGGGAAGTTGCTGACCCTCCGACATGGTGGTGTTGATCTGGAAGTCCTCGTCGGAAGAGGTGAGGGCGTTTTCTCTTCCGGCGCCCTCTTCGTCCAGCAATCGACCTCTTATTCCGTAGTAATAGACATCATCGGTCAGGCTGTTGTCGGTCCAGACCACGACCGCGCCCAGCCCGGGCTGAACGGCTATCCGCGGTGTGGCCTGCATTCCCGTGATGGTTGTGTTTATCAGGAAGTCGTCTCCCGGACCGATGATGCCGCCGTCCTCATCGAGCAGAACACCGACCACTCCGTACCCGTCAGTGTCCAGGTCACCCGATGCGTCGGCCCAGACCACCAGGTATCGATCTCCGAGCCAGGCGACGTCCGGCTGGAATTGATTGGAGGTGGTGTGCGTGTTGATCTGAAAGGCGTTGTCGTCACCGGTCTGCGAGTTGGCGCGCGGCGTTGCGTCTGCGTCGAACAGGCGGCCCTTGATCCCGTAGCCGTCAACATCAGCGCCACCGGCGTTGTTGTCGACCCAGACTGCGAGAAACCCTCCGCTGTCATCGATGGCGACTGCTGGGTTCTGCTGATCATCTTCCTGAATCGAGCTGAGGCAGAAATCGTCCTCCTGATCTGTTTGTGACGGATCCAGCAGGCGACCTCGAACATCGAGGGAGTTGACGGCGTCCTGCCCGTCGTCGGTCCACACTACGATGATGGTTTCATCAGGCTTGAGCGCGACACGGGGGTGGGACTGGTTACCTTGCGTGGTAGTGTTGACGGCGATTTCCGTATCGCCGCCGCCGAACGCGTTAACCGGCATTCCATCCGCGCCGAAAACACGCACGCGCACGCCGGCTCCGCTCTCCTCGGTTCCGCTCCAGTCCGAGAACGCGAGGAACACGCGATCCGAGCTGCAAGCGAGGTTCGGTTCGCGCTGATCGCCATCGTACAGGCTGTTCGCGACGTAATCCCATTCGTCATTCAATGTGCAAGTAGAGTTGCAGCCGTCCCCGGAGATGAGATTCCCGTCGTCGCATACTTC
>JAUXHN010000153.1 GCA_030621515.1 Deltaproteobacteria bacterium | reverse complement strand
CGAGTACGATGTCATCACCGCCGATGCGGGCCTGACGGAAGATTTCATGGAGGTTGAGCACGCCATCCCCCTTAACCCGGAATCGGGAAGGCGCGTGGTCAACACGCATCCGATTATTTTCGACACGGTTCCGGGAGGCTATTGCGCCGTCAATGACGGCACCGTTCCCGCATGTGTGCACCAGCTCTCCTATCCAATCTCGGGGAACACCGATTTTGACAACATGATGGGAGTCTGGGCGAGGACCACCATCAGGCAGACCACGCCGAAAGTCGGCCCATGCCCCCCCGGATACTCCTGCTCCGACGAGCAGAACTACGGCTGGTACATTTTCACGGTGGACGCCACTTCAATATACGGACAGGGGGGGAACGGCCTGAGCGTCGGCGTTCCGTCCGGTTTCAATTACGCCCAGGGACGTGCGCAGGCACGCGGGATAATGACTGTGGGCCCCATCGGGGTCTTCGGACAATAAAAGAAGGACCACGGTAATGGGAAAAAAGAACATGGCATTGAGATTGTCTCTCGGGGCAGCGGCGTTGGTTTTCCTTTTCGGGAACGCCGCCGCCGCCCAGATCTCGGGCAAACTCGTGAACCCGAACGTCCTTTTGGTCATCGATTCCTCGGGGAGCATGGACTGGCTGGGGGAGCATCCGGATAGCGCGAGTCAATCGTGGCTGGAGGCCCAGCTGGAGTGCGCCGCCGCCAACGATCCGACCGCCGGTGACGTGAGGAGAACCTCGTGGCAACAGATCCAGGACGTAATGCTCGGGGAAATCCCGTCCGATCAGTTCCACTGCTTTCTCGAAAATCCGGAGATCAGGCCCGCGATCCAGGCGTCCACAATCGAATCCGAAGACGTGAACACGTATATCAAGGAATACAGGGACGTTGCCCACAGCCACTACCGCGCCGTGTCTTGCTCCGACGCCAACTGGAACGACACTTACGGACAGTGCGTGGGACCCACCATCGGAGTCGAGTACACCACCATGTCCACGGGACACGCCTGCAAGCTCATCATCGACTCTGAGCAAAACTATTTTTCCGCCACCGGCACCGCGCCGGAACTCTGCTACAACTATCACGACAAGGCTACCAGCCGGCCCACCAACGGTATCCTCGAGCGCTACAGAACCCTGGCGCGCTTCGGTATCATGACTTACGACAACAAGCCCGCCCCCGCGTCTCTTTCCACGGATCCCCCGCTGGTCGAGGAGCACGACGGGCTCTGGAACTATGGTGAGAGCCGCAGATGGGATTGCAAGCAGTGGTACACCGGCGCCTCGGTGGAAGGAAAAGCCTGCACATGGAACGCCGGCGCCCGCGCGGTGAACGCAAACGCCGTGGGACCGATGGTGCCCATAAGCGCCGATCTGGAGGCGAGCAACCGCAGCATCAGAGAGGTGCTCAACACTGCAGAGCCTCTTTATTGTTCTCCGATGGGAGCGCTCCTCGACGATGTGGGATACTATTTTCACAACGACCCGGCCATGCAGCCCGCCGCCACTTCGGTGGGTTCGGACATCTACTTCAATTGTCGTCCCAAGGTGGTCATCTTCATCAGTGACGGGCAACCCACCCCCGACTTCGAGTTTCCCCAGGCGTACTGCGACGTCAACCCGCCCGTAGCGCCGGATGGAATTCCCTCCAGCGATCCATATTCGTGCCCGTGGAACTCGTCTCTACGGGAGGTCCAGGAGCTTCATGACCTCATCTCTCCTGAGGACGGAATCGACCCCATCCTCCTGGTGGTCATCGGCTTCAACGCTGGGGACAGGGGCGATGTGGATTGTGAGGCGACCCACACATGGGACTGCATCGATCTCAACTGGAATTCCGTGTGCGATCCGGGCGAACCCTACGAGTGCAACGCGCAGGATTCCAAATGCATACAGGTGGGCATCCCTGCCACCGAGACCGAGTGTCTGGCCGGAGAGTACAACGACGGTGCCAGCACAACAGACGCTTTCCTCACTCCGAGGCAGTTTCTCAACCGGCTGGCCCTGACGGGGTGGCCGATTGATTGGGACCTCGCCTACCCGGCTCCCTGGCGAAGCGCCGATCTGACCTTCTGCGATGACGACGATAACAACTGTGGAGGAGAGACCGGCGACCTGTCGCCCTGGGATGACGACGGTGCCATTTTCGTGAACAGCTCCGGAGAACTCTCGGCTATTCTGGACCTGATCCTCAGCCAGATTACCGCGACCACCGCCACTCGCACGGAGGTCGTTACCACCGACCAGATCGATGGCAACATCGAGACGGGGGCGATTACAGATGCCGCCGGCGTGGCCCAGTACGAGTTCAACTCCGGTTTCGAAATAGTGGGTGGCAAGCCATGGAGAGGCTATCTCTATCGCCAGGGTTATTCCTGCGTCGAGGACGGCATCGGCGGCGATCCCGTGGACAATACCCTCGTGGAATTTCACGAGTTCCTCAAGAACCAGAACACACGCGACATCTGGACCATCAATGAAGATAGGTTGGGCACGATCAGTTATAGTGAAGACACCGTCAAGTATGGCGATCCCGACGCCCTCATCGAGATAAGCGCTCTGAAAGACAAGGACGTGGGGGGGCCGGAAGGCCTTTCCGATACGAGGACCGATATTGTGAACCAGGTGAAGATACACCTCCACGGAGATGTCGGGAGCGCCAGGGACGAGCATCCCCTGGCAGACATCTACAACTCCACGCCGGCCATCCTCGGACCGCCGATGGAGCGGCTGCCGTTCGCCTCGTACAACACATACCGGTCCCAGGAGTACACGGACTCCACTGGTGACACGGTGATGCGGATGAACCGCCCGCCCTACCTCTATGTGGGCACAGGTGACAGCGTGCTCCACTCGTTCAACGTATGGGGGGAAGACGGTGACGTGGAGGCATGGGGATTCGTGCCCTACACCCTTTTGAATACCGTGGGGAAGCAGTACCCCATCTCCTGGACCCTGACCGAGAATCCCGTAACGCACTTGATCGACGATTACGTGGTCGACCCGTTGTCGGATGACAACGGTATCTACCAGCACTTCTTCGGCGTGGACGGGTCGCCGGTCGCCGCAGACGTGAGGCTCTGGCGAGATCCCGCCGATGCAGACGAGGCGGACAAGTGGCGTTCCGTGGTTCTGGGCAGCTTCGGAAAGGGTGCGGTGGGATACTACTGTCTCGACGTGACCAATCCCTCTGAGAGACCCGGGTTCAGGTGGGAGATCTCCGAGCGTACTGCCGATCCTCTCGTCGACAAGGCCGGTAACAACGCCGCCTCGGTGTTCTTTAACGGATCGTCATTCGGTATGGGTGTTCCATTGGGCAAGCCGGCCCTCGCGTACGTTTTCATTGACGCCCCGGTCCCCGCTGGAACCGGCACGAATGTACTCCACGAGGAAGCCGTGGCTATCCTTCCGGGCGGCTACAAGAACGACGAGAACGGTGGGCCGGAGACCTCCACGGGTGTCTACATCGTGCGTGTGGCCGACGGAGAGCTGATCCGTTACCTGGACCCGAGCAATGTGGACGACATATGCGGCGGCGGCGATGCACATACGGCACAGCTCATCGGAACCCCGGCGGTGCCCATAGGAAGCCGCTCCGCCACGGTGGCAGACGAGGCCTTCCTTGGAGACGACAGGGGCCGCCTGTGGAGGATCGGAATGTCAGGCGACAATCCCGACACGGATTGGTGCCTGCAAATGTACTTCGATACCCTGATCACGCACCACTATCCCTACAAGGATTGCGTCTATCCGGGCAGCGCCTATGCGCCGGGAAGCAACGATTGCTGCGCCGCCAAGAACACCGATCCGACCAATGAGTGCACCGGCATGCTGAACCTGTTCGCAATCGATGACGATTGGGGCGTGGATGCGTGCACCGGACTCCCATGCGACGACGCGGACTACCCCTTCCCGAGAATCCCGATAATAAGGGCGCCGACAATCGTGCAGGACAGGGATCGCAACAATATAATCATCTTCGGCACGGGCCAGCTCGACGCCATTGAGACCCTCAACCACAACCGGATCTTCTCGTTGACCGAGAAGATCAATTACGTTGTGGAGGTAGGCGGGGGCGCTGCGAACACCGAACGCGAGCCGCCGGAGATCAACTGGTGGATAGGCGAAGAGGATGTCAGCGCCGAGATGATCAACATGACCCCGGTGGGCGATCTGCGCACTCAGGCACAGGGCATGAACGATACCATCGCATGGTTCGACGGCGCTTCGGCGCCCACCATTCAGGGCGTCTTTTTCAACATGGGAGAGAAGATGCTCGGCAGGCCGGTGGTCTTCGAGGATGTGGCTTACTTCGTGACTTACATTCCGGCAATACTCGATTCGGGAACCCTGGATGGTTGCGAGTCGGGCGGCTCCAGGATCTGGGGCGTCAATTTCGGTCCTCCGGCAACCGGCCCGGGTACGCCCTGGAGCAGCGTGACAGAGTACGGCAGGCTCTCCTGGGATACGGATGAACCGCCCGATGGCACGATGGACGTAATCAACCTGCCGTTTCGGGATTACGAGAACGTGCTCCTGTCCGGGCTCAAGATGGTTCGACGTCCTTCGTGCAGCGGGGAGACCACCTTCGAGCTGGTCGCCCAGCGGGCGGCCACCCAGGCTGAAATTGCAGCCACGCCGCCGGGGAATCCTGAGCAGCAGTTCACCACGGTGAAGATGCCGGTCCAGTCGCAACGAGCCGGATTCACCACCGTTCAGATCAATTCCTGGTCCCTGGTGTTCAATTGATGAAGGTCATCGATGGATTTCCCATACTCCCGCTGATCGTCGCCGCTTTCGCGGGATGCCAGTCAGGCGGATCCGAAAAATCGGACGTCGCTCCCATGGAGGAGCCCCGGACAAACCCTGCGGAAGCAAAAGGGGAGGGCGATACGATACCCGCTGACCCCGATCTTTCCGACAAAGTTCTTCAGGACGGATCTCACTCGGTCTTCGGCCTCAAGATGCCCCGCGGAATGATGCCGATCAAGGTGCCCGGAAACGTTCACCGGTTCGAGGGAACCCATTCCCTGACGGTGTTGAGGCGCTATCTCGTCAACCAACTTGAGATCCCCGGGGAGATAAAGGACGACGGCGTCGGCGCTCTGCTCATCAGGAACGCCCGTGTTCGTGCCGCGGACAAGGATGACGACATCCGCATCTTCGTCAGGATCTTCAATGGAAGCCTGGGGGGAGGTTCGGTCGACGTATCAATGGAACGTGAGGGGTTTGGTGAAGAAGATGCCGTCTCGGGCTCGCCCGCTTCTCTGCCCGAATATGCCGGCGACGGTTCCGGCAGGAAACTCACGGCTGATCGATCGAATATTCCCCCGCCGCCCAGGAGCAAGGCCGATCGCAAAAAGCGCATGTGGGAGATGATGCAGAAGGTCCAGCGCGGGAGGAAGCTGACGGCCGGCGATATGGAGAACGAGTACTTTCATTGATCACTTGGCGGACACGTCTTTCAGCCATCGCGCCGCGAGCTTGTTCATCTCCAGGTTCGCATCCAGGGAATCGAGGAGCTTCAATCCTTTCTTTGCGAAACGCCTCGCCTCGGCCTTCTTGTCGAGCTGGAGCAGGGACTTGACGAGGGCCACGTACGCGGGGCCACGCACGTCGTTGCGGCCGGTCAGGAGTTGTTTTTTTGCGCTCTTGTCCCAGACAGCGAGCAGCTTTTTGAGCCCCTTGACGCGCTTGCCCGGATCTCCTCCGTACAGTTCCAGATCCGCCAGCCTGATCCTCGCGCGGAGGTCACCGGGGTTCGCCTTGACGATTTTCTCGAACGCCTCCAGTTCTTTTTGAATTTCGAGACCGGGGAGATACTCGAAGCCCACGTGAACGGGTATCTGTTCTGCCGTGAAATTCCAGGCATGGGCGCCGGGAGTACGTATCTTTGTCACATACTGCTCGTGGGACATGGCGCGGGTCCAGTGGATCCCGTCGCGGCCGCGCAGGATTATTCGGCTCTCCGCGGCAGGGGTGGTGAGAAATGTTCCCACGAACGGTTTGAGATCGGCGGCGACGCTCTTGTACTGCGGCGCCTTGATGTAGGGCCAGTCCCAGTTCTTCCAGTTTCTCGAAAAATGGTCGTGGAAACCGAACAGGGTCTCCGGCTTGTCCGCCCTCGCGATGGTCACCTGATATCCGCCAATCACGTTCATCGAGGCTCCCGGCTCGATGGTTACCTCTACGTAATGAACCTTGTTCTCGAAAGGCTGCTGAATGTGTTGATCGCTCTTTTTAAGGCAGGTCTTCACTTCGCCCGCTTTGAAATCAACCCGTGTGGGCGGCGCCTTCTTGCCGCTCAGTCTCGTGCGCCACGCGTAGCCCACCCTGGCGGTGTCAGCGGCACTGCCGGTGTTTTTCAACTCCATGTTGAACTCGACGTATGCGCCGCCGTCCACGTCGACAATCAGGGTTGCATCCGCACGGGAGGTTTCGATGGACCCCGAGGCCACGACCTGCGGCAGAGCGGGTCCGGTATCCGCAAAACTGAACCCCTCGGGGATCGTGCAATCGGTGTTCCTCTCCCCGACTTGGGCGTCCGATTCCGTCTTTCCGGACTCGGAGATCTTTGACCGGACAGCCTTGGACTCACCCTCGCTTTCGACGCGGGCCTCGCCGTCGGTCGAGCCGCCGCTCTTGGTTCCTTGAACGTTGTGGGTATGGATCGCGCAGCCGGAGACAAGCAACGCCGTCGGCAACAGAGCCGCAAAGTAGCCGTACAAGGTTTTCATTTAAATACCTCCATGTGGATTTGCGTCCACTATACATGATGGACGTTTTCGATGTTTTACCAATTCACAAATGAATAACTAATCATGTTGCTGTATGGATGGGCCAAGTTCTATTGTCACTCGTGATGGTATTTTAGGCGGTATTTTGTAAGGACAACGGCGCGGCGCGCCAACGGAGGAAAAATGAGATTTATTGCAGTAGCTTTTATTACGGCGTTATGTTTTCTGGCGGCAGACGTCGCGGCCGCGGACACGGATCTCGAACGTGAGCGCGAAATAGCCGAGCAGGTGCCGCTTCAGGTTCAGCGCATACCCAGTGTCCTTCCGACCGCCGATGAGCTTGCAAACCCGGAGCTGTACCGGCCGCACAACGACTGGGTGTACACTCCTCCGGCTGCGGACACCCTTCCTCCTCCCCCCGAGGACGCGGTCTTGAGGCCCGGTGAGTTCGATGAGATGGATTCGACAATTATCGCGATCGTCAACTACGGGCAGTCCTTCCAGACCATGTGGGCAGACATGATGGAGGCTTTCCAGCACGGAGGGCATACCTACGTGGTGTTCAGCACCGGCACCCTCAGCCTGCAGAACGCGATGACGAATTTGTTCGAAGGGCGCGACATCGATCCGGAGAGCTACACCTACCTCGAATATCCCATCGACAGCATCTGGATAAGGGATTACGGCCCCGAGTTCGGCCTCGAGGAAGACGGCACCCGCTTCATCTTCGACGCGGACTACTCCAGGCCCAACGACGACCTGGTGCC
Organism: Deltaproteobacteria bacterium; assembly: GCA_030621515.1. Lineage (GTDB taxonomy): Bacteria > Myxococcota_A > Polyangia > JAAYKL01 > JAAYKL01 > JAUVAN01. The sequence goes on along the minus strand of JAUXHN010000153.1, from coordinate 2,759 downwards.
AATAGCCATGGCAGAGGACGACTGGATCAACGAGGACGGTTCCCCCATACCGTACTATTCAACAGGCCACAGGCTCTCCGGCGGCAATATCATGTCCGACGGGAAGGGAACCTGTTTCTTCTCTCACATCGTGTACGGCTACGAAAAACCGGCCGGATGGTCCGATGCCGACGTCGACGACCTGATGCGCGACTATCTCGGTTGCGAGCAGATCATCAGCCTCAACTCCATCTGCCTCGATGCCACAGGTCATATCGATCTGTACGCCAAGGTCATGGGGGAGACCTCCATCTTGTTGAGCGAGTACCCCTCTGATACATATTTTACAGGCACCGTCGATTCCGGCACCGGCTCCGGACATTGTTCCAACCCGCATTTTCCCAATGACTACCAGGATCAGGAGGACAACCTGGCGATCATCGAGGCCAGTACCAACGTGGATGGAGATCCCTGGCAGATCACACGGCTTCCCATGTTGGAGCCGTACCAGAGCGGCGGATACTGGGTATACCGGTCGCATATGAACTCGGAGGTCTTCAACGGTCACGTGGCCATGCCTTCCTACTACGCGCCGCATGGCGGCGAGACCGCGGCGGATCTTCTGGATGCGGAGGCGGCGGCCGTTGCCGCGTACGAGGCGTCGGCTCCGGGGATTGTCGTTCACCCCATCGATGCCGATCACATCATTGATCTGGGAGGCGCCATGCACTGCATCTCCCACGAGATCCCGACGGCCAGGCCGTGGGCGGGATGGCCGCAGCCCGTTGTGGATGCCGGAGTGGACAGCGGCGCAGATACCGGCGGCGACGACGACGGCTGCGGATGCAACGCCCTCGGCACACCCAACGCCCCGACCTCCCTCCTGTCGATTCTTCTGTAAAAAGTTTGGCCTGAAACGCCCGGCTGAAGTCACTGTAATAAAAACAGCTTTATACAAAAGTGAGGGAGCCATGCTTTGCACCAGGTTTGTTTCGTGGTCACTATTTTTGCTCGCGTCCGCCTTTGCGGTATTCGTTTTGGGATGTGGTCAGCAGGCGCCGCCTTATATTTTGCCGGACTCCGGTACAGGCAACACTGATACCGATTCGGACTCGGACAGCGACACCGATTCGGATACGGACAGCGACACCGATTCGGATACGGACAGCGACACCGATTCGGATACGGACAGCGACACCGATTCGGATACGGATACCGATACGGATACGGATCCGCTGGTTGATGAATGCGCAGATTCGCTCTTGAACAATTGTGATCCCAACGCGACATGCACCGACCTTCCGGTGGGTTATGAATGTGACTGCAATCCCGGATACACCGGTAATGGTTTCACTTGTACCTGGGTTGGATATCTGACTCTGACTTTCCAGGAAAAGGACTGGTACTCGAGCTATTACTACGAGCATAACATCCTGGTCGGACCGGCCTCGTCCACCGACCCCGAAGACGGATCCTGGACGGTCATTGCCGATGGGCCTGACCTTGTAATCACCTCGAGTTCCTTTATTCAGGGACCCCTCCTCGACATTTCATCGTGGTCGGGGCAGGCCATCCGAATAGCTTTCTATTACACTGGAAACAATGCCGATAAGTGGTACGTCGAAGATATATGCATCGGATATTCGGACCTATCCACGCCGCCGTCGAGCTGCCCTGTCTTCTCCGATGGGTTTGACTCGGCCACACCCACGGCCTTGCCCTCCGACTGGCTCGGAGTGTCCGGATCATCGGATGGGGATACCGATAATTGGCGAACCTCGACGTCGGAATATGTCAGCTCGCCAACCTCGGCGTGCATAGACTACGGCTACAACCAGGATGATTATCTCGTTTCCCCGTCAATAACTCTTCCGTAAGAACGCGTATCTAGAGCCTGTATCAATCCAGCTGGAGGTTGGTGATCTTGTCGGTGACTTCGTAGTCGTACTCGGGGTATTCGTACAAACCCATGCGCGGTTCGGTCTCACCCAATGAGTAACCCCAGAGGCTCTGGTACTCGTCCGGGTCTTCCCCGATCGATGAGAGCTGTTGCAGGTACTCGCTGATGGACTTGGATTCGATGATCAGCACCTTGCCCATCTTGTGGATAATCGGGCTGTGCGATCTCGTGGCGTCGTGGTCGAACTCCAGGATACGTCGCCCATAGCGGGTTATCCCGATGGCCCGGTAGGTCAGGCTCTTGCCGACGCCCGGCAGGTTGAGAACATTGCGATCAGTCGCCAGGAACGGAATATCGGCCTTGGCCTTGAGCCCTGCGATTCCCTGGATGATCTCCCCGACATTATCGGGCAGGTCGTTCAACGAGGCGAGCAGCTCTTCGGGAACGGCGCCGATAACCTTCTCTTCCAGCTGTTCCTGGACGGCCCGCGCGTTGGTCGCGAAGTTGTGGTTGTTCTCCATGTATCCCTTAACGGTGAACGTGTAGTAGGTGAGCACGCCGATGTCGTTGAGCACCTTTCTCAGGGCGATGGTGTGGCCTCGCCGCGAAGAGGCGGTTGTGAAGACGTGCTGATTGGTGATCATCCATCCGGCCTGCAGCAGAAGCTTGATCGCCGCCCTGGACTCCGGCGTCACCTCCATCGGCGACTCGTAGTGGGTTTGTATGACAAACTGCTTTACGCCCAACACTGACGCCTTTTCCCGGAAGTCGCCGAGAATCTTCACGAGGGACTGTGTGATGCGTTGCGGAAGGTAGATGGGAAGTCTCGTGCCGAGCCGAACACGTAACATTTCGGCGAATTTCTCCCCGTCCGGTCGCC
>JAUXHN010000111.1 GCA_030621515.1 Deltaproteobacteria bacterium | reverse complement strand
GTCGTTGATAGAGAAGGGCGCCCCATGATCCAGAAGCGCGAGACCGCCGACGTGCGCATGATCAGGGGCGTCGTCCGCCTCGTTTTCAGGATGAGGCGTACTCTCGTTGTCGCGGTTATCGCGTTGTCTCTTGTTATCTTCGTCGCCTCCGGCGTGTACACGGTTCCCACAAACCAGACCGGCGCGCTATACACCGCCGGGATCATCGAGGACGATCTGGTGGAACCGGGAATCCACTACAAGTGGCCCGCGCCGTTTCAGAAGGTCACCATCATGAACACCACGGAGATGAGGCGAATAGTGCTCTGTGAGAATACAGAGCAGGTTTCGGCCATCGTCACGGGAGACGAGAACCTTATAGATGTCAACGTGGCGGTCCAGTACCAGATCCAGGACTATAGCCGTTTCCTCATCGGCGCGAAGAACTGGGAGACGATCCTGACAGGAACGGTGGAAGCGGAGCTCACCGAGATGGTCGCGGGGTTCCAGGTGGATACACTCCTGACGACGGGCAAGAGCGAGCTGCAGATCGGGTTGAAGAACCGGGTGCAGGCCGCCCTCGACGAACTGGAAGCGGGACTGGTTGTGCTCTCGACGCGCATCGTGAGCGCGACACCTCCGATGGAGGCGGCCGGGAGCTTTCGGCGTGTGGCCGATGCGAAGAGCGGGAAGGCCAGGCGGATCAACCAGGCCCAGGCCAAGCGCAGCCGGGCGCTCTCGATGGCCAGGGGGGAGGCCGAGAAGATCGTTCAACAGGCAAGATCGACGAGTGACGAGCGAATCAAGAAGGCCGGGGGCGACTCCCAGAGATATATTCACGTGCTGGCCGAGTACGGACAGGCGCGCCGGGTCACACGCACCCAGATGTACTACAACGCCATGGAGAAGGCCATATCGGTGGCCCGGGTGATCCTGTTCGATCCGGACGCCCCCATGGATCTTACGCTGTTCCGTCAGATAGCAAAGAGTGCGCCCTGAGATCGGCTTAGCGCTCGCCCTCCACCTCCACCCTGACGATGTCCCGGTCGCGAACTCGAAACGTCGGGGCTATAAATTTGACCCGTGTAGGTGAGTATCCTACAATGGGAGACAAGAGACTACAGGAGGGCGCAATGTACAAGCGTTACGAAATGCGGCGAATGGCTGGAGTTCCCATGGAGATCATCACATCAAAGACGGATCTCGCCATCGAGTTCGTTACCTGGGATGTGAGCCCCCGGGGTGCCTACCTGATGAGCGACACCACGCCGAAGATAGGGGAACAGATCGTATGCTCGTTCGACCTGGACGGCGAGACTCCCTACTGCTTCTTCGGTGAGGTATCCCGCATCAATCAGGGTCGGCGCGCGTGCGATCGCGGGCCCACGGGTTTCGGGATCAGGTTCATCGATCCCACGCCAATGGAGCGATTGAAGCTCAGACATTCCCTGCGTGGGCTTGTGCCGACAATACCGGCGCCCAGGCGGGACAACGCGCTCACGCGGGCCATGGGCTGGTCGTGACACGCAATAGCAGGAGGACAATATGAAAAAGCGTTTTGAAGTTCGCCGGCTCGTCACCCGACCCATGGAGATCATATCGTCCATCTGGGACGAGCCTATCGATTTCTATACCGGAGATCTGAGTCCGCGGGGCACCTACGTCTTCAGCGAGCTCATGCCCGACATGGGCGAGCACATCGTCTGCTCATTCAATCTGGGCAACAACCTGAACTTCGATTTCTTCGGAGAGATCGTGAGGATAAACATGCTGCGACGCAAGGCTGACGAAAACTACTATCCCGGGTTCGGTATTCAATTCATGGATGCCGGGCCGCTGGACCGCCTGAGGATGAGGAACGCCCTGTGCGGCACTCCTCCACCGGTCCCCACCATGCGTCGCATTCCCGCCTCGGGAAGGCGCGTGGGATATCCGATGGTGGAGCGCAGGAACACCGAGACCCGACCTTCACTGTAGGATTCTCCGGCTCACGAGGCCGTGTAGATCAGATCCACCCCGAAAAAGGATTCGCCTATTTGTACGCTGGAAGGGTTGTACATCTTCACGCTACCACCCGAGATAGTCTGGTAATCGGTGCTGAAGTGCATGCTGTACTCCCAGGTCTCCGCGCCGCCGACGGTGGTCCCCTCGGGGGACGACCAGTCGATGGTTCCGTAAAAGATGCGCGAAGCGAGGTCGAAGGAGGTATCGACGAAGTCTTTGGTGTTGGGGAAACTGGCGTAGTTGTCGAGGACCCAGGTTGACGGCGCGTTCGAATAATTGATGTAGATGTCGTCGACCGCGTCAAAGTGGTAGGAGGCCAGGCCCACTCCGCCGTTCTGCACGTACACCATGCCGATCAGGGGGTTGTCCTCGGTGTCGGTATCGGAATCCGAGTCGGTGTCCACATCTATGTCAGTGTCAGAGTCGCTGTCGGTATCGCTGTCGCTATCCGAGTCCGAATCGGAGTCGCTGTCGGAGTCGCTGTCGGAGTCGCTGTCGGAGTCGCTGTCGGAGTCGCTGTCCACGTCACCACCTGTCCAGGCGGGCGGGGAATCCGAGCAACACGCCAGCGTTGCCATGCAAAGCAATGATAAAATCACCATCCTCATGTTTTCACCTCCATGAGGCAACTATATCAGAACCATCGGAATGTTGGGGAATTCAAAGCACCCCCCTACCGGCTGCGAGGCGAGCCGGCTGATCGTGTTACCGGTCTTTTCGGGTTTTGGGGCGCGTGGCCTCTGCGGATACGGTTCTCCTGTCGGATCACCTCCACTCCGTCCCACACGGTGGTAACCCCGACGATGCCCAGGACCGCCGACGCCAGATCGCTCGACATGAAAAACGAAGCGGTCAGAATTCCGGCTCCAAGAAAGAAAAGCGGTATGGCCGGGGCGGTACCGAAGAGGTAGTTGGCCTTCCTTACCATCACGTGTCCCAGCCCGATTGTGACCACGGTGACGGCGGCCAGAACCGGGCCTGTCCATTCGACGGTCATGGTGATTCCCCGCGCCTCTTTTTGGGATTGGCCGGAAAGATTCCGTTTTTCACCCGTTTTTCCTGATCCGGCAACTCTGTGGCGCCCCAGATTATTGTGCCCCCCAGGATGCCGACGACGGCCGAGGCGGTGAAGCCGGGCACAATCAGCGATGCGAGCACGACGACTCCACCGAGTATGCCCACTGGTTTCGCCAGGTGCGCGCCCACGTAGTACTCGAGTTTGATCACCCACAGGAACCCGAGGCCGACGGCCGCCAGAGTGATGCACGCGAATATCAAGCCGGTGAAATTCATGACGGCTTGTCTCCCGCTGGATTGGCTGTCGAATCGATGGTCCTCATCACCTTGCCTGCGATTTCGGGCGCTTGCGCTATGCAGTGGTTGACACTGATTCCCCCGTACGAACTGCCGCTGACAAACACTCCGGCATGATCGGCAAGCAGTTCCTCGATGCGTTCCAAACGCCTGGTGTGACCGGGAGTGTACTGGGCGATACCCTTCTTGTGTCTGAAGATCCAGTGTTCCTCCGGTTTCGCGGTCAGGCCCATGGTCTTTTTCAGATCCTCGGCCACCAGAGCCATCAGACCTCGATCATCGATCTCGATGGCAGCCGGATCATGCGCGCCGCCCACCATGGTGCGCAGAAGCACGTGATCGTCGGGCGCCCTCCCATCCCAGATGGATGAGGTCCACAGGCAACCCAGAATGCGCACCCCGTGACCGCGTGGGACGAGAAAACCGAAACCGTGCGGTTGTCGGCCAACGTCCTTCAGTTTGTATGCTGTTGCGACCACGGTAACCGCTGCGGTCGGGATCGTTCCCAGAACCGATGACAGTTCCGGATCAAGGCGGTCGACGATTTCACTCGACGCAAGGGCCGGGCCGGCGAGAATCACGGCATCCGCGAAACATGTCTCGCCGCGCTCGTCGATGATGCGATAACCGTGGGGCGCCCTCTTCTCCAGGGCCATTATCCTGACCCCGGTCTTGAGGGATGGTCCCAATCGACAAGCCAGCTCGTTCGAAAGTTCATCGAAGCCGTCCTTGAACGAGGTGAGCGTACCGCCCGGGCCGGCCGGCCCCGCTTCACCGGATGACGCTACTTTTCCGACCGCTTCCCTTTTTCGTTTTTTCGCAAGGCCGATCATGGCCCTGACCAGCCCGCCGTATTCCGACTCCATGGCCGCCATTTTAGGGAACGCTGCGGACAACTCCAGCTCCCTTGCGTTGCCGGCAAACACACCGGATACCATGGCGTCCACCAGCGTCGCTGCGGCATCTTTCCCTATCCTGCGCGCGGCAAAGTCGAACGCGCTCTCTTCTTTGAAGCCGCCCTTTTTGACAAACGGCTCCATGAATACACGCAACCTGCCGCGAAGTGAGAGCATGCCGGAAAAGAGCATTCCTCCCGGACCGGTGGGCAGCTTGCGAAGCTTTCCTCTGCAAAAAAGGTATCGAATCGCCGACGACTCGTTACTGACAAGGAGTCGATCCTCGATGCCCAGGCGGTGGACCAGATCGAGTGTCGGAGGCGAATTGTCGAGGAAGCCGTTGGGCCCGGTTTCCAACACGAAAGATCCGGTGCGCTCGGTCTTCATGTTTCCGCCGGCCTGCGCATCGGCCTCGAAAACGACGAGATCCTCGTGTGGCAAACCGAGCGACACGAGCTCCCAACCGATGGCGAGGCCCGAGATCCCCCCACCGACGATAGCTACCCTCGCCACTAAACGGTCCTCGAAAAGACCCGACCGTCGCCGTTCTTCTTCTTGAGGTAGGTGTCGAAAACCATGCAGACGTTTCGCACGAACAGTCTTCCGAGGGGCAACACCTCCATGCCGTCTTGCGCAACGGAGACGAACCCCTGTTCCGCCTGACCACCGGGCGCGCAAAGCTCGTCGATCTCGGACCGAAAGTATTTGTGGAAATCTATTTCGAACAGCTGCGAGACCTCCGTTGCGTTCACGTGGAAATTGCACATCAGCTCTGTGATCACATGTCGTCGAATACGGTCGTCTTCGCTCAGCACATAGCCTCGTTCTACGGGGAATCGACCCTCGTCGATGGCCCGGTAGTATTGGGGAGCCTTCTTGACGTTTTGCGCAAACGCGTCGCAAAGCGAGCCGATGGATGAGACTCCCAGTCCGAGCATGTCGGGAGCCCTGTGTACGGTGTATCCCATGAAGTTGCGATGAAGCTTTCGTTTTGTGGAGGCCTGTCCCAGTTCATCGTCGGGCAATGCAAAATGATCCATTCCTATCTGAACGTAGCCCGCGCCGAGGAAGGAGCGTATGGCCAGCGCAAAGAGCGCGAACTTGGTCTCCCTGTCCGGCAGGTAGTCAACCGGCAGCTTCTTCTGGTTTCTCTTGATCCAGGGAACGTACGCGAATGAATACACCGCCACTCGTTGCGGCCGCATTTCGATCACCTTGTCGAGCGTGGCGGCAAAGTTGGCTGGGTTCTGGTGCGGCAATCCATAAATAAGATCGATGTTCACCGACCCGAAACCGAGATCTCTCGCCGCGTCGAGCAGGAGCCTTGTCTGCTCCACCGACTGGGCGCGACGCACCGCCTTCAGCACCTTGGGCGTGAAGTCCTGCACTCCGATGCTGAGGCGATTGAACCCGATCTCTCGTGCCGCCTCCAGTTGTTCGACCGTTGTTACCTCGGGATCGATTTCGATGGCCACCTCGGCTCGCGGCGCTATTTCGAAGTGGTCGGTAACCTTGCTCATCAACGCCTTCATCTGGGCGATGTCCAGGTATGTCGGTGTCCCGCCGCCCCAGTGGTACTGAAGCAGTGTGCGACGGTCGGGCAGCGCGGATGCCAGAAGATCGATCTCCTTGAACAGGTAATCCAGGTATTTTCGCACCGGTTCGCGACGCCTGGAAATGATCACGTTGCATCCGCAGAAACTGCACCTTCGCTCGCAAAAGGGTATGTGAACATAGAGAGAGAGGGGATCCGCGCCGCGCTCGTTTGCCTGCGCCAAACGCTCCTCGTAATGCCCGGCCGTGAACCGATCGTCGAACTCGACCGCCGTCGGGTACGAGGTGTACCTGGGGCCGGGTCGATCGTGCCTGGCAAGCAAGTCGGGCGTCACGCGGTCCAGTGGCATCTTGTCGGTGGGGTCCATGTTACGCTTCCTTTGCCAGGGACAGGCGCTTGACGGTTTCGACAAGATAGGCGGCGTTCTCCTCCGGAGTGGGCGGGAGGATACCGTGGCTCAAGTTGAAGATATGCCCCCTGTCTTCCGGGGCGTCTTCGAGCACGCGTTTCACGCCCACGAGGATGGATTCCCTGGATCCGAGCAGCACGGTGGAATCCAGGTTGCCCTGCAGCGAAGGTCCAGGGCCGATCATCTCGGCCACCGTGTTCAGGGGCAGCTTGTCGTCCACGGAAATGACATCCGCGCCGATAGACGACAGAAGATCCAGCACATGAGCTGCGTCGCGAATGAAATATATCACCGGAACACCGGGCCGCTTCACTCGTTCAATCAGCTGTGCCATCGGTTCCAGAACGAACTCGCGGTAGAGGTGTCGGGACAGGTGTCCGGCCCAGGTGTCGAATATCTGGATCGCCTGAACACCTGCGTCAATCTGGGCGTTCAGGTAGTCAGCCTGGGTGTCGACCAGGAATGACATGAGCTTCTTCGCGCTTTCCTTCTCTTCGTGCAGAAGTCCCCTCAGGTACATGAAGTTCTTCGATCCGCCGCCTTCCACCATGTACGCCGCCAGGGTGAGCGGCGCTCCACCGAAACCGATGAGCGGGATCCTTCCGTCGATCTCCTTCAGGATGGACTTCACGGCTTCGAGGACGAAATCGAGGTCAGTCAATGGGTCGATGCGACGAAGCGCGTCGATATCGGCGCTGGTCCTCACGGGTTTTTCCAGTTGCGGTCCCGGGTTGAAAGCCACATCGAGCCCCATGGCCGGAAGCCCCACCAGGATATCGCTGAACAAAATAGCCGCGTCCATGCCGAAACGATCGATGGGTTGCATGGTGACCATGGTCGCCAGCTCGGGTGTGCGACAGACAGTCCAGAAGCTGTGCTTTGCGCGCACCTCCCGGTACTGTGCCATGTAGCGTCCCGCCTGGCGCATGATCCAGACGGGTGTTCGCTCGACCGCCTCGCCCCGACAGGCCCTCAGGAAAAGGTCATTCAAGATTCACGCTCCTTTCGCCCGTGGAGCTTCGAGCGTTTTTTCAAAAGCAATGCGAAGCGCCGTCGCGGTCGAGTCGAGCACTTCGTCGGTATGCGCGTCGGATACGAACAGTGACTCGAATGCGGACGGTGCTATTGAAACCCCGTGGCCGAGCAGGGCGTTGAAGAAGATCGGGAATTTATTCGAATCGGATGCAGTCACCGCCTCATAGGAGTCGACTGGTCCTTCATTGAAGAAGAAGCCTAGCATGCTGCCCACCCGGTTGACCGTGAGTGGAACTCCGGCGTCCCTCGCGGCCGATTCGAGGTTCTGCGCCATCTTTCGACCCATGTCCTCGAGCCGAAGGTAGATAGACGGATCATCATTCAACCGACGAAGCGTGGCCAGGCCCGCAGCCATGGCGAGCGGGTTGCCCGAGAGCGTGCCGGCCTGGTACACCGGACCGACCGGAGAGATCTTCGCCATGATGTCTGCGCGACCGCCGTACGCCCCCACCGGCAGGCCTCCTCCGAGCACCTTGCCCAGGGTTGTCAGATCGGCCCTGACGCCGAACCGCTCCTGGGCGCCGCCGCGCGCCACCCGGAATCCGGTGATCACTTCATCGAAAACGAGCAGGGCCTCGTACTTGTCGCACAAGTCCCGCAGGCCCTCGAGGAAGCCGTCGGCGGGCGGAACGCAACCCATGTTGCCGGCCACCGGCTCGACGATTACTGCCGCGATGTCATCCCCATGGGCCTCGAACTGCTCGGCTACTGTCTCGATGTCGTTGTAGGTGGCTATCAGCGTGTCAGAAACCGTATTTTCGGTGACACCGGGGGAATTTGGAACGCCGAAAGTGGCAGCGCCCGAACCGGCCTTGATGAGGAACGCGTCGGCGTGGCCATGGTAGCAACCCTCGAACTTGACGATCTTTGAGCGCCCCGTGAAACCGCGGGCGAGTCGAACTGCGCTCATGGTTGCCTCGGTTCCGGAGTTGACCATTCGTACCAGCTCCACCGACGGCATCATCCTGCACACCTCCTGCGCCAGGGTGATCTCACCTTCGTGGGGAGCGCCGAACGAGGTTCCTTTGCGGGCGGCGGATATCACCGCCTCCACCACGTCGGGAGGAGAATGACCCAGAATGAGCGGGCCCCACGAGCACACGTAATCGATGTACCGGTTGCCGTCTGCATCCCACACGTACGGTCCCTGCGCGCGATCGACGAAGAACGGTTGTCCCCCCACCGCGTTGAACGCCCTGACCGGAGAGTTGACGCCTCCGGGAAGCAACTTCACGGCTTGCTCGAAGAGCTCCACGCTCCTCATGCCTGCTTCCCATTCCCTCGAATCGCTCATGAACCCATCTCTTTCAGCAGTCGGGCTGCGTCCTTCGCAAAATATGTGAGGATGATATCCGCGCCGGCGCGCCTGATGGACAGCAGGATCTCGGCCGCGACCCGGTCGTGATCTATCCAGCCCTTTTCCGCCGCCGCCTTGACCATGGCGAACTCTCCGGACACGTTGTACGCGGCAACCGGAACGTTGAACTCTTCCTTGACGCGCCTGATGACGTCGAGGTACGGCAACGCCGGTTTCACCATCACGATATCGGCGCCTTCCTCAAGATCGAGAGCCACCTCTCGGAGGGCCTCCCGGGCATTTGCGGGATCCATCTGGTAACCGCGACGATCTCCAAACTGGGGAGCGGATTCTGCGGCCTCTCTGAAAGGTCCGTAGAAGGCGGAGGCGTACTTGGCCGCGTACGAGACGATCGGCAAGTGCGCGAATCCGGCTCCGTCGAGTCCTTTTCGGATGGCGCCCACGCGCCCGTCCATCATGTCAGACGGAGCGATGATGTCTGCTCCGGCTTGCGCGTAGACAACAGCGGCCCGTGTCAGCAGCGGCAAGGTTGCATCGTTGTCCACCTCTCCGTCCACGATTACGCCGCAGTGGCCGTGATCCGTGTACTCGCAAAGACAGACGTCACCCCAGACTTGAAGCTCGGGCAGCTCTTTCTTCAGCGCGCTGATTGCCATGGGCACGACACCGTCCGGGTGATATCCTTCCGAACCTACCGCGTCCTTCTTTTCTGGAATGCCGAACAAGATGACCCCGGGAACCCCGGCTTCGTATACTTGTGCGGCCTCCTTGACCAGGAGATCGACCGAAAGCTGAGCGCAGCCCGGCATCGCCGAGATATCCTTTCTCACGCCGGTTCCGTGGGTCACGAACATCGGGTAGATGAGACGGCCCACTCCGATCTCCGTCTCCCTCATCATCTTTCGCATGGAGGCAATTCCTCTCAGGCGGCGTGGTCTATTGGTTGGAAAGCTCATGTTGTCGTTCTCCCTTGTTTTTTGATGTGCTCCCAGGCTTCCACGATTGCATCGAGGAGCCCGGCGTCGTTCTGTGATTGCGCCTCCACGATCCCTCGCGCGCCAAGATCGAGCAGAGCCGTCGTCGTGGTAGGCCCGATACTCACCGGCTGTATTTTCGAGAATACATCGGCCGTGTTTGCCAGAAGTTGTGCGAAGTTTTGTGACCCCGAGGGGCTCGTGAAGACCACGATGTCAAATTCCGCTTCGCCGAGGTTCCCCATATCGATCATGGGCGCGACTACTCGATAGGCCTCCACCATGGCGACGGACTTCGCGCCTGCGGCCATTGCTCTTCTTGAAAACTCATCACGGGCGAGGTTCGAGCAGGGATATGCAATGGTCTTTCCCTCGATCCGGCGATGCGCGATGAGATCGTCGACCAGGTCACCCACGCCCCCGCCGCCGGAAACGAGATCGACGGGCCAGCCGTTTCGCTCGATCTCGGTCGCCGTGGAAGCGCCGACCGCCGCAATACACGGCCTGGATGTTTCGGTTAACGGCAGGCCATGAAGAAATGCCCGCGCCGCGCGTCGGCTTGTCAGCGCTATCCAGTCGAAATCGGTTACCCGGTCTCTCATCTGGGCCAGCGGGCGCGGATCTGACGGCTCCTGGAATTCGATCATCGGAATGCACTCGACCACGCCGCCGAGTGCTTCAATTTGCAGGGCAAGATCCCGTGAATCGTCCTTCTGTCGGGTCAGAAGAACCCGCGCGCCTTCCACAAGACCGGTCATGGGCGCGGCTCCATCAAGAGACCCTCACTCAAGATGATATGGAGGTTTTCCACGGTCTTTCGAGTGATCTTGTCCTTGACAGACATACCCACCATCGACGCGGCCGTTCCTTCAATCGCACCCAGGACTGCCTGGGCTGTGGACGCCGGATCCAGCGAATGAAAGACACCGGTCCGCGATCCCTCGCGAAACACTCCTTGCATCATATCGGCCAGTTGATCACGTACATCGACGATGTGATCGGCGACAGGCTCGCGTTTGCCGTTCCTGCCGTTGAAGGAAAGTCGCCTCAACTCCTCACGGCGCCAGAGGAGCAGCAGATTGGGGTACTTCATGAAGAACAGAAATGTCTGAACAACGCAGTGTCGAAGGTTCACGACAGGATCCGGCTCGCTGTCGATGACCTCCTCGAGCCTGGTCATCAATGCGCCGAGTCGTTCGGTCAGGACCCGTCGGTAGAGCCCGTCCTTTGAGTTGAAGTAGTTGTACACCGTGCCGCGAGAAACTTCCGCGCGTTCGGCGATATCCTCCATCGAGACCTCGGCGTAGTCATTTTCGGCAAAGACATGGCTCGCAGATTCGAGAATCCTGCGCTGTCTGAAAAGGCGGGATCTCGTACCCCTGTTCATATTTTCTCCCCAACGCGGCAGTCAGCTACGTGGTCGGCCACCGCTGAGAGGATCTTCTCGGCGCCATTCGCCAGCAGCTCGCGAGCAAGTAATTCGCCCACCTCTTTGGGGTCTTCACCCGCCGCCTCGCCTCTGACAACCTGCTTTCCGTCAAGGCTCAGGACCACTCCCCTCAAGTGAATCCCATCGTCTTCGGCCGTGGCTATGGCCCCGAGCGGGATGTGACATCCGCCCTCCATCACGCGCAGGAAGGTTCTCTCTGCGGTGGTGACAAGGCGGGTTTTTTCGTGATCCAGGGCTGAAAGAATCTTCGCGATCTCATCGTCGGATCGGATCTCCACGACCACCGCTCCCTGAGCGGGCGCGGGAGGGAACCGGTCGAGGGGGAGTATCTCTGTGGCGTACTCGTCCAGTTCGAGTCGCTTGAGCCCCGCCAGGGCCATGACGGTTCCATCGATTGGCTCACCGGTCGGTTCGTTGCCCTCGTCAATCTGAGCGCCGGCGGCTCGCAACCGGGTCGGCACGTTACCTCTCAGGTCTACGATCTCGAGATCCGGCCTCAGGTGCATGAGCAGGGCTCGCCTTCTCAGGCTCGACGTTCCGATTCTCGCCCCGGGGAGCAACCGGCCCAGATTACGACCATCTCTGGAGATCAGAACGTCACGCGGATCTTCGCGTTCGAGGATCGCGCCGATGGTCAATCCATCCGGCAGGCCCGTCGCCAGATCCTTGAAGCTGTGAACCGCAATATCGCAGCGCCCGTCCAGAAGCGCGTCTTCTATTTCTTTTGTGAAAACACCCACTTGCCCCAGCCCCACAAGCGATGTCGACTTGTCCCTGTCACCAAGGGTCGCAATCCCCACGACCTCCACATCGAGACCCGGGGAGTTCTCCCGCAGGAGGTAGGCCACCCTTTGCGCCTGCCACACGGCCAGGCGGCTCTTGCGCGTTCCAATGCGTATCGTCTTTTTCATCGGCGTCGGTCACCCTTCTCGTCAAAATCGATCCGGTCCAGACCGAAGAGTTTCCTGGACCAGGCGATGCGCTCGGGATTGGATTCCCGGGCCATGGAACGGATTTCCAGTGTGGGCCAGTGCAAGACCTTGTTCATTAGATCGCGAACCATTCGCCGTGCCACGAGAAGATCCTCTTCGCTGAACTTCCCGGCGAAGCGTTCGATCTCGGAGTCGGCGAGGCTTTCATAGTGCCGGCGAAGCTCCCTGATGAGGGGCCCCACTTCGAGTGTGGATTGTCGGGCGAAGAAGGCGTCGGTCTCCTCTCCGATTATTTCCTCGACTGCAGGGGTCTCCTTTTCGCGACGGCGCAGGCTCCTGTCCACGATCGTGCGCAGATCATTCATGTCGTTGAGGAAGACGTTACTCAGATCGCCCACCTCGGGCTCCACGTTGTGGGGCAGGGAGATATCCACGATCAGAAGCATGCGCGATCCGCGACTCTTCATCGCCTCGACTACCATGCCCGTCTCGATCAGCGGCGCCTTTGCGCTGGTGGCGCACACAACCACGTCCACCAAGGGAAGCACCTGCACAATTTCATCGAGAGAAACCGCGCGGGCGCTGAAATCCTTCGCCGCATTCTGCGCGGTCGCGATGGTCCGGTTGGCGATGAACAACTCCCTTGCGCCGTGGTGTTTGAAATGGCGGGAAAGCAATCGTCCTGTTTCGCCCGCGCCCACAACGAGAACGGATCGCCTGCTCAGGTCACCGAAGATCCGGTGCGCGAGGTGTACGGACGCCGAAGCTATCGAAGTGGTTCCAGCGCTGATATCGGTCTGGGTGCGGGCCCGCTTGCTGGCGTGAAACGCAGAGGAAAAGAGCTGAGTCGAAAAGCTGCCTGCCGTACCGATCTCCCTCGCAAGCTCGAAAGCATCCTGGACCTGGCCCGCGATCTCCGTCTCTCCTATTATCAACGATTCCAGACCGCATGTGGTTCTCAACAGGTGATCGACGACATCGCGATCTCTCTTGACGTAGACATGCTCGGAACCAATACCTTCGCTTCCCTTCGAGAGGCCCGCCAGCCACTGTTCGAGGTTTGACCCGATCCCATCCGGATCCTGCGATGTGGCGTAGATCTCGGTGCGGTTACACGTGGAAAGGAGCACGACCTCGTCGAGCCCTTCGTCCTTCTTGAGACTCGGAAGGCGCTCACGGATTTCATCGCGCGTAAGGGCGAGCGATTCGAGCAGGTTCAAGGGGGTGAGACGGTGGCTCGATCCCACGAGGATGAGTTCTCGCTTCGCCATGTCTCTATGCTCCGAACTCATGCCAGCTCGCGAGCAGCATGTTGACCACCGCGCTCGACAATACCATCGTGACGAAGCCCGCCAGCATCAGGATCGCCACATGGCGATTCGACCATTTGAAAATATAGTGGGCCGCGAGCGAGAAACCGAAAATCGCCCAGAAGATGAACACGCTGATCACCCTGGCATTGAACAGTTCGTCCGGATATTTTTCCAGAGCCCAGAGCATGCCGACGACGATTGAGATAGTCAAAAAGATGAAACCCACCAGTGTGGAGCCCCTGTTCATTCGGGCGAGTGTCGTAAGCGACGGCAGCCGGTCAAACAGCAGGCCGAACTTCTTTTTCCGAAGCACACGATGGAGAAGCAGGAGCATGATGCCGTACACGGCCGACAGGAAGAAGGCACAGTAGGCCAGCGTGATCGAGCCCGTATGGAAACCGAACCACGCGTCTTGCAGGATCGGTTTGATCTCATGCGTCGGACCGATGCCGATGGCTGAGGATACTTGGATCAGGAATACGAACGGCAATACAAACACACCGGTCGATTTGTTTCTCCTCCACAACTCCACCACCAGGTAGACAATGGCCAGGGCCAATGCTGTCACCGAGAGAATTTCATAGATGCTCGCCATAGGGTGGTGACGAAAATGGATGCCGCGCAGAATATTGTAGACGGTATGAATCAGCACCGAGCCCACGAGAAGCGGTGCGGTGAGCCGGCCGGCGATCCTGTTGCCTTTAAGAAAATGAACAAGGTAATTCAAAAATGTTCCCGCATAAAATGCCGGAACAAGAAAACGTAATACCTGTAACGCAGCGTCCATATTGATGTAATGGTTGCGACTCGTTTTTGGGCAAACCCCTGTTTTGAACAATAGTGTTCAAAAGCGGTTCAATTCTAGTGAGAGGTCGCTGATTGTCAACCCGGATCGGTTACGTAACCGTATC
>JAUXHN010000036.1 GCA_030621515.1 Deltaproteobacteria bacterium | reverse complement strand
GGAGTACGGGGTCAGGCCTAGACAATAGATACTTTGCGGCATTCACTTGATTTCCATGCGAAGAAATTGCCCCCCAAAGTATCTATTGTCTAGGCCTGACCCCGTACTCCCCGTACTCTATTTCACCTATCTGATACGTTTCAACTCCTCAATATCGTCGAAGTGCGAGTCGAGAGAAAACAACGCAAGATCGTGCCGGATGCACAGTTCAGCGATCAGGCAATCGGTGGAGGGAAGCGTTTTGCCCTTTTTTCTGAGGTTTTGCCAGAGCGTGCCTGAAGCAATAAAATCTTTCCGGGTCGTTTCGATGTATGGAATCAATTCGAAGATCGATTGGATTTCTCGCAGTTCCTTTTTTTTCAATCCCTGGAAAATTTCCATCTCGACGATGCCGCAAAGTAGAACATTGTCTTCCGCAAGCAGTGTGTCCAGGAAATCGCCGGGGCGGCTCCTCTCGTTACGGAAGAAGTCAATCCAGACAGACGTGTCGACGAGCACATCAGCCATGGGTCTGCTCGCTCTCTTTTATCTCCAGGGCACGCATATCTCTCAGATCACCCTCCCAGGTGATCTTTCCGCGTTTTTCTCGAAAAAGATCAATACGTTTGCGGCGCACCCATTCGGCAATGGCGCGATTGACAGCCTCCGTTCTCGTCTTTGCGTCAGTAAAACGCATCAAATCCTCAAAAATAGATTCCTCTACGTTGATAGTCGTTCGCATCACCACCTCCATCATACTTTGCAAGTCTATTGTATGATGAGATAGATCACGATTCAAGCGTTGATTTGATGATTGTAAGTAGCAGTGGAGATGTCCGGGTTATAAGCAGTTAATCATGTCCGCCCCATCGGCATCCGTAATAATTGAATTATGGAAAATCCAGCTTCTAAAGAGTGGGAGTCATTATGGGGTCATTATGGGGTCATTATGGGGGCGCGGATCTGAAGGAGGAAGGTGTCAGCTGATCACGGCGCGGTGTAGTGCAGAGGGCCGTCCGGACCGACCGGGAGGCCGAACGCCATCCAGGCGACCAGCAGGAGCGACCAGACGATGCCGAAAATGATCGAGTAGGGCAGCATGGTCGAGATGATCGTGCCCAGCCCGTAGTTCCTGGAGTATTTCTCGGCAAAGGCCACTATCAGCGCGAAGTAGGACATCATCGGCGTGATGATATTGGTCAACGAGTCGCCGATCCGGAAGACCATCTGGGTCAGCGACGGGTGGTAGCCCAGCAGCATGAACATCGGCACGAATACCGGCGCCATGATCGCCCACTTGGCCGAGGCCGAGCCCATGAACATGTTGATCAGCGCGCTGACCACGATGAACAGCAGCATCAACGGGATTCCCTCAAGGCCCACACTCTTGAGCATATCCGCGCCCTCGACTGCGAGGATCAACCCCAGGTTGGTGTAACGGAAGTAGTAGACGAACTGGGCAGCGAAAAAGACCAGCACGATGTAGGTGGCCAGGTGGCTCATGGAGTTGATCATCTCCTTGATCCCCTGCTTGTCGTTGCGGATCTTGCCCGTCACCCAGCCGTAGACCATCCCCGGCACGAGGAAGAAGATCATGATCGCGGTGATCATCCCGTGGAAGAACGCCGACTGGAGCACGCCTTCGCCCGGCCTGCGCAGCAGTCCGTTCTCGGGCACGACGACGGCGGCGAACAGGACGATCACGCACAGAAGGCTCAGCCCGGCGAGGCGTATCCCCTTGCGCTCCACGGGCGTCAATCGTTCGAGCTTGGGCACTGTCTCGGAACCCTTGTACTTGCCCAGCCTCGGCTCGACGATCTTCTCCGTGACGAACGTGCCCACGACTACGATCATGATCGCCGAAATGAACATGAAGTAGATGTTGGTCGCCGGGCTGATCTGGATCTCGGGGTCGATAATCTGGGCGGCGCTCTGGGTCAGACCGGCCAGAACAGGGTCCACGCTGCCGATCAGGAAGTTTGCGCCGAATCCCCCGCTTACGCCGCAGAAGGCGGCGGCCAACCCGGCGATTGGGTGGCGCCCGAGGGTCAGGAAGATAACGGCGCCCAGCGGGATCAGCACCACGTAGCCGGCCTCGGAGGCGATGTGCGAGAGTACCCCCGCGGCGACCAGGGCCGAGGTGATCAACCGGCGCGGCGCCTTTAGCACAAGCGCCCTTATCAACACCGTCAGCAGGCCCGAGCCCTCGGCGACGCCGATGCCGATCATCGCCACCAGCACCAACCCCAGCGGCGGGAACCTGACGAAGTTTTCCGTCACGTTCTCGAACATCCAGCGGATACCCTCGCCCGTGCACAGGCTCCGCACGAGGATCGCCTCGCCCGTCCCCGGATGGGTCGCGGTCAGGCCGAGGGCCGCCGTGATCCCCGAGACGACGACGACGACCGCGGCAAGCAGGGCGAAGATCGTGGCCGGGTGGGGCAGCGCATTGCCCATGATCTCCACCCTGTCGAGCATGCGGCCGAACAGGTTCTTCTTCTCTTTCATCGGGCCATACTAACGGAGACGCCGGCTGACGACAATCCATGCCGGACAAACGTAGGATCCCGTTCCGGTGGGCTGTGCGAGCTGAAAACTCGGCTGTAAAAACTGCTACAGAGTTCGCCCTACTTCACAATAACCTTGTCGGTGCCGGCTCTGCCGAAGGTCTCCGGGTGATACATTTCCTCTGCCTTGGTAGGTGGAACCACGTATTCACCCGGCGTGGTGGCGCGTGCGACGTAGGTGTATTCGTGCACACCGGCCCACAGGAGGGAAGTGAACGCCTCGACCCGCTCGTCGCGCATGTTCTGATGTTCGTACCAGGGCCTCCACCACCACCAGTACCTGCTTGAGCTTTTCTTCGACGCCCTGGGATCGTCCGGGACGGATCCGCTCACCGCCAGGGCGGGGTTGATGGGCTCGAGCCCGGCGGGCATCGGGTCCACCAGGGCCACGTGGTATCTTCGCATGGGAGCGACCATGGTGAGGCGCACCCGCACCCGCGCGCCTGCCGCGATGTGCCAGGTTCCGTCCTTGTCCTGCCTGACGTCCTCGGGATCGTCCACCGCTTCGTAGATCCTCTCTATGGCGAAGCCGTAATCCACCGGCGCAAGGTCCAGGCTCCTGGGCGCGTACCGCATTCCGATCCGATAGTACATGCGGCCCTTGCCGTCCTTCTGCAACACCAGGGACTGGCTCCCCTTGCGCTCCGCGATGAAGCTCATGGGAATGTCCATTAGCGCCCGCTCGGTGGTGCGTCCCTTGAACTCGTGCTCGCCGATGAAGTTGTTGCCCAGCCATGCGCGGGCGATGAAATCCGGTGTTACCTTCTCGTACACGTTGAAATATCGATCCATGGCCAGCAGTATGAAGGCGTTCTCCTGGGTGTTGGACCACTTGCCGCGCACCCGGTGCGCCAGCAGCCCCCTGACCAGCTTGGGGATGAGATCGCTCTTGGGCGTAACCTCGATGAGCGCCTCCAGGATGATGCCGTCCACTCGCCTGTTAGAATGCAGAAGCACGTGGGCGCCGTCGCTGTAGCTCGTCACGAAATGTGCCCCCGCCGCGGTCTCCGTGACCTTGTTGGTGAGGTTTTTGACTATCTTGGCAACCTCGTCTTTCCTGTCGCCCGCCTGCAGGACCGGGAGGATCCACCCCTGCGCCTCCATGGGAAGGCTCTTTATTCCCGCTTCCGCGAGCAGCGCCGAGGCCTTGGCCTTGTCGGTCTTCCCCATCAGGTGGAGGACGTTCAGGGCGTAGGCGCGAATGCTCCAGCGACTCTCCTTCGAGTACCAGTGAGGGATGTGCGTTTCGATGTTCTTGAGGTACCTCATCGCTCGATTCCACATCACGTCGGGCACCTTGTAGTCCTTGGTCTTCGCCCGCGCCATGGCGCTCGCCACGTGGATGGTCAGGTAGGGCCAGTCTCGATCTCCCTTGCGCCAGAATGAGAACCCCCCGTTGTGGTTCTGACGCGCGGCGAGTTTTTTCAGATCCCGACCGATCGACTTTTTCAGCTCCTTGGGGCTTGGAAGATCCTGCGCCTCGAACGCCGACAACACGTCCCGCAGGGCCGCGATTGCCAGTATCCGAGAAGCGATCTGCTCGTTGCAATCGTACGGGTAGCTCACCAGGTAAAGGACCGCGTCGGTCAGCGCCTGCAACTGGGTGGACGACGTTGTGATCTCGAGCCCTCCAAATTGGGGCCACACCTTCCCCGGAGCCCGTACGGGCTGCTCGATGGAGCCCTTGTCGACCTCACCGTAAGTGGCGAACGCCTCCGAGGTGGCCGGGGTCCATACGGGCAACTCGAAGTTGGCCGCGTCGGAGCCGCGTTTCGAAGAGGCCACGATCTGGAACCGGGCCTTCCCGGCCATCTGTGCGGCCGTCGGGAAACGGACCTCCACCCGGTCGTTCGCCGGCACCGTCACGCGCTGTCCGGCGGTCACCAATCGACCGTCGCCAACGCCCACCACGGCCTTGTCCAGGGTTTGCGCCATGGACACGTTGGTTGCGCGCACGGCCACGCTCACGGTCATCTCCTCGTCGGTCTGGTTCTGGAGGACAACCGGCAGCTCGAACCGGTCCCCGAAGTTGAGGAACCTCGGGGGTGACGGCCTCACCATCAGGGGCAGCCGGGCGGTGATGTTGGACTCGCCGGTCCCGAACTGTTTGCCTCCCGCCACGGCGACCACCATTACCCGATACCGGGTGAGAGAGTCTGGCAGCTTGATGGAAACCTTCGCCTTGCCCCGAGAGTCGGTCTTCACGTCGGGAGCGAAGAGCGCCAGGGCGTTGAAATCGGTGCGTACGGCTATCTTTTGAGATCCGCTGTCATCGTCGCCGTTGAACCCTCCCCTATCGTCCCCCTCCATATCTATATCGGCGAATGCAATCTCGGCCATCTTGCCTCGTTTGTCCCTGTTCCCGCCGTTCTTCCCTCCTTTTTTCTTCGATTTACGGGGGGATGTGGGCATAGCGGTAGCCGATCGGGTGCTTCCCGTGGGCCCCATGGACATCATGGATTGCGCGGCCACCGGCATGTTTCCCAACCCCCCGGCGAGTGTGCCATCGGTCGTCACGGCCAACATGGAGGGATCCGAGAGCACCAATTGATGCCGCATATGGTAGTCGTCCACGCCGCTTCCACGGGCCGTGTAGAACACGTCGATGGGATCCGGCAGCTTGTACCCGGTGAGGGCCAGCACGGACTCGTCCGCGGCCACCACCACCAGCTCGGCCCCGTTGACCGGCTTGCCGTTCGCGTCCACGACCAAAAGATCGATCGTGGTCTTCGTGCCGGGGTCCAGTTTGGTTTTCCTGGGCTTGGCCGTTACATCCAGAGTGCGTGTGAGCGGCGGTACCTTGAAGGTAAGAGATCCCGAAGCGAAGGCCACCCTGCGAGGCAGGTCTTTTCGGGGCTTGCCGTCATCGTCGTTTCGCGTTGCGGATCCCACGAGATCGATCTGCACGGTCACGTCTGGAATATGGGCCTCCACGATCGGAATCGTGAACTGGCGGGTGGGGCCGTCGAGGACAAAGTGTTTCTCGCTGACCAGGCCCGAGCGCCTGATGGTCAGTACGCCGTCAGCGGGATAGAACGGGGACTGCAACAGGAACGCCGCCTTTTCGCCGGGCTGGTACTCCTCTTTTTCCGGGATCAGCGTGAGTTTTTCCTTCTCCACGTTCCGAGCCGGGGGCTGTTCCTGTCCGGCCACCCAGATCCGCATCTCGGTCCGGTTGAGCCTCTCCAGGGGATCGCGAATATCTCCAGAGATGCGATAGCTCCCGCCCAGCTTGGGGTGGAAAGTGCACTTTTTTGGATCCTCGTCCGAGGTCACAGAGCACTCCACGGGATCCAGCTCCTCCTCTACCCACTTGCCTCCCTTCCATCTGGAGCGAACGCGGAACATTTTGAGCGTCACGTCGACGCCGGGGATGATCTTGCCGTCGATGTCCACCACCAGCGACTCCACAACGATGGGATCGTCCCTGTCCACGAAGCCGCGCTCGGTCTTGAGCCCGAGATAGAACGCTGACGGGTGAACAAGCATATCCTTGGAGGAGGTCCACGCCTGCCTGTTCACGTCGGTCACCGTGGCCTGTGCGTGTACGTTCATTGGCCTCGGCGGGTTCACGGCCTCGAAGTGTATGCCCAGGTGGTGCTCGCCGATGGCGTCGGTCTTTCCCTCGAGGGTTTCGCTTTCCCCTCCGGAGCCCTTGTTGAACGGTCGCCACCAGGGACTCCACATTCCGAATTGGTACTCGCTGCGATCGGGAGGGGTGTAGCTCGCCGGTGTGGCGTAGGCCCGCCAGTGGACCGGCGCGTTTGGAAGTCCGCCTCCAGCGTAGTAGGCCGCCTTCACCGTGGTGATGACCTCCTCCCCGAGGATGTAGGGGGCAGGCGAAGCCGTTGCGCTTACCTCGAACTCGGGTCGGCGAAACTCCTGAATCTTGATGGCGTGGGAGTGGGTCGTTCCATAGAGATCGCTTGCGCCCACCGCGTCGATCTCCAGCCACGCGGTACCCAGGTTAACATCCTTGGGCAGCTCCAGGGTCAGATCGAATCCGCCGAGCTTGCTCACATCCACGTCACCCGAGGACAGATCGTTGCCTCTCGGGCCGCGCAGCTTCCACTTGACCTTTGTCGGTTTTTTGCTCAGCGCTTCGATATCGCCGCCCACCCCGGCCGCGTACTTTCGCATCCAGCCCTTGACGCGCACCTTCTCGCCGGGACGATAGAGTCCCCGGTCGTCGAAGGTGTACCAGCGCATGAGGTCGTTCTTATCGACGGATCTCCAGCCGCCGCCGCCGCCGTACCACAAGTTGTCCGAAGGCGGCAGAATGACCGCGTCATCTCCCACGCGAGCCACCAGCAGTTGGGCCGCGGTCGAATCGTTGGTGAGGCGCATGCGGGCGAGCCCCGTATCGTCGCTCTTGCCCGATGTCTTTTTGCCCGGAAGCAGCTCCACGACCGCCCCCGAAATGGCCTTGCCGTCTTTCAGCGTGGTCACCCAGGCGAGCATCTCCTTGTAGTCCACGAACGCGGCAAGACCCAGGTCGGTCACCTGCACCCAGACCATCACCTCCTGTCGTCTCCACTTTTCTTTGGGTTGCACCGCCGGCTCCACGTGAACGAGGAACTGTCCAAATCCCTTCTTGAGGTGGCGCTTGAAATCGATCAGCGTCTGGGCCGACCTGTCGTTCTCGCCATCGACCTTGATGCTTCGACTGAATACCCGCTTGCCCGGCATCGGCCCGGGTTTTGTGGTCTCGTACCTGTACTTCTGTCTCCATTCGATCCACTTCACCCAGTCCTTCGGGGTGACGCGATGGATCTTCACCTTCAGCCTCTTGTGGTTGATGCTGTGGATGGCCAGGGCGGGCTCGCCCATGGGATCGAGGGTGACCAGGCCCTTGCCGGGCCCGAAAAGGGTCTTCTCGGCTGGACCCACGTCGAAGGTGATGTGCTCGTCTTCCCCGAGGGTCTGGCCGAACTTGTCCTGTATCGCTGCCGGGATGGTCACCGTGTACTTGGTGCGCCCCTGCTTGAGACCCCCGATGCTGATGGTGTCTCCCCAGCGCCTGACGTTCAGTCCGGGTACGGTTGGTTCCACCGCGATGGAATCCGGGTCGAAGGTATCCTCGTCGAGAGGGTTGTTGAACTCGATGCGCCAGTCGGTGGTGGGGGGACACTCGTCTCGCCACCCGCAACGGTGCCGCTCTATGCGCAGCGGTTTGTAAGTGAAAAAACTGAAGTTCTGCTTTCCCGGTGTGGTCTTCGGGCCCTCCGCGGAGGGCGCTCCCTTCTTGACGGTCACCTTGAAGCTGGTTCCCTTCGGCAGGGGTTTGTCGGACACGAGGGCCATCCAACAACCCTCTTTCGCGTGCTCGACCATGTTCCTGACCGTGTCGTCATCGGCGATCTGATCCTTTGTTGCGAGCCTCAATGAGCGCTTACGGCCGTTGAACTCCAGCGCCGTGTGCTCGATCATCGCTTCGGGATTTATCTTCTGATCGAACTCGAGAAAGATGACCGGGGTGAGATCATGGGGTCCCCGAGTCGGATGTTTTCGCTCGATGGCCGGAGCGGGCGTGGAAAACGAGAACTCCGTCTTTTTCTTCAACTTGTCGCCGGTGGACGAACTCGTCCCCACGGGCACCACCACCGTGTAGTCGGTGGCCATGGGAAAGCGCACGTCGGGTTTGAACAGCAATGTCCTGGTACCGAGCCAGCGCCAATCTCCGTCCGGGACCGGATCCAGCCTGGCGGGCGTTATCCTGGAAGCCTCCTCCTGGGAGGTGACGGACACCATCGGGCGCGAAAACGTGAGGCTCAGATGGGGCGCCATGGGAACCTCGCCCTCCGGCGCGAACCTCAACACCTCTAGTTCGCCCGGTTTCCCCATGTCGGGAACGCGCTTCTTTACCGGCGGCGGAAAGGAAACATCCACTGTCTCGCCGGTCCTCGGGGGCGGCCTGGAGCCTTTCCTGACGACGAAGTCCTTTCGATCGCCCTTTTCGAGCTTGATCCCCTCCGCCCTTTCCAGCAGTCGGGAGATCTCGCTCTCGTTGAGGGCCTTGCCCTTCGCCAGGGTCACCGCTTCCGTGTCCTGGCTCGGGGCGCCGGCCTCTCGAAGCACCATGCGCAGCCCCTCGAGATCCTCGTCCTCAACGAACCGGACCTCCTTCCCTGCGGCGATCTTGGGCGCCGACTTCTTCTTGGGCGCGACGGTCTTGCCGTTGGTTCCTCCGCAGCTCTGGGTCTGGGCGGCGAGCGCGATCAACGCGAACAGGATAACGAGCCTTTTCATGGCATCCCCTTTTCATTACGAAAAACTAGCGTTGAATGTATTACGAACCAGGATGAAAAACGATCCCCAAATCGACAGCCGCACCCGGGAGTGATCAAAGTAAAAAACGGATGTCTATCTGATGTATCCAGCCGCCTGCAGGGCCTCGAGGGTTTCTTCCGAGAGCCTGGGTGGTTGAGCGGGCTCCGCGCCGTCCATGCGAAATCGTGTGATAATCTCTTTGAGGTCCTTCACCACCGGCTTGTGAGAGTCGGTTCTGTAGAGATCGTTCACCTCTCCGGGATCGGCAACCAGATCGTACAATTCCCATCGTTCCCCGTCGACTGCGATGGACGGAAGATCCTCAGGGTCGGCCCTGGGGATCTTTCGGCTCAGGTCGCCGAGCTTCTCGAGCTCTCGCTTGTCGACCTTGTGGTGGTGGATGAGTTTCCACCTGCCGATTCGCGCGGCCTGACGCTCGATCCCGTAGGAGTTGTACTGGCTGAACAGTGGTCGGTCACTGCTATTCGTTGCGGTGGTCGCCGCGCCCAGAATCGACAGCCCCGGTTTGTTGTCGGGAACATCGATGCCGGCGAGTTTTACCAGTGACGGCAATAAATCCATGTGAGTATGAGGCCGGTCGTTGACCTGGCCCTTTGCGCGAAGCGACGGAGAAGAGATGATGAACGGGACGCGAAGCACCGGTTCCCACATGTGATATCCGTGCAGATAACAATTATGCTCGCCGAAGATTTCACCGTGATCGGCGGTCACCACAATCGTGGTATCGTCAAATTTCCCGAGGGTCTCGAGCTCCGCAATAAGCCTGCCGATCTGCTCGTCCGCGTACGCCACCTCGCCGTCATAGGCCGCCACGATGGCGTCATGCTCTGCCCCGGGTAACGGTTCCCTGTACTCCTTCAGGGGATACTCGATGTTCTCCTTATTGCCGATCTTCTCCAGGTAGTTCCGATGTCGGGGCACCGGCCGGTACGGCGTGTGAGGATCGGTGAGAAAAACCATCAGGAAGAAAGGTCTGTCGCGCCTCGTTGCCCGATGGAGCCAGTTGATAGCCTTGTCCACGAGGATCTTTGCCCGGGGGAAGGCCTTGTGGTCCTTTGTGTCCTCGTACACCTTGAATCCCTGGTCGAACTGCCACACCTTGCGGACCAGCGGGTTTCCCACGAATCCGGCGGTCGAATAACCGGCATCGCGAAAGATCTCCGCCATGGTGACGATCTTGTTGCTCAGGTTCTGGCTGGAGAGCTCCACCTTGTGGTTCTTCTTGGGCAACCCGGTGATGAGCGTCGCGAAGCTCGGGCGGGTCCAGGATGAGTTGCTCACCCAGTTGGTGAAGAGCATTCCGCGTCTTGCGAGTTTCTCGAGATTGGGCGTGGTGGGACGACCGTATCCGTAGGCGCTGGAATGTCCGGCGTTGAAAGCGTCCACGATGATAAACACCACCGAGCTGTCCTTGTGGATCTTCGATTGTATTGCGCCTTCGAATATGGGCGAAGAAAGATCCGAACCGCCGCCATCAGAGACGGTATCGATGATCGCCGGCGCGTCGCGGGGGGTGTCCCGGCTCGGTTCCTGCCCACAGCAAGCGAGCAAAACGATGAGGGCGAAAAGAGACGAATATCTCAGCGCTTTTTCTTTCCCCTGGTCTTGCCCACCGAGCGAACCTTGGGCGCCGGGGGCTTCTTCCTCTTGGTGGATTTTTTCTTCGCGGTTGATTTGCTCGGCGCGCGGGACGACCGAGAGGGCGCGGGACGAGCTGCCGGTCTACGAGCGGGGACCGTGCGCACGCGTGTAGGGGCTCGCGCAGGCGCCTCCTTCTCTTCCCCGTCTTCCTGGTACTTGGTTACCGGTGTGCTGCGCTGGATTTCCCCGGGAGTGGTTTCGATGTTGAAATCACCCATGTCGATGGAGCCCCTGAACGAGGAGCCGTCCACCAGGATGACCCTCGGCGACGTGATATCGCCGACCACGCGGCCCTGCTCGGTGATGTGCACGGCCTCCTGGGCTTCCACGTTGCCCACGAGGACGCCGCTGATGATCGCGTTGCGCACGTTGATGTTCGCTCGAACCACGCCTCCCACCTCGACGGTGAGGGTTTTGGACAGGTTGATGCTGCCCTCAACGTGTCCCTCGACGGTGAGATCTTCATCACCTTCGAGGTTGCCGTTGATCATGGTTTTCGTGCCGATGACTGTAATCGGTTCGGTCATTTTTTCTTTTCTCCGTCTAGGCATGGGCTCTTTGGCCTCATGCGTCCATGTCAACGTTGCCCTTGAAGATCGCGCCGTCGGCGATGAGAATGCGAGGCGCCTTGATGTCGCCGATTGCCCGTCCGCCTGCCGTGATCTCCACCTTGTCCGTTGCTACAATGTTCCCGGTCACCTGACCGGAGACCTCGATGTTGTTTGTCTCGATATCGGCCTCAACCACCCCGGACTGCTCAACGAAAACATTTTCCTTGAGCACGATGCGGCCCTTTACCGTTCCCTGAATTACCAGATCCTCTTCGCCGGAAATCTCACCGTCGATGACGATCGAGCTTCCGATAACCGTGTTTGTCATTGATTCCTCCAAGTTCCCTCCACGGGGGTTTTTTAGAGCGAGAAGCCTAGCAATCGACGGTATCGGTGTCAACGGAGTCATATGTTCATAGGTACGATAAATCAGTCGCAGGTCACGTGCTCGATGTCGGCCCCGTCGGGGAACTAAAAACTATGGAAAAAACCTCGAATGATTGCACACTAACAAGATGTCGAAATAAAAGGAGCATTTGTGCAAAGGAGTTCCCATGCATAACCAATGGACCCGATGCCTGTGGCTGTTTGCCGTGCTTGTGTTGTTCGCAGTCTCTTGCTCCAAAGCTCCGCCCGGGTTTATTGGAGACACGGGGACTGATGCCGATTCGGACGGCGACACGGACGGCGACACGGACGGCGACACGGACAGCGACACGGACAGTGATACGGACAGCGACACGGACGGCGACACGGACGGCGACACGGACGGCGACACGGATACCGGCACCCTGCTCTACTACGATGACTGGACGTCGAACAACCAGGGTGATTGGTCGAGTGCGGAGACCACCAACCACCACCACATGTGGTGGTACGACCCGATTCAGTTTCCTGGCTCCAAGAAATTCGAAATGGAGGGGTACATCACCGAATACTGGTACGGGTCCTTCGACAACACCAATATCGGATGGACGTCGGACTCCTCGAGCAGATTCCTGGACGTGGACCACGTGTCCCTGTACTTCGAGCACAACACCGCTCTGGTTGCGGATACCGCACACGTCTGGGTTCGGCTGCACACGCGGGTGGGAGCCGATACGTACACCACCGGATACCAGGGCTTTTCGTTTCCCAGCGACACAGCGCTGCTCGCCGTGACGCTCCACTACACCTCGACCAGCGTCAGCTACGAGATACGAGATGTCGACAGCACGGCCTTGCTGGCGAGCGATTCGATCATCGACCCGTCGTCCATCCCCGATCCGGCGGACGTGCGCTTTCTGTTCTGGTGCGCGTTCGACTTCAGCGGAGGAATCTGGAGCTACGAGGCGCCGACATACATCAACTGGGGCAACCAAGAGTTCAACGGGGGAATGCAGTGGCGGACCGACTCGTGGTCGGTAATCGGCCTTTGACCCACGAGGCTGCCCAGGATAGATTCGATCCACTGTGCTTCGCTTGCTCGTCACAACTTCGGTTCTTATCGCTGGGGCGAGCTGCTGCCCGCCCTTCCAGTCTCAATTCCGCGTCGTCGATGGAGTGGTCGCCCAAACCTCGGAGGAGGACCACCGCTACTACGCCACATTTAGCGGTTGTCGATGTAAAACGGCGCCGAAGCAGAAACTGGGGGACAGCCACGGCGGATGGTGGGAGTCGAAGCGAGAGTGCGGAACGTTTCCGTGTACCCAAAAGGGCTGCTATGTCCAGCGGTGCGCGGGTGATAGTGAGTGTCTTTTTGGGGTTTGCGCAACCTATACCGGTCACCCGAAAGACTATTGCGTCACCAGCGACCACAAATAGACAAGTCACCAGAGCTCAGTCGCAGGTCACGTGCTCGACGTGGGCCCCGTCGGGGAAAGAATGATCCCACGCATCCGCGGGCATCTTCACGTTGAGCTCGACCCCGTCGTCATCGTAGCGGACCAGCAGGTCGGCGTCGTCCCGGGGCATCTTGATGCGGATCTCGTGGGGCATCGGGATCCCCTTGACCGATCGCCATCGCTCGAAGGACATGTCGTATATCTCGCCTGTGGAATCCTCGAGCCTCGATCTGAGCAACGGCAGCACGTCTGGATCGGGACCCACGTCCAGGCGCTGGATCCGGTCGCCGTCGCTGATGGTCACGCGATAGTAACCCTTGTCGCTCCAGATGATCTCGGCGGCGCCATCGATGATCGGGGTGTGACCCACGAGAACCCGGGCGACGTCCTCGGGGGGGAGCGGGATCCTGACCAGCCTGGCGATGTTGCATGGTTCGGCGGGCCCTTCGAGGTATCTGTCCTCCCGAATATCGGACATCGCGAAGCGGCCGTCATTGACAGTGAGCACGCTCAGGGTGGATCCGAACGGGGAGAGCAGATCCACTCGCAGCTTGCTCGGGAGCTGGGCGAACAGGAAGACTTTTCCCTGAATGCGGTGCTCTTTGCCGAAATGATCGACCCTGCCGGTGATGCGGAACGATGATATTTTCTCGCTCCTTGCCGCCATGTCCGCCATGAGATCCGCGGCGTTGCCGTATGCGTTCGCGGGCCTGGCCGCCGAACCACAGCTGACGCAATACAGAGCAAGACCGAGAACCGTCCACTTCAACAGACCGTTCACTTCATCTCTCGGCGGTCGTCAATGGCGCGATCCAGGGTTCGGCTGTCCGTGTATTCGAGCTCGCTTCCGTGGGGGACGCCCGACGCGATTCTGGTGAGGTGTACTCCCGCCCCGGTGAGACTATGTTTGATGAGCAGCGCGGTTGCCTCACCTTCTACCGATTGTCGCGTGGCGACGATCACCTCCTCCACCTCGCTGTTGCGTACCCGGTCGCTCAGGAGATCCACATTCAGGTCGTCGGGTCCCACTCCGTCGAGGGGTTTGAGCAACCCGTGGAGAACGTGGAAGCGACCGCGATAAGATCCGCTCGATTCAATGGCCCACAGATCCGGCACACTCTCCACGACGCATATCAGGCGCGCGTCCCGGGTTGCGTCGTCACAGATCGGACATGGGTCGCTGTCGGAAATATTGGCGCAGGTTGAGCAACGGCGTATTTTTTCATGGAGCGTCGCGATGCTTGAGCCGAGCGCATTGGTGTAGTCGCTGTTTGTCTTCAGCATGTGGAAGACGAGCCTGGTCGCCGTTCGGCGCCCCACTCCAGGGAGACGCGCGAGGAGCTCTGCCAGATCCTGGATGGCGCCTGCCATGATACTACCAGTGCCTCCGGAGAGGCACTATAGCATTCCCGGGAGTTTGAAGCCGCCGGTGACAGCTTCCGTCGCTTTTTCGATCTTTTCGTCCGCGAGAGTGTAAGCAGCGTTGAACGCCGAGATGATCACGTCCTGCAAGGTTTCGATATCCTCCGGGTCGACGATGTCCTTGTCGATCTCCACGGAGATCAGCTCCTTTGCGCCGTTGATTGTGACCTTGATCTTGCCTCCCGCCGCCTCGGTCGTCCACGTTTCTTCCTTCAACTCTTCCTTGACTGACTCAAGCTTTGTCTGGATGCGGTGGGCCTGTTTCATCATTTCTGAAATGCCGCCGCGAAAAGTTCTCCCCTTGGCCATGTTTAGTCTCCTTGTTCCATGTCCGAAGTTTCCCCGGTGCCGTTCTTGTTTTTATCACTCAGGCGCACCCTGGAAACAGTTCCGCCGAACGCCATTTCCGCCTCCCGAACGACCGGGTGCTCCCGCGCCTCGTCCTGTTGCCGGCGAAGGTTTTCTTGTTTCTCGAGTCGCTCTTTCGCCAATGTCGAGAGCTGCCCTAAGTCGCACACCTGGATGTCCACTCGCACCGGGTGTCCCGCACGCCTGGTCAGAAAATCGGTCAGCGCTCTTATGAAATCGGTTTCCCGCGCCCGCTTGGCCGCGAAACCGTCTTCCCGGTCGAACTGCAGTATGAGCAACTCGTTGCTGCTACCCTTCGCCGGAACTCCCCGTTCGATGATCGACGACTTCGCCGGCATGTTCCTCCCGAAGTCCGCCAGCAAGTCCTTCCAGTCGGCTTCGTTCATGGGAGCGGCGTTACTTACCGGCGTGGTCTTGACGTCACTTGCCTGCGCGGATATTGGGACGGGCGAATTTGCGATTTCCTTTTTGCCGCCGGATCTGTTTCCCCCGCGAGGGCCCGGCGGCACAGGTCGTCCCGCGGTCAGATCCTCGATGCGTGAAAGCAGCTCCTCCGCCGATACGAGTTCGCCCAGGTCGGCAAGGCGCGCCAGGGTCGCTTCCAGGAGAATGCGGGGGTGGGACGATCTGGCGATCTCCTCGTAGGCTTCCGAGAAGTGCTTGAATAAACGATGGAGTGTACCCGTGGAGACCGATCGCGCCTGTCTGACCAGGTCGTCGATCTCGGTGTCCGGCATGTCCAGCAGGCTTCGGTCATCACCGCAGATCCCCGCTGCCATCAGGTTGCGAAGGTGTTCGAGCAGATCTCTGGAGAACACGGACATATCGAATCCCTGCCGGTTCACGTCGCGGATGATCTCCAGGCACTTCCTGGGATCGCCCTCGATCAACGCCGCGGACAGATCGAAATGCACCTGTCGGGATACCACGCCGAGCAGATCGCCCACCGCCTGGATCGTGATCTCTTCCGCTCCCGCCGCCAGCACCTGGTCGAGAATTGACAGGGCGTCGCGCATGGAGCCCTCCGCCTCCCGTCCGATGATGGCCAGGACGCCGTCCTGGGCCCGGATCCCCTCGCCCTCCAGAATTTGTCCCATCCGCTCGATTATCGCCTCTGTGGGAATACGGCGAAAATCGTAGTGCTGACATCTGGACAGGATGGTGGCGGGGATCTTGTGGGGCTCCGTGGTCGCGAAGATGAACTTCACGTGGGGCGGCGGCTCCTCCAGTGTCTTGAGCAGCGCGTTGAATGCGCTGGCCGAGAGCATGTGAACCTCGTCGATAACGTAGATCTTGAAACGGCCGAGCGCCGGACGATAGGGAACCGTCTCGCGCAGATCCCTGATGTCATCCACGGAGTTGTTGGACGCCCCGTCGATTTCTATCACATCCATTGCGGTTCCAGCTGTTATCGCGCGGCAGGAGGCGCACTCGCCGCAGGGATCGACCGTCGGACCCTGAGAGCAGTTGAGCGACTTGGCCAGGATTCGGGCCATGGAGGTCTTTCCTACACCCCGCACACCGGAGAACAGGAAGCCATGGGCCACCCGGTCCATCTTGATGGCGTTGGCCAGGGTGCGGGTCACGTGGTCCTGCCCGACGACCTCATCAAATTTCTGAGGACGACACTTGCGTGCCAGTACCAGGTAAGACATGGGGTTACAGTTCTATTACGGTGCCCTCGCGAGCGGCATCGGATTTTGGAAACAATTCCCGGCAACGGCGTTCCTTCTCGGCCACAGCATCGTCATTCTGCGTGGGATCGTGATGGAACAGAATCACGCGGGAGACCCGGGACAGCTCGGCCAGCCTGGCGGCTTCGACGAAAGTGGAGTGTCCCCAACCCACCTTGGAAATGCCGTCGTACTTGCCGGCGTATTCCTCGGGAGTGTACTGGGCGTCGTAGATCAGCAGATCGGCGTCCCGTGCGAGCTCCAGGACGTGGGCGTCCGGTTTTTCCCGGTGCTCCGTATCGGTGCAGTACACCATCACCTTGCCGTCGTACTCTACCCGATAGCCGTAGGAGCCGCCCGGGTGGTTGAGGAGGAGACCCTTGACCTTCAGGTCGTCCCCCAGCTCGACGTGTTGACCGTCCTCGAACTGATGAAAAACCATGGTGGCCGCCATCTGATCGAGGTTCACGGGAAAGTTGGGGAAGTTCATCTGCCCGTGCAGTGTCTCGGCGAGCGTTGAGGAGAGGTTCTTGCCGCCGTAAATGTCGAAACGGTTGCCCGGCATGAAAGCGGGCACGAAGAAGGGAAACCCCTGAATGTGATCCCAGTGGACGTGGCTGAAAAACATCGACGCCTTGACCGGCAGGTTCTTCATCAGCATGGCGCCCAGCGCTCTCAGCCCTGTTCCCCCGTCGAAGATAACAAGCCTGTCGCCGCAGCGTACCTCGAGGCAGCTTGTGTTGCCTCCCACGCCGACCGTTTCCGGGCCGGGCGTCGGGATCGAGCCCCTTACACCCCAGAAACGCACACTGAACGTGGAAGGATTGTCTGTCATTGCTTGGGTTGTACGGTTTAGATATCGTCGGCGTTCTGATCGCCAGCCGGCGCTACCTGTGCCGGCATATCTGCTTCGGCCTTGACCTTTTTGAGATCATCGACCGCCTCGGTGGGAGCCAGTATATTGATAATCACCAAAACAGCCGGGATAAGAACCACGCCGAGCAAGATGATGTAAGGCACCTGCTTGGGTGTCTGTGCCGAAAGATTCTCAAAATGAGAGAGATCCACAGGGGGTTGATCGCTCATGGGCGCCTCCTTATTTAACGCCGCGCACACCGCGACGGGCTGCTATGGTAATTGCGTATCGAATTAAAAGTCAAGCAATTACAGCATTGTCAGGGGCTTTACAATGATCGAATGCCTCAAAACTTGGCGTTTCCCGGGGTGCGAGCGAAGGGTATGACGTCGCGGATGTTTTGCATACCCGTCACGTACATGAGCATGCGCTCGAAACCGAGCCCGAATCCGGAGTGAAAAACGCCGCCGTACCTGCGAAGATCCAGGTACCACCAGTATTCTTTTGGGTCGATATTGAACAGTTGCATGTTGTTTTCCAGCACGTCCAGCCGTTCCTCGCGCTGAGATCCGCCGATGATCTCTCCCACGTGGGGCACCAGCAGGTCCATGGCCGCCACGGTTTTTCCGTCGTCGTTGACTCGCATGTAGAAGGCCTTGATGTCGCGGGGGTAGTCGATGACGAATGCCGGCCTGCCGAGCAGCTCCTCGGTCAGGTAGCGCTCGTGCTCGGATTGCAGGTCCGCACCCCAGGAAAAGGGGTACTCGAAGTCTCGCTTCGCCTGGCCGAGGCACTCGACGGCCTCCGTGTAGGTGAGAATCTCGAACTTTGATCCCGTCAGGGTCTCCAGCTTTCGGCGCAGGCCTTTTTCAATCCACTGATCCAGGAAGGTGATGTCCTCGTCGCAACGGTCGAGCACCGTATTGACGATGGAGCGGATGAAATCCTCCGCCAGCTCCATGTCGCCCGCGAGATCGCAGAAGGCCATCTCGGGTTCGATCATCCAGAACTCGGAGGCGTGACGGGAGGTGTGCGAGTTTTCGGCTCTGAAAGTGGGGCCGAATGTGTAGACGTTCTTGAACGCGAGGGCGAACGCCTCCGCCTCCAGCTGTCCACTCACCGTGAGGGAGGTCTCCTGGCCGAAGAAGTCCCTGGTGAAATCCACCGCCCCGTCCTTCATGGGTGGACTGCCCAATTCGAAACTGGAAACGCGAAACATCTGACCGGCGCCCTCGCAATCCGCGCCGGTGATGATGGGAGTGTGCACCAGGATGAACCCGCGGCTGTCGAAGAATTCGTGTATCGCCATCTGCAGCGCGTGACGTACCCGGAAAACGGCGCCGAACGTGCGCGCTCTGGGCCTCAGATGGGAGATGGTGCGCAGGAACTCGAACGAATGTCGCTTCTTCTGAAGGGGGTAGTCGTCTTGTGAACGTCCCATGATCTCCACACCGGAGACCTTCAGCTCCACCTTCTGGCCCTTCGCCGGCGATTCGGTGAGCTCCCCGACGGCGCGGACCGCGGCGCCCACGCCCACTCTGGCGATCTCATCGAAGTCGGGGACTTCTGGATCGATCACCAGCTGCAAGCCGGCGAGGCACGATCCGTCGTTTACCTCCATGAAGGCCACACCCTTGCCGCTGCGCGACGTGCGGACCCATCCCTCCACGGTAATGTTTTTTTTCGGTGGGTCGAGCGCCAGGATTTGCCTGATAGTGTCAGTCATGATGATGTTTACTAATTCAAGTGCGACGTCCGATCAAGCTACTGCTTGCTTGCGGCCCGGCGTTGCTCCAGACCGTGATAGATGGCGGCGCCCGAGACGTCGCCCCAGACGTTCACGGTGGTGCGGCACATGTCGAGGATTCGATCGAGCGCCAGGATCAACCCGATTCCCTCCAGCGGCAGCCCCAGGGCGCCGAGCACCACGGCGATCATCACAAGGGAGGCGGACGGGATCCCCGCCGTGCCCACCGCGGCGAGGGTGGCCATCACCAGCACCGAGGCCTGCTGGGCCAGAGAGAGATCCATGCCGTAGGCCTGGGCCACGAACAGGGCGGCAACGGCTTCGTACAGGGCGGTCCCGTCCATGTTTACCGTCGCGCCCAGCGGAACGATGAAGTTGACTATTCGCTTGGGGATTCCGCCCCGCTCGGTGGCGCACTCCAGGGTGAGCGGGAGGGTCGCCGAACTCGAGCAGGTGGAGAATGCGGTCATGAGCGCCGGCGCAACCGCCTTGAACAGCGCGAGCGGGGATTTTCGGCCAAGGAAGCGAAGGAGTAGCGGGAGAACGACGAGGGCGTGAAAGAGAAGCCCGCTGATCACCGTGAGGCCGAACAGCCCGATGGACTTGAAGGGGTCGGTGCCGTGGGTGGCCATCGTACGCAGAAGGAGGGAGAAAACGCCGAACGGGGTGAGCAGGATGACCAGCTCGGTCATTTTCATCATCACCTGGTAGAGACCCTCGAAGAAGCGCTCCACCGCCTCACGTGGCGGACCTTCCATGGTTGTGAGCACACCGCCGAACAGCACGCAGAACAGCAGGAGAGGCAACAATCGCCCCGCGCCGAGATCCGCCGCCGCATCGCCCACCGGGTTTGTGGATATCAGGTGAAGCATGAACTCGCCGAAGCTGCGCGTGGTGGTCACGAGTCCTTCGGGCGTTTCACCGGCGATGGACAGATCTATGCCGACTCCCGGGCGTATCAGGTTGACCAGCAACAGGCCGACGGCGACGGAGATGGCGGTAGTGCCCAGGTAGAAGATCGTGGTCCATGCCCCGAGCTTGCCCACCTTGCGAAGATCCCCCGCGCCGCTGACCCCGTTGACGATGGCGGCGATGATGAGGGGAACCACTACCATCTTGAGCATCCGCAGGAAGATGTCTCCGGGCAGACCCAGGTTCCAGGTCTCCACGTCCTTTGCGCCGAACCCGGCCAGCTCCTTGAGCGCGATGCCCGTCAGCCCGCCGAAAACCACGGCGCCCAGCACCAGCCAGGGGAGTAATTTTCTGTAACGGGCCAGCCCGACTTTCGCAGTGTCTGTCATTAGTCGACGATAAAGGAAAACAGGCAACAGCACAAAGCGCATCAATCAATGAGGGACAGTGTGTGTTTGACACCGGTTCGTTTCGCCGGATACTTTTAGCGCATGGTTGGAGTAGTAGCGCTTGGCTTGCGAACGAGGATCCTCATCTCCCTCGCGGTGGTGATGACGCTGTTCATAGTGCTGACCGAGGTTTCCGTATCCCGGCTCGTTCGGGTGTCGGTGATGCGTCAGAGCGAGGTGTCGGTACAGGGCAAGACAGGCGGCGATGCTTCAGAAGCTGTCGATAGAGTCGAAGAAGAACTTGGAAATCTGAGGAAGCTGATCCTCTTCTACATGATAACCGGTGCGGTGATTGCGCTCCTGCTGGGTTATTTCGCCGTGAGCAGGACAGTCGTTCGGCCGCTGGCCCGGGTGACCCGGGCGGTGGAGCGGGTGGCAACCGGAGATCTGGAAGTCCAGGTGCCAATTGACGGCTCCGGTGAGATCATCGAGCTGGGGCAAAACTTCAACCGAATGACCCGCACCCTTCGGGATCAGCGACAGGAACTCGACGAACAGCTGGACGCGCTTCGGAAATCGTCCATCGATCTCAAGGCGACGCAGGATCGTCTCATACGCGCGGCAAAACTGGCCTCGGTCGGGACACTGGCCGCGGGGGTGGCCCACGAGATCGGGAACCCCATCGCGGGTGTGCTCGGGTTGCTCGACGCGCTGGAGGGCGAGGTGGAATCGGAGCAGTCGATCAAGTACCGGGCGCTCATCAAGAAGGAGATCGTCAGGATCGACAAGATAATCGAGGAACTGCTGGCCTACGCGCGCCCCGCGAAATCCGGCTCGACCGGGGAGGGGCGCTGCTCGCCCGGCAAGGTAATGGAGCACGTGCAGTCCCTCCTTGGCGCCCAGAGGTTGTTCGACAAAATAGATCTCGTGGTTGACGCAGAGACGGGCCTCGATGTCGCCATGTCACCCGACGACATGACCCAGCTGATGGTCAATCTGCTCCTCAACGCGGGCCAGGCGATGGAGGGGAAGGGAGTGGTGAAGATCACCGCCGAGAAGATAGACGGCTGGCGTCCAGCGCTTTCCGTGGTCGCCCGTTGTGCCGTGCGCATCACCGTCACCGACGACGGGTCGGGAATCGATCCAGGAATCGCAGATCGGATCTTCGATCCTTTCTTCACCATGCGGAAATCTTCACAGGGATCCGGCCTGGGGCTGGCCATATGTCAGAGTATCTGCGACCGCTCCGGCGCTGAAATCGCCGTGGATCGGGAATTCACGCAAGGCGCCAAGTTCATCATTACCGTTCCGGTCTAGTGCTGCGTTACCCGCTCGAAATTCGTTTTCTAAGCCCCCTTCGCCTTGCGCAATCTGCCCGCAAGGCTTATTATTAAAAATAGTGGTAAAAAGATGGTGGAAATATGGTAGAAACGTGGAAACCAAGAGTGGGCATTTACGATAAAACCGGAGGTTGGCATCATGGGCGAATCAGCACGTTCTCTTTTTGATTCTATCCCGAGAGAAAACAAATTCGCGTTGTTCACCGATGGACAACCAAACGTGAAGAAGGTCGTCGATATTCTCAAATACAAGAAAAAGGATGTGTCTGTGGCTGCCGATGTTCCTCTGAAGTCGGTAAGATACGATAACAAAATGCCCGAGGCTCTGAGGGAGCGGTTCACTGAATGGGCGGTGGCGATCAGTCTGGTTGGCAGCTACTTTGACGACGAACACAAGACTGTGCTCTGGTTCCAGACTATCAATCCTTTACTCGGCAACGTTTCCCCGCAGGCGATGATCAGAGCAGGTCGGTTCAAGAAATTACTGAAGTTCATTCAGACAGCGCTGGACGAGAACACGCGTTAGACATGGCCAAGGGTAGAGTCAAGCGCCCGAGACGGAACTCGCGCAAGACGAGTGGCAGGCGGAGTAAAACTCCCCTCGCTCCCGTAAACTACATTCTCGAGCAAGGCACGTTGATCGAGTTAAAGAACGCCAAGAAACGAACGGCTGCTCATCTCCGATACTACTGGAACTACTTCTCTGAGCTGGCATATCAGCGAGGTCGAATAGAGGATGAGATCGGACAAGCCTTGAACGAATCGTGTACTCGCGACTTCGAACTCAAGCGCTGGCAGCGCGTGGTGAAATACAAGTACAGTCTCCATCCGCTCTCGACCGAGGGAAGCGTTATAAGGATCGGCGGACGCTTCAACATGGGCAAGGATGTGAACCCCAATCTTCCAAGTTTCCCCGCGCTCTATTTTGCTATCGACAAGGACACGGCCCTTCAGGAGACGTTGGGTCAGGTGGAGGTCGAAGGCTCAGATCTTTCCCCGCGAGAACTGGCCCTCATCAGCCCTCAATCGGAGACTATTGTTTCGGTCAGTGGACGCCTCGAACACGTGCTCGATATTCGTACGACGACCTCACTTCGAAAGTTCACGGACCTCATCAAGAACTTTGAGTTGTCGCGGAATGTCATCAGCCAAGCACGCCTTTTGGGGCAGGGAGTTCCGGAAATAGTCACCACACCCTCAAAGTTACGGGAGTCGCTCCTTTTGGAGAGGTGGCGAGCATTGCCGATGCTGTTTGATGTTCCATCGAACTCTCAAATATTCGGGCACCTCGTCTTCACAGCGGGCATCGAGGGAATAATTTATCCATCAAAACTCACTGGCAGAGATTGCTTATCAATCTTCCCGCGTAATTTTGCCGGTACTTCTTCCTTCGTCGAGCTTGATGATCCTGCTCCAGATGGGGTTGTGGCGACCAGGATGGACGAAACGAACTGGCGGATTTTCGAATAACCTCACACTACATTGACATTGACAACGTCAACGACTCATGCACTCCGGTTCCGACGAACTGTCCCTAGACAGAATGGACCGAGAGGAGGAGAGCGGCTTTGTTTGGGCTTGCTTTGTTGCCTTTTACGGGGTATATTGGGCTTGTTATGTTACATGATAGAGGGATAATTGGGTTTGTTATGTTGTATTGGAGTTCAGGTTCGCATGTTTGAAAGAGCGGTTCTACAGACCTTGAAGACCTGGTCGACAAGGTCCAAACGCAAGCCCCTGGTGGTTCGCGGAGCCAGGCAGGTCGGCAAGACCTTTGCTGTTCGCATGTTCGGCGCCGGGTTCGGGCGATTCATCGAAATGAATCTCGAAGATCGGCGAAATCGAGATCTGTTCGAAAGCGATCTTTCCATCCAGGATTTGTGGCAAGCCATCCTGCTCGAAAGCAACCCGACCCATGCCGCTCCCCTCGAAAATACACTGCTGTTCATCGACGAAATTCAGGAAAGTCCTCGGGCGGTTGCGCGGCTCCGGTTCTTTTACGAGCAGATACCCGGCCTGCGCGTAATCGCGGCCGGCTCCCTTTTGGAGGCCATGCTGACAGCCGAGCAGATCTCCTTCCCGGTCGGCAGGGTCGAATACACTTTCATGCGACCGCTCACCTTTCGCGAATTCCTCGTGGCAATGGGCGAAGCTCAGGCCGTCGCGGCGTTCGACCAGGTACCGCATGCAAAATTTGCCTTTCCAAAGCTTCTGGATTTGTTCCATCGCTACACGCTGATAGGGGGAATGCCCGAAGCGATCGAGCGCTATGTCGAGCACCGTGAGATTACCGCTCTCAAAGCGGTCTACCAGAACCTTCTCACGTCCTATCTGGACGATTCGGCCAAGTACGTACAGAGCCAATCCAAAAAGGCGATCATGCGCCATTGCATCGAGCAGATACCTTTTGAAGCCGCAAGCAGAATAACGTTCAACGGCTTTGGCAACTCGGCCTACCGTTCGCGCGAAGTGGGAGAAGCTCTTCGAACCATTGAAAGGGCGATGCTCATCACCTTGATCTATCCATCCACCTCCACATCGATTCCCATAAGGCCTGATTTCAAGAAGAAACCGCGTCTTCAGTTCATAGACACCGGGCTGGTCAACTATTTCGTGGGACTGCAGGGCAGATTTTTCGAATACGATGACCTGCACGGTTTCTACCGGGGAAAGCTCGCCGAGCACATCGTGGGGCAAGAGTTGCTCGGACGAGCGAACAATACGCTCGAGAAACTGTGTTTCTGGGTGCGAGAAAAGAGCCAGTCCAGGGCTGAGGTGGATTTCCTCCTGCAGCACGAAAAGTGGCCTCTGCCGGTTGAGGTAAAGGCAGGAAAAACCGGAAGCCTGCGCTCGCTGCATCAGTTCATCGACGCTTCGCACGTACCCTGGGCGGTACGGCTCTACTCCGGTCCGCTCGGCATCGACTCCCTTGAAACTCCAGGTGGCACACCGTATCGACTGCTCAACCTGCCATACTTTTTGGCAGGCAAACTATTCGACCACCTCGAGTGGGCTGTCATGGAATAAGGGATTTCGTCATTTTGAGAACCGAGCGCGGCCACAAATGATGATGTATGATAGCTTCTTTATTGGGGGTTCAAGACGATGAGCAGAATATGGTTCTTTTTTTTGACCCTGCTAGCGGTCGCCATCTTCGCCGGGTGCTCTGACGATACCGATGCGGATATCGATTGCACTCTTGGAAAGTACGACGGCAATTTCATGATCAGCGCACAATCGGATGTTGCAACTCTCGCGGGATACACCTCGATCTCGGGAAACCTTTATATCAATTGTCCTTTGTGTACCGACTTGAACGAGTTAGTTTGCCTCACCTCGGTGAGCGAGGGTTTGTCAATCTCCGGCAACAACACCCTCATCGGCCTCAACGGTCTTAGCGCCCTCACCTCGGTGGGTGAGGAATTGCGAATATGGGGTAACCCCGGTCTC
The DNA here is from genome assembly GCA_030621515.1 of Deltaproteobacteria bacterium. Taxonomy (GTDB): domain Bacteria; phylum Myxococcota_A; class Polyangia; order JAAYKL01; family JAAYKL01; genus JAUVAN01. The sequence continues at coordinate 4,502 of JAUXHN010000036.1, read as the reverse complement.
ACAAACCTTGAAGGGCTTGGCGCCCTCACCACGTTGAACGATAACCTGGAAATTCGACATAACACCGGCCTCACTAACCTGGAGGGTCTGGATGCTCTGACCTCGGTAAGCGGGGAATTGTTAATTGCCGGCAACCCCGGTCTCACCAACCTTGAAGGGCTTGGCGCCCTCATTTCGGTGGGCGGGAACTTGGTGATTGGAGACAACACCGCCCTCGCTAGCCTGAGTGGCCTGGGCGCCCTCACATCGATAGGGCGAGACCTGTACATTGAGGACAATGCCATTCTTGCCAACATGGATGGGCTGAGCGCTCTCACCTCAGTGGACGGGTACTTGTGGATTGAAAACAATGCCACCTTCACCAGTCTGGACGGTCTTGGCGCCATCACCTCTGTCGGGGCATTGATTCTTCGGGACAACGCCGGCCTCACCGACCTGAACGGCCTTGGGGCCCTCACCATGTTGAGCGGGTGCATTGAAATCTCCGATAACACCGCTCTCACCAACCTGGACGGCTTGAACGGGATCACCTCGGTGGGTTGGGGTTTGCAAATATGGGACAACCCCGGTCTCACAAACCTTGAAGGGCTTGGCGCCCTCAACTCGGTGAGTCAGGATTTGCAAATATGGGACAACGCCGGCCTCACCGACCTGAAGGGCCTTGATGCCCTCATTTCGGTGGGCTGGAACGTGTCAATCAGCGGGAACGACACCCTCACAAATTTGGACGGGCTTAGCGCCCTTACTTCGGTAGGTGGGAGTGTATTTATAGGTGGCTATTCAACATCAAACCCAGTCCTCACAAACTTGGACGGGCTTAGCGTCCTCACCACAGTAGGCGAGAACCTGGAAATTCGGCACAATCCAGCCCTCACCAACCTCGATGGTCTGGGTGCACTCACTTCGGTGGATGAGTGGTTGGAAATCACCGACAACGACGACCTTCCCGACTGCGAGGTGTGCGATCTTCTGAACCAACTCGGGCCCACTTCGATAGACGTCCACGACAACCTCGACGACGGCTGCACTCCGGTTCCGACGAACTGTCCCTAGAAAATATTTGCCGAGTCAATAATTCGAAAAAAGACCAACTCCCCCGGTCATTTCTTTTTCTTTTCCCCATCGCCGGCCAGGTACTTGGTTCCGGTGAAGGGGTCCTTTTCGCATTTCGCCAGGCGCTGCTCGCAGGCGGTGAGTTTCGCGGCGCATTCGTCTGCGGCCCCGGGGGACTCGGCCTTCTCGCTCGCGGGAGGCTCCTTCTCCAGCTCGGCCAGCCGGGATTCCAGCGCACTGACTTTCTCCTCGAGGGCCGCTTTTTGCGCCGCCGCATCCTCACCTTGTTCGCAGTGATCGCACGCCGAGAAGAGAAATGCTCCAAACAATGTCATCACAAGCGCAGCTCGCATCGTAATACCTCGCTTACCCGGTTTTTTTCTTTGCCAGGTAACTAATCTAACAAAAAAACGGTTCGTTGCCACTTCGTGTCGCTCGGTTTAAAGTAAACACTCATTGACGATAAGGATCTTCGCTTTGACTGTGCCCGGGTTCATAATGATCAATCTGCTTGTAGGGGCCACCGTGGCTTTCGGCGCCCGTGTGCAGATCAGAACGCTCCAGCGGCCCGTGTTCTACAATCGATACTTCGGCGCACTGATGTTGCTCGAACTTCCGCTCCTCGTGCCCGCGGGGATATACTTCAACGGGTTCTACCCGGACTGGTCGTGGATGTACCTCCTGGACACCCGGGGGCTTCCAATCGGGATCAACATCATGGTCGTGGCGACCTATCCAATCGCCGGGGTCATGGGGTACCTGGTGGGATTCTTCTCGGCCCGGGCCAAGAGCGACTGGGTCACCCTCATGTTCATGGTGTTCCTCGTAATGGGAATAGTCGGATTCTTCGTGGTGGGCGGCGACCAGTTCGGATCCCTGGGCACCTACGAGCAGTACCATCGAAACGTAGGCCTCGAGAAGCTGTGGAACACCTCGCTCCTGCCGTCCATCGTGCTGACCTGGTGCGGCGTGGGAATTTGCTGGGCCTATATGATCTACAGGTTCGCAAAAGAAGGCCGGCTCGCCTCCCCCAACCACGGCTGATCGTCATGAACCCCGTATCGACCTCGCACTGGCGCGACCGCATCGAGGCTATCGGCTCAGTATCGCTGGGCAAGTGGCCCACGCCGGTGGAACCCTTCGAAGCGCTCGACGTCGTTGCAGGGGGACGCGCCTGGATCAAACGCGAGGATTTGTCCTCTCCCAGGCTCGGTGGCAACAAGGTGCGGAAACTCGAGATGCTGCTCGCCGCGTCCACAGGACCGGTTATTACCTTCGGGGCGCTCGGCTCCAGCCACGTGCTCTCCACGGCGGTACACGCCGCCTCCCTTGGACGGCCCTGTGTCGGAATTCTGGTCTCCCAGCCGATCACGCCCCATGTGGAGCGAGTGCTTTCTTTAGCGCAAAGAGCGTGTGCCCACCTGATTCGCGTTGATCGCCCGGTCGATTCCGTGGTCGATCTCGTGAGAAAGTTGCCCGCCACAGCAGGAAAGAACGTTGTGAATACCACCCTGATATCCCCCGGAGGATCGAACCCCCTGGGAACCGCCGGCTTCGTGCGTGCGGGCCTGGAGCTGGCGGATCAAATCTCCGCAGGGGAATGTCCCACGCCGGACAGAATCTACGTTCCTCTGGGGACGGGGGGGACCGCAGTCGGTCTGGCTCTCGGCCTCGCCCTGGCGGGCGTCCCTTCCAGAGTAATTGCGGTACGCGTGGCCACTTTGCTCGTTGGGAACGAAAAATACCTGGGGATCCTGGCGAGACGCACCTATCGACTCATCGCGGGTACCATGAGCCTTGCCCGGATGCCGAAGATCGATCTTTGCGTAGATCACCGGTTCGTCGGTCCCGGATACGGCCACCCCACGGTCGCCGGGGCAAGGGCGCTGGATCTGGCTTCGTCCACCGGGCTCGCTTTCGAGGCGACTTACACGGGCAAGGCCCTGGCGGCCATGATCGCCGACCTGCGCGATGAGCGCGAAGAGTGGACCGGGATGTTCCTTGACACGTTCGGGCCGATGGACCATCTAGAGATCCATGAGCAATGACGCCCTGCCCCGTATCGCCGCACGGATAGAGCAAAGGCTTGACCGGCTGTTTACCGAGATAGCTTCGGGCAGGGGTGATGCGATCTTTTCTTCCTCCACGCCCCCGTTGCTCCTCGATCAGGTTCGCGATCTCACCTTGCGGGCGGGAAAGCGATTTCGAGGTGTTCTCGTGATCTGTGGGGCGGCCCTTTTCAACGAGAGAGCGAACGAGGATCAGGGTGTGCTGGACGCGGCCGCGGCGTTGGAACTTATGCACACGTACTTTCTCATCCACGACGATATCATGGACGAGGACGACATGCGGCGAGGCGGGCCCTCCGTCCACGCGGCCCTGGCGCAAAGCACCGGAGATGAAAAACTGGGGCGCGATCTGGCAATCCTGTGCGGTGATCTTGCCTGCGCTCTTCATGAGCGGCTTCTTGCCACCTTGTCCGCGTCCGGGCCGCGAGGTGCCCTTGCGAACCGCGTTTTTTCACAGATGCACCTGGATGTCATCCATGGACAGACCCTCGATATTCTGGGCGACACCGACGCGGAGGAAGTGGCGAGCCGAAAGACCGCCAGCTACACCACCGTTGGCCCGCTCACCATAGGCGCTTCCCTGAGCGGGGCGGAACAGGAGCAGCTGGTGCTCCTGGCGAGGATGGCGCGGCCGCTGGGGGTGGCGTTTCAGCTGCGGGACGATTTACTGGGCGTGTTCGGGAAGCCCGAGGTGACGGGAAAACCCGTGGGCAACGATCTTCGCAAGGGAAAGCGCACATACTTGATACAGAAGGCTCTCGCGGAGGCCGGGCGCACGGACAGGCTGGCCGTCGTGGCGGTGCACGGAGATGCGACCGCATCGGACACGGCGATCTCACGGGCGGTGGAGGCCCTGGACGCATCGGGCGCCAGGCACGCCTGCGAGGATCGGATCGACCGGCTGGTGGAGCAGTCGCTCGACGCGCTTGCCGACCTGCCGTATCTGGCCGGCGGCGTGGAGCTTCTGTTGACAGTCGCGGGGATTCTGGGAAGACGCGACAGATGACCCCGTTGAAACCCGATAAACCGACGGGAAAGGCCAACGGCAAGGTGATTCTTCTCGGAGAACACGCGGTGGTGCACGGAACTCCGGCGCTGGCGGTAGGGCTTCCGGATCGGATGACCGTCGAGGCCGAGTTCGCGGACGGGCCGATCACCCTGGAGGTTCCCGATTGGGGGTTCGCCACGGATGCAAGCGCCCTTGAAGATTCCGGCAAGGCGCTGCGAGATATGATCGGCGTTTTGGGAATCAGGCCGTTCGGCATACGGTTGACGGGCCGCACCGACCTTCCACCGCGTTCGGGATTGGGTGCATCCGCAGCCCTGGCCGCCGCATCCGCGAGGGCTATCGGCGAGATGACCCGCAACAAATACGATTTC
>JAUXHN010000070.1 GCA_030621515.1 Deltaproteobacteria bacterium | reverse complement strand
CGACCACCGGCGGCTTCGCAGGCAGTCCGGCGGGATTATGCGCCGCCAGAGCGGTGCGCCGGGCGCGTTTCCCCCAGGCCAAGAACAAGCTCACCGTGACCTATCCGTTTAAATTTTAGCCTGCATAATTCGCCAGCCTGCCTGGAAAGAACAAATGCTGAGGTCGGTTATTCGTCGGCGGGTTTTTCTTCGTCGGCGGGTTTTTCTTCGTTAGCGAGTTTTTCTTCTTCGGTGGTACCAAGGTCGCCGAACTTCTCGGCAAGAATGTCACCCAGGGTGGCCTTTTCGGTGATCTTCTTTTTTGCTTCCGTCGCACGGTAATCGGTGAGGTCGCCTTCCTCCTCGCGTCCGATGAGAGACTTGATGGACAAGCCGATCTTGCGTTCCTGGGTATCGACCGTGATGATCTCCGCCTTGATCTTCTGGCCTTCGGAAACGATCTTTCTGGGATCGTCTACGCGTTCGTTGCTCATTTCGGAGACATGAATGAGACCTTCCGTCCCGGGTTCGATCTCCACGAAAGCGCCAAACTCGGTAATCTTGATGACCTTGACTTCGCGCACCTGCCCGAGGGGATAATCCATGGGGATTCGCTCCCACGGATCCTCGTACAGTTGCTTGATTCCCAGGCTGACCTTTTCTTCCTCGTGATTGATGCTGAGGATGACCGCTTCCACCTCTTCTCCCTTGCGGAAGAGCTCCGAGGGATGATTGATGCGCTGGGTCCAGGACAGGTCGCTCTTGTGAGCCATGCCGTCAATGCCGTCCTCAATGCCTATGAAGACGCCGTAGTCCGTGATGGATCGGATACGGCCCTTGATACTCTTGCCCGGTTTGTATGTCTCGACGAATCGATCCCATGGCCTGGGCTCGAGTTGCTTGAGGCCGAGTGAGATGCGCTGCGCCGTCGTGTCAACGTCCAGCACCGCACACTCCACCTCGGTGCCGATCTCCAGCATCTTGGAGGGATGCTTCACTCGTTTCGTCCAGCTCATTTCAGACACGTGAATGAGACCCTCGATGCCCTGCTCGAGTTCCACGAACGCGCCGTAGTCGGTGATGGAAACGATCTTGCCGTTGACCTTTAGACCGATGGGGTAGTTGGTTACCGCTTCGGCCCAGGGGTCCGGTTGTGTTTGCTTGAGGCCCAGGGAGACCCGCTCCGTCTCCGGGTTGTACTTGAGAATTTTGACGTTGAGCACGTCGCCGACCTTGAGCAGCTCGGACGGATGACCGATGCGTCCCCAGCTCATGTCGGTTATGTGCAATAGACCATCGATGCCGCCGAGGTCGACGAACGCGCCGTATTCGGTGATGTTCTTGACCACGCCTTCGACGATTACGTCTTCCTTGAGATCTTTGAGCGTCTGCTCCTTGAGTTCATTGCGCTCCTGTTCGAGCAGCGCGCGCCGGGACAGGACGATGTTGCCACGCTTTTTGTTGAACTTGATGACTTTGAAACGATGGGTCTCTCCAATGAGGCGCTCCAGGTTTCGGATGGGTCTCAAGTCGACCTGGGAGCCGGGCAGGAAAGCCTTGATGCCGCCGCGGATGGTTACCGAAAGACCACCCTTGACGCGCTGGCTTATTGTGCCCTCGATGATCTCGTCGCTTTCGCAAGCGAGGGAGATCTCGTCCCACACCTTCATCTTGTCCGCCTTGTCCTTGGAGAGTTCGACGAGGCCGTGCTCGTTCTCCAGCGTCTCCAGGAAAACGTCCACATCTTGGCCCACAGCGACGGCTACGTCACCGCTGGTGTCAGAGAACTGGGAAATCGCGATCTCTCCTTCGGATTTGTAACCGATGTCGACGATGACGAAATCATTGCCGACTTTCACGACGTGACCCTTGACGATTCGCCCTTCTTTCAGAGGCTCATCAATGTCGAAGCTCTCCGCCAGAAGTGCCTCGAATTCATCCATTTCGGCGTCTTGTGTGTTGTTGGTATCGTTCATTATTTAGTTCTTGGCAGCCGAGCCATTCTCCTTTCGGGTGACGACCTTGGACCGCTTGGTCGAAAACCTTATAAATACCGCAAGGTTGTGACTCGGGCCGAATGTGGTCATCACGCAGGCAGGTTGTTTATATTTTTTCGCTTGTTTAGTCAAAGGAAAACTGTGTTTTAACAATTGCCAGCATGTGCTCCACAACCTGTTGAGCGGTCATGTCGTCACAGGGGATTTCGATGGCTTCGTCGGCTTTTCGCAGGGGAGACAATTCCCGTTCCCGGTCCGATCTGTCGCGTTCTTCCTGCTCCCTGGTGATTTGATCGAGGGTGACGTCGCGTCCTTTCGCGAGCAACTCCTCGAACCTCCTGCTGGCACGCTCCGATACGCTTGCGTCGAGGAAAAATTTGATCTCCGCGTCCGGGAAGACGACCGTTCCTATATCGCGACCTTCCAGAACGACACCGCCTTCTTTTCCAATGACGCGCTGGATGACGAGCAGCGCTTCTCTCACCTCCGCGTGCCGCGCCACCTCGGATGCGCCCATGCTCATCCTGGGGGAGCGCACGGCTTCGCCCACGGGGCGGCCGTCGAGGTAAAGCGCTCCATCTGAATCGAAGGCGAACTCGTGCCCGTCGACGAGCTTTGCAAGTCGGGGACCGATCGACCATTCGACGCCGTTTTCGTCGGCCAGCAGGGCGACAGTGCGGTAGAGCGCTCCCGTGTCGACGAACTGAAATCCCAGCGCGCGGGCCAGCGCTCTCGCCACAGTGCTCTTGCCGGCTCCCGAAGGGCCGTCTATTGCAACAACGGGTCTCGGTCTCATTCGTCGCCCACTTTCAGTCGTATGCGAAAGCCGGGCCTTGCCTTGTGCTTGAGCATCGGCGGATCCAGCTCCAACGGTTCGTTTTCGTCCGGTTCCGACAAGAGGTTTTTGATAGCGTCCAGTCGTTCGGATAACTTCTTGAGACTTTCAATATCGTTCTCGTCGAGGCGTATCCCCACCTCCAGGAAATTGCCCTCTGCGGACACCTCGATCTTGCGCAGGAAGCGCTCGACGCCGATCAGCACGACGAAAGTGTTTCGCCTGAAACGTTTGATCAGACGCCGCAGGTCGCGCCTGGCTCTCGAGGCGTCTTTTTCGCTATCGAGGCGCGAGGCCGAGACGATCTCCATCCCGCCGGAGATTGACGCAGAAGCATCGATCCGGTCGATATTCTCCAGCCAGCGCCATGTGGCCATGGGGCCTCTGAGGCCGCTGCGGTCCAGGGGATTGTCCCCGCGCACGAAGCGGGTTCTCACGGTCTGTGTGGGTGACAGATCGAAGTCGGAGAAGTTCGGGTCGTCGTCGATGGAGCGTCCTTCACCGTTGGCGAGGGCCACCACGTCCGCAACGATGTCTTTTGAACCGACGATGAACGTTCGGCCCGTGAGCGCCACGAAGGTCAACTTTGGGGTTTGCGCCCCCTTGAAACCTCCGTTCGCTTCAAACGACGAGGCGTTCTCGAGGGCGGCGACCGCAGAAACGATGGCTTCCGCGTCCATACGACCTTTCATGATCGCAAGAAATTGATCCCGGGTGCCCAGCTCCCTGTTCCGATCGCTGGAGACAAAGATAATCTCGTCCACGGTCGCCATGGGATCGATGCCGGCATCTCGGATAATCCCAGCGATGATCTGATTGGAAGAGGCGTAGCTCGACAGGAACCACAGTTCACTGGTTCGTAAGAGCGAAACGTCGAGCAAGGTCACGTGCTGATGCCCCGCCGGCGCGAGGGAGCCGAGGTGCTCGTCGATGGGAGGCGGGGGCTCCGGGGGAGCGGCGTCGGGCGTGGCCGCGCCGCAGCCGAAGGTAATGATCAAGAGCCCTATGAGCGCTCGGACAAGGGCCTGGTTTGCCATTGCGGGATCAACGCATTGAAAGAATGCGAAGTCAACCGGTATCCACTGCGAAACAGGTTTTGCAGTGCGTAGCAGCGACGGCATAATCCCCTGCGTCACAGTGCCTGGAATGTCCATCGCTACAGCCCGAAACGATTGAAAGGTATAGCCAAATCTGCATCGGCGCGAGAAGGAGATCAACCTTCAAGACATGGTGTGAAAGTTGCTTGCAGGGTGGAACGACGAATTCGAATTCGTGCGACACGGAGGTTTATTCGATGTTCGATGTGCCATCCAGTGACTTGAGAAAGAAAGAAAAAGACGAGGGAAGGAAGCCCGAGCCGGCTCATCTCGATGTGAAAAACGGAAATGGAGAACTGTCCATTGCGCGTAGCAGACTTAACATGTTGTTCGATGATGGAACCTTCGAGGAGATTGGCGCGGGGGTTATCCATCGGGCAGCGGATTTCGGTCTGGAAAAGAAGAGGATTCCGGGCGATGGGGTCGTGACGGGTAGCGGCGAGGTCAACGGCCGCGTGGTTTTCGCCTACTCTCAGGATCGAGGAGTGATGGGCGGTTCCCTCGGGGAGGCCCACGCAAAGAAGATCACCCGTGTACAGGATCTGGCCATGCGCGCGAAGGTACCCCTTGTGGGGATTAACGATTCGGGCGGCGCCAGGATCCAGGAGGGCATAGACTCCCTCGGTGGCTACGGAGAGATTTTCAGGCGTAACGTCCTGGCGTCCGGCGTATGTCCGCAGATTTCCATGGTGCTCGGGCCTTGCGCGGGCGGCGCGGTGTATTCTCCGGCGCTCACGGATTACGTGGTGATGGTTCGCAAGCAGAGCTACATGTTCCTGACAGGCCCCAAGGTGGTCAAGACAGTGACCTTCGAGGATGTGGATTCCGAGACCCTCGGAGGCGCCGATGTGCACGGGCGAACCACCGGGCTCGCCCACATGGTCTACAAGGACGACAAGGCCGCCATCGCCGGCGTGCGCCAGCTGCTGGGGTATTTGCCCCAGAGCTACCTGGAGCGGCCCCCGTACATGGAGACCAACGATCCCATCGAACGTGACTGCAGCGGGCTCGACACCGCCATTCCCGAGTCGTCGCGCCAGATTTACGACGTCAAAAAGGTTCTCAAGGAGGTTCTGGATCGGGGCACTTTCTTCGAGATTCAAAAGAACTGGGCCAGGAATATTGTGGTCGGTTACGCCAGGCTGGGCGGCTACTCGGTGGGGATCGTTGCAAATCAACCCGCCATGATGGCCGGTGTGCTCGATTGCAACGCCTCCCGCAAGGCCTCGCGATTTATACGGAACTGCAACGCGTTTAACGTGCCGATACTCTCTTTTGTGGACGTGCCGGGCTTCCTTCCGGGAACAGGGCAGGAGCACAACGGTGTGATCTCCCACGGCGCCAAACTCATGTTCGCCTACTGTGAGGCCACGGTTCCCAAGCTGGCCGTGATCCTTCGAAAGGCTTACGGAGGCGCGTACATAGTCATGAGTTCCAAGCACGTTGGCGCGGACGTCAACCTGGCGTGGCCCACGGCGGAGGTGGCGGTCATGGGAGCGGCGGGCGCCGTGGAGGTGCTCTTCCGCAAGGAGATTGCCGGCTCTACAAACCAGGAACAGGCTACTACCGAGAAGGTAGAGGAGTACGAGAACAAATTCCTCAACCCGAGCCGCGCCATGGAGCGTGGTTACGTGGATGCGGTCATAGCGCCGAGCGACACCCGGGCCAAGCTGTACCGCCACCTGAAGTCCCACTTCAACAAGGTCGAGGACTATCCCGACAAGCGCAACGGCAACATTCCCACTTGAGAAAGCCGTTCTCTGGAATAAATCCCCCATAGCATTGTTCGTCGTACAGTCGGGGTTGACCCTTTGCGATGTGTACGTACACTGGCGATCGAAAATTCGCTTGCATCTGACCAGAACTCGAGGAAGTAGAAAATGAGCAGCAATGAACTGATGATCGAGGTCAAAGATCTCACCAAGTCGTACGGTCCCATCCGCGCCCTGGATGGGGTCTCGTTTGAGGTGCGCCGGGGTGAAGTCCTGGGCTTTCTGGGTCCCAACGGCGCGGGCAAGACCACCACCATGAAGATCCTCACGTGCTTCATCGCGCCCACGGAGGGGCAGGTGATCGTGGGAGGAATGGACATCTATAAAAACCCGCTCGAGATACGGCGCAACGTGGGCTACCTGCCCGAGAACGCGCCCCTGTATCCCGACATGCTGGTGACCGAATACCTGGATTTTGTGGGCGTGATACGGGGTATGTCGCGGGCGGACAGGAAAGCGGCCGCGGATCGGGTGATCGAGCAGTGCGGGCTCGACGAAGTTGTGTACCAGGAGATCCGCACTCTTTCCAAGGGTTACCGGCAGCGGGCAGGCCTCGCTCAGGCGATGTTCCACAATCCGCAGATACTGATCCTCGATGAGCCGACCTCGGGCCTGGATCCAAACCAGATCGCGGAAATACGCGGTCTCATCAAGGGGATCGGCAAGGAGCATACGGTCATACTGTCCACCCATCACCTTGCCGAGGTGCAGGCAACCGCAGGGCGCGTCGTGATCATCAACAAGGGAAAGCGGGTCGCCGACGGCACTCCTCGGGAACTCGAACGGCAGCGGGGGGGCGCATTGTACGAGGTGGTGCTTCGCAGACCGGCCGACGGGACGGACGAGATTCCGGCGGTGTTCGAGCGAATCGACGGAGTAGACGCGGTGGAGAAGGTGGAGGGTGCGGATGATGAGCTCGTTTTCGCCGTGACCGGGCACGCGGACAAGGACGTGCGCTCCGATATTTTCGGGGCGGTTGTAGACAAGGGCTGGGTTCTCCTGGGGCTCGTGCGCAGGCAGGTGGACCTGGAGGAGATCTTCCGCAGCCTCACGGTCGCCGAAACTGGAAAGGGGGTGGAGTAGATGGGCGCAATGCTTGCAATATGGCGGCGGGAGTTCAGGTCGTACTTCAACTCACCGGTCGCGTATTTCGTGATAACGGTTTTCCTGGCGCTCGTGGGGATAATGTTCTTTGTTCCCTTTTTCGCGCAGGACAGGGTTTCCATGAGGAGCTTCTTTTCCCTGGTGCCGTTCCTGTTCGTGTTCTTCGCGCCCGCAGTCACAATGAGGCTCATCGCGGAGGAGCGCAGGAGTGGCACCCTGGAGTTGCTGATCACCATGCCCGTGAGGGACGTGGACGTGATCCTCGGCAAATACGCTGCGGCGCTCTCGTTACTCGTGGTGGCCTTGTTCCTCACCCTGCCGTACGCGATCACCATCTCGTTCTTCGGGCCCCTTGACTGGGGTCCGGTCTGGGGCGGATACCTGGGGCTGTTCTTCATGGGCGGCGCGTTCATCGCCATCGGGCTGATGACTTCGAGCTGGACCGAAAACCAGATCGTCGCATTCATAGTCGCGCTGTTCATCTCCATGCTGTTCCTGATGGTCGACAGGTTCATAGTGTTCCTGCCCAATTCCCTGGCGCCCTGGGTGGAGTACCTCAGCTTCACTTCTCATTTCTCCAACGCGGCTCGGGGGATGATGGACAGTCGAGACGTGATCTTTTACTTGTCATTCGTGTTGTTGTGCCTGTTCCTGGCGTTCAGGTCGCTGGAGTCCAGGAGGTGGAGATGACTGGCATGAACAAGAAATTCAAGCTCAGGAGCGAGTCGATCATTTTCATCCTGGTGTTGGTCGGGATCCTGGTGCTCGTCAACCTCTTGTCGATGCGTTTTTTTTCCCGCTTGGATCTTACACGGGACGGTGTCTTCACCTTGTCGAAAGCGTCGATTTCCCTGGCGAAGAATCTGGACGATAAATTGGTGGTGAAGGCCTACTTCACAAAGAACCTCCCGGGTCGCTTCGCCTCGCTCGAGAGGCACGTCAGGGATATGCTCGATGAGTACAGGCAGCACTCCCGCGGGCAGATGGTTGTTGATTTTATCGATCCGGACGAGGACGAGGAGGGCGACGAGGAGGAGACTGCCAAGAACCTCGGTATCAGAAAGATGCCCAACCCGGACATCGAGAAAGACCAGACCACCATCAAGGAGGGGTACCGGGGAATAGCGTTCAGCTTCGGCTCGCGCACAGAGGTGATAAGGGCCGTGGAGTCTCCGGTGGGGCTGGAGTATCAGATCACCACCGTGCTGAAGAAATTGCTCGGCTACAAGTCGAGCATGGGGTTCGTGATCGGGCACGGAGAGCCGCTCATCGAGCCGCCGTCCGAATCGGATCGCCCCCTGATGCCCGACGAGAAGCTCAAGCGCGGAGCGTACAAGAACCTTCGCAGAAACTTTGACCTCTACAACTACAATGAGGTGAACCTCAAGGGAGGCAGCATCGATATTCCGGAAAGCACGGACGCCATTCTGGTGGTCGGCCCGACCGGAAAGTACGACGACAAGGAGCTTTACAGAATTGATCAGTTCCTCCTCAACGGCGGCGCGGTGGCCATGTTCCTCTCGGGAACCAATATCGCCATCACGCCCTCGGAGGTGCCGATGCTTCCGCCCACCTTCGAGACCGCCCGCAACGAGGCCGGGCTTTCGGATTTCCTCAAACACCACGGCGTGGAGATCGGAACCGATCTGGTTTTCGACAAGCAGTCGGCCAATTACATTTCCAAGTGCCCGCCGATGCCGTTGGCCCTTCCGAGGCCGTATCCGGCATGGCCGATCATCACGGCGTTCGACGAGGATCACCCTGTGGCGTTCAGGCTGGGCAGCCTCACGCTACCCTACGCCACGCCTGTGCGGATCTCGAAGGCACTGGAAAACGATCCTTCATTGGAGGCGGCGGAGTTGGCCTTCAGCTCGGGAAGCTCATGGGCCGTCGAGGGAGTGGACGCCATCATCGAACCGTGCGGGGTCATCGACTCCACCGATCTTCAGAGCGGCATCCCTGTCGTGGCGGCGCTGAAGGGTGATTTCACGAGCTTCTTCGATGGAAAGGAGCTTCCCATCGAACAGAAGGATGACAAGAAAAAAGAGGACGGGGACTTTATAGCAAAGAGCGTCAAACCGGGTCGGCTCATAGTGGTCGGATCGGCGGCGCTGCCAATGGACGAATCACTCATGTACCTGGCCCGCATCGACAGGAGGCAGGCGCACAACAATCTCACGTTCATCCAGAATGTCCTCGACTGGCTCACAAGCGAGGACGATCTCATCGCGGTACGCATGAAGAATGTGAACGATCCGCCTCTCGAGAAGGGATCCGAGAGCGTCAGGACCACTGCGAAGTGGGTCAACATCATCGGCGTGCCGTTTATGTTCATTCTGTTCGGTGTGGTTCGCTGGAGGATCCGGGCTTTCCGGAAATCCCGAAAAGCAACCGTCGACAAGAACGAGAGGAAGGGAAGGAAGGCCAAATGAAAAAGAATATCATCGCACTTGTTGTGTTGGCCGCGCTCGGCCTGACCGCCTTCTTCATCTTCAGGGAGCCCCCGTCCGATGTGGACAAGGAGAAGGAGGCTCCGTTGATAGGACCGGTTTCTCCGGACAAGCTCGAAAGGCTGGAGATCATCCGGCACGAGGGCACCGGGGCGACCCTGCGCGAGGAGATCATCGTACTGGAGAAGGCCGGCGGCGACTGGAGAATGATCAAGCCCGTGGAGTACGCCGTGAACCCCACCTCGGTTCAGAGGATGGTGGACGCCCTGGCCGAGATGAGGATCATCGACGTCATCAGCGAGAACAAGGCCAAGCATCACGTGCTGGAAGTGGATGACGAGATGGGCATCGAGGTCACGGCCTCGGGTGGCGATACCGAGCTTGCCCACTTCATCGTGGGAGTGGCCCGGAAGGGAATGACGATGGTGCGGGTCCCGGGCTCGGACACGGTGTATCGGTCCAATGGATCTTTCAGGATCACGTTCAACAAGCGGGCCGACAACCTGCGCGATCATACTGTGACCAAAATGGATCGCGACTCGGTGACGAGAATGAAGTTCTTCAACGAGCATGGAGAGCTGGAGATGGTGCGTGAGGGAGAAAAAATCAGACAAGGAGAAAGTGTGGCGGTGCCGATCTTCGTGCCGGTCGGCGTGGAGATCAAGAATTTCGACAACCGCGCTGCGGTGGGAATATCGAGAAGCCTGACCGGGTTGTCCGCCAAGGAGTTCGTGGATGACGAGCCGGGTGACGAGATAACCGGGTTGGGGGAGGGCGCCACGCGCGTCGAGTTCGAAGCCATGAAGGATGGCAAGAAAGGGTCCTACACAATCTGGCTGGGCAACAAGGACGAGAAGAAACGCCTGGTTTACGTCAGGTCGACCGAACTGGATCAGATATTCATGGTCTCAATGCATCTGGTTAGCCGCTACTGGGTAAAGATAGACGATTTCGCGCGCACCGACGAGCAAGTTGTCCAGCAGGAGAAGGCTCGCAAGGAGTCCAGGGAACACGGGGAGATGCACAGGAAGCACGCCGAGATGCGCAAAGCGATGCAGCCTGGTTCGTCCCCTGGTGGCGCGCCCGGCATGGCCGGCCCCGGCGGTCAGGAGATTCCTCCGGACATCATGAAGAAAATCCAGGAACAGATGAAGAAGCAGGGCGAGCACGCCGGCCACAAGCACTAGCACTAGAGCGCCGACCCCACCCCCGCGGAAGTAAATCCCGCGGCCAGAAATGAAGAACACAAAAGGCCTGAGGCCTGCGAAAAGACACTTCAGAAACAGCCCTTAGGGCTTGCGCGCAGCGCATCCTGACCGCGCCCTTATCAGGGCGCGGTGAATGCAAGCACTGTTGGATCCGGATGAGCTAAAATGCGCCGGGCGCCGGTCAGCTGGACGGCACCGAGTTTTTTAGCCGCCGGCGTTCCACCGCCGGGAGCATCGCCTTTTGCGCCCTCAAGGGTTCGATGATGGTGATGTCCCTGTGCTTGCCGAGGTTGTCGTGAACCGGCAAAAACCAGTCGATGGCGTCGGCTGAGTTGCATGCGCTCGTAGATCTGCCCGGTAGAGAGATAGTCAGAGACGCCGATCCGTCGAGCTTGTCCATTGACCGGAACATGCGCTGCAGGGCTCCGACAAAACGTTCCTCGCAGAAACCCTCCGTGGGGCCGAGGCCGAAGACGATCAGGTTGTCGTGCGGAAGGCGTCGCTCCAGCGGGACGAGCAGCGATTCGTCAGCATTGCCGGAAATGAAACCGTCGATGATCAACCGGGACAGATGACCATGGAGACGCCAGTCTACCAGGCCCTCCACGCCCACGAGGGGTTGTCTCTCTTCGAACCGAAACATGATCAATAAGCCGCCGCGCTGCTTGTCGAGGCGATCCAGCCTGGGAGGGATGAACGTGACGATACTCACTCGAGGCGCTTTGCGTCTCTGGCGATGCGGTCGAGGATCCCGTTTACAAAGGCGGGGGATTCCTCGGTGCCGAATCGCTTGGCCAGCTCGACGGCTTCGTTGATCACCACAAGCGGAGGAGTCTCCTCGTCGGCAGTGAGTTCGTGTGTTCCCATGCGCAGGATGTTTCGGTCCACGCGGCTCATGCGCTCCAGACGCCAGTTATCGCTCACCGAGACGACGATCTCGTCAATCTTTTCGATGGATGCCGCCACCGCCATGAACAGGTCGATCGCGAACTCGTCGGGCAGCGGGCCCTCACCGAAACAATCCCTGTAGCTACTGACCACCTCGCGGGAGACGGTCCCGGAG
Source organism: Deltaproteobacteria bacterium (assembly GCA_030621515.1). GTDB lineage: Bacteria > Myxococcota_A > Polyangia > JAAYKL01 > JAAYKL01 > JAUVAN01. The sequence continues at coordinate 9,110 of JAUXHN010000070.1, read as the reverse complement.
GCTTCGAGCTGGAAGAGCATCTGGAGGACGACCTCCCTTGCGCGGCGACGAGTGGCCATGTCTCAGAGCTTTTTGCTCAGGTTGGCCATCTCAATGGCAGAGACTGCGGCTTCCCAACCCTTATTGCCGGCCTTTGTGCCGGCCCGCTCGATAGCCTGCTCCAGGGTGTCGGTGGTGATGACCCCGTATGCCACTGGTGTATCGGAGGTGAGAGAAACCTGGGCCAGGCCCTTTGTCACTTCCGAGGCGATGTAATCGAAGTGTGGGGTGCCGCCGCGTATGACCGCTCCCAATGCGATCACGGCGTCGAACTCGTTTTCCTGGACGAGCCTGCGCACGACGGCAGGGAGCTCGAAGGAGCCGGGAACCTTCACCAGCTTGCATTTTCCGGTATCGCAACCGTGTCGCGCGAGTGCGTCGAGACATCCGTCCACCAATCGATCGACGATAAAGTGGTTGAACCTGGAAACCGCAATCGCAAACTTGAGACCCTTGGCTTCGAGTGTGCCCTCGAGAACCTTCGGACCGCCGTCTGTGTTGGATCCCATACTACACCTCCTCAATGGTGATCTGCTCGGCCTCTTCGAAACCCCATGCCTCGAGACCGACCAATCTGTGCGGGTTGTTCGATATCATTTGCAGCTTTCGCACGCCCAGGTCCAGAAGTATCTGAGCGCCGATGCCGTATTCCCTTATCACGCCTTGCTCGTCGTCCTTTGAGGTGGTGGACGTATGGCCCCCGATAGTGCGCTCCAGCTCCTCCCTGAGCGTTTCCCGGGATGGGAGGAACAGGAGGATTCCACGACCGCGCCGGATGATGGCATTGATGGCATCTCGCGCAGTCGGACTGGTCTTTCGGGTGTGGGCGCCCAGCACATCGTCCGCGAAGCTTCCCACGTGACCTCGGCAGGGGACCCAGTCGCCGTCATCCACGTTTCCCAGGCAAAGGGCGACGTATTCCCGGCGCGCTATCCCGGGCGCCGCCTGGTAGATGTGCGCCTTGAAGACGGCCTTGTCGTCGCCCACGCCCAATTCCATCTCGTGGGTGGAGCATCGCTCGACCAGCCGATCGTGCTGCAGTCGGTATTCAATGAGATCGGCGATGCTGACAATGTGTATATTGTGCTCCTTCGCAAACACCTTCAGGTCGTTCAGGCGGGCCATGGTTCCGTCCTGTTTCATGATCTCGCAGATGACTCCGGCGGGGGTCAGGCCTGCGAGGCGCGCCAGGTCTACCGAGCCCTCGGTTTGCCCGGTTCGCTGCAACACGCCGCCAGGCATGGATCGCAGCGGAAACACGTGACCGGGGCTCACCAGGCTGCTCGCATCCGCTCCGGGGGCCACCGCAACCCTGATAGTGTGTGAGCGATCGGCCGCGCTGATGCCCGTGCTGACGCCTTGTGCCGCCTCCACGGATATGGTGAAGGCGGTCTGCAGGGGCGATCGATTGGATTTGACCATCATCGGCAGGTCCAGCTGATCGACGCGCTCCGGTGTCAGGGTCACGCAGATGAGTCCGCATGCCTTTGTGGCCATGAAGGTGATTGCCTCGGGGGTGACCAGCTCGGCGGCCATGGTCAGATCCCCTTCGTTCTCCCGGTCCTCGTCATCGACCAGGATGACCATCTTGCCGGCCTTGATCGCTTCGATGGCGCGGCTTGCCCGTTCTATGGACTTGAGTTGCTCGATCACGATTTACCTCACGAATCCGGTACGTCTGAGGAGATTCATATCCACGGTCCCGCCGTCTGCGGTCCCGCGTTCGAGTTGCCCGGCCACGTACTTGGCCAGAACATCGGTTTCCAGGTTCAACATCGTTCCGACATGCAGATCGCAAAAGGTCGTGTGCTCGAGGGTAATGGGAATGACCATCACCTCGAACCAGTCGCTCGATACTTCGTTTATGGTGAGGCTCACTCCGTCGAGGGCGACGGATCCCTTGGGCGCCAGCTGGCCCCGCAGAGACTCGTCCGCCGGCATGCCGATTCTCCATCGCTCGGCTTCCCCGATGCGCGTGCGGGACTGAAGGCTCACCGTCGCGTCCACGTGCCCGGCCACAAAATGACCGCCGACAGGGTCGCCGACGCGCAGCGCCCTTTCCAGGTTGACGCCCATTCCCGCCGTCGCCGTCCCCAGGCCTGTCACCGCCAGGGTCTCCGCCGACGCGAACGCGGTGAATCCGCCGCGATCCAGCCTCGTCACCGACAGGCACGCCCCGTTGATGGCGATGCTCTCGCCGATCTCCGAAGAGGGAAGGGTGGTCGTGACGCCGATCTCCGCTTCTGTTCCGAGCATCGTCAGGCGGGAGATACGTCCCACGTCTTGTACCAGGCCGGTAAACATGTTGCCTCATCCATTCCTTACGGCCTGGGAACTATACACAAAGAAATTGTAGGGACAAGTCATATACGTCCTCCAAAGATCCTGCGAAGGGCCTCCGAAGCAGGACGTTCATCCGCCTTTGCACCTATCCAAACGAGCGTGCGACGGCGGACAAGCGTCCACGTCGTCAACTTGACAGGGATGACGAGATCAGGGCGAGGCAGGCCTCGCCCCTACGATCAAAAACTCGTTCAGATGTGATCTTCTGCTAGTATTCATTTTTGAATATGAACATGGCAGTCATCAAATGCGTTTGCGCCGCAATCCTCCTTGCGCTGTGCTTTTTCCCGAAAGCCGCAGGTGCGCAGGATTCCGCGCCGGCCTCGCGCTCCAGGCTGTCGGTGCTTGCGGTTTGTGCCCGACCGGAGTTGTCCGGGCGGGAGGCACATCTGGTTTCGGAACTCGAATTGGCCCTGGATGGATTCGATGTAATCACCGTCGATCCGGGACTTTCCAACTTTCGTGAGCTGAGCGAGACGGATCAAGTGAAAGTCATACGCGCGTCGACGAGGAACGCCGCCGACACCTCGCCCGTCATCTGGCTGGAATGCGATATCTGGGAAAAAACTGTTGTGCGTTTCCTGAAGGCCGGGATGGGGTCAACCCAGGACGGCGTCTTCACCATCCGGACTCTCGAGGGTGGTTCCGTGGAGGAGGTAGTCCTGGCCTTGCGCGAGATCGTCAGCGACAGTTTTCAGATCTCTTCGACAGGAGAAACAGCGCAAGAGGCAGAACCTCAAACCGAAACGGAAGAAGGACCAATCAAGACAGAGCAGCCCGGAATAAGGGTGGGCATCCTTACCGTATTTGAGATCGGTGGAGGCCTGGTCGGCCATGTGGGGTCCTCGTTCCTGTGGGGAGGCGGGATCGCCGTGGACCTGCGTATCCCCGCTGGATTCTTCGGCAGGTTGGCGTTTGTAGCCAAGATGGGACCCCGTGCGGAAGACAGGGAACTGTTGATGATCGGCTACAGGATAGAGCCTCGCGCGGAGGTCGGATATTTGTGGACGATGGGTTTTTTCGAGGTCGGGCCGGTGGTGACACTTGCGCCGATGTGGAATTCGGTCGATTTTGCAATCACCGAAGGATATCATCAGTACCATGATTGGTGGTCGGTGAGGTATGCGGGCGGCGTCGATTCGAGATTCAAGCTGACCGATCGATTGTCGATCGTGCTCGATCTGACTCTCGGTTTCATGCCGAGCAAGCGGTTTTACAGGCGTCTGTCAAAAAGCACGTTGCTGAAGACGCCGACCATGGATCTGGCGGCCGCGCTGGGGCTGATTGTGGAAATATGAGGAGATCCGGATCAACTGCCGGAAGGATCCGGGCTACCGAAGGAATGAGCTTTTGAACGAAGGGCACAAAGACCCGATTGCAACAATGTCCGGTGAGGAGCCGGATGACGAACGGCTGATGGCCGTCCTCGCGACGGGTGAGATGTACCCGCTGGCGAAGCTGTACATGCGGTACGGCGCCATGGTCAAAGAAGCGATAAGGAGATTTGCGCCCGAAATCTCCATCGCAGAGGCCGAGGAAGTGGGGCAGGACGTATTTTTGGCCCTGGCACAGTCTGCCGGCAGGTACCGGAAGAACGGCGTGTTCAAGTCCTGGCTCTTCGGTATCGCCGTCAACAAGGCCCGAAGATGGAGGCGGTCCACCTGGGTCAGGCGGAACTTGCTGGAACGTCATCACAAAGATCCGGTGGGCATCTTTGCGGTGAAAGGCTCCACGCCCGATATCGATATGGAGACCCGAGATGAATTGCGCCACGCTTTCAAGATGCTTCCCGCGGCTCAAAGAGAAGTGCTCGTGCTGCATGCCGTCGATGGTTTCACCGGCGAGGAGATCGCGCAGATCCTGGGTATCAAACCCAATACAGTGTGGACCCGGCTTCATCGGGCGCGAAAGACGATGCTTCAGCTGTTCAAAAAAGAAGAAGTGGCCGCCATTCTCTGCAAGGAGGGGTCATGAGATCCTGTGAGATGATTTCCTCCTATCTCGATGGCAGGTTGGAGACTGCCGGCGCGCACGAATTCGAGGAGCACATGCGGGATTGCGCCGAGTGTGCTTCGGCGGTTGAAGCGTGGCGCGATATTGAAAATCGTCTTGTCGAAGCTTCAAAAAGCGAAAAATCCTTCCCGGATCCCAGTGCCCACGAAGCATTGCGCCTCGTTCAACGTGCGGAACTTCGCAAGAAAAGTTACTTTTCGCAGCCGCACTTCTGGGCGGTCCGGGTAACCGTCGCCGCGCTGATCATCATCGCGGGAGCTCTGGGTGTTTTCACGGGTCGCCTGATGAATCCACCGGCGCCGGTCGATCCGGCAAGCGCTTCTGCCGGCTCTGTCGACGATACGCTCACATACCGAACCGACTCCAATAGTCGAACCACCGTGCGACTGGCGTCCGATACCATCGGCCTCGGGCCGTCGAGCAGTATTCTCGTCACCGCGAGCGGTCCGACAGTTCGACTTGTTCTTCAGGAAGGGTCGGTGGCCTGCGAAGTATCGCGAAGAACTGCCGGGGAAAGCTTCTCGGTGGAAACCCCGGACTTCACGGTCGAGGTTATCGGGACGCGGTTCCTGGTCGATCTGGACGGCGCGGGTGAGCAGGCGAAGGTCATCGTTTCCGAGGGGAAGGTCAACGTTCGGGGGGCGAAAATCGGGAAACACAGCCTGGTTGCAGGACAAGTGCTCGATATCGATTCGGTTTTGGAAGTTCGACTGGCTGACAATGAAGATCTCATCGCACTGAACGACCTGTTGCCTGAGGCGTCCTCATCTCAACCGTTGGCGGTTCCGGCTGACGAATCACCCCGGCCGGATGCAGGGGAATTCACGGGGATCGGTTCTGCCGGTTCGAGGAATGATGTTGCAATGGAGGTCGCCGGCGCTACGCCGGATAGTCATGAGACAATCGACTCGGAACTCTCGAGTATTTCAAAGTGGCGTGAGTGGGTGATCGAGGGACGGCTCGATGAGGCGAGATTTGCCCTTCGGGATCATCTCGTCAAGAACCCGGCGGATGCAAACGCATGGTCGCTCCTGGCGGACTGTGAGCGCAAGCGTTCAAACTGGGCGCAGGCAGTGGTTGCATACGACAAGCTGGTGGCGCTTTCAAAAGGAGAGAGGGCCAACCGGGCTCGTTTCAAGGCCGCGTCGATCATCCAGGATCGTCTCGGGGACCACGAAGGCGCAGTCAGGGCGCTGGAACAGTTCCTCTCGCAGGGGGGCAGCGGGACGCTCCTCGAGGCCAGGGCGAAAGTGAGACTGGCTGGTTCCCTCATGGCTCTCAACAGGTCCGAACGTGCGAGGGAATATCTTTTGTGGGTGGTCGATAAGTCGAATGACGCGGCGATGATCTCGAAGGCCAGGCGCATGCTGGAGCAGCTGGAACAGAAATGAGTGGATGATCGGTAAGTTCGTTCGGGCCGGCTTTTTTTTCAGCACGTCGGAAGGTTTTGCCTCCCCGGGGCGAAGAACTGGTAAATGCGCCAGTTTTCTTTGGCCATGAGGAGGATTTAAAATGAGAAAAGTATTCGGCTTGTTGTTGGGGACCCTGTTCGTCATGTGTATGGGAAACGCCTGTGACGACGTAAAGGATGCTTCGGAGAATATTTGCGGACCGTGCGGGGAAGTGAGCGCGGGAGACGACTTCATCTCCGGTGACGCCCGCCTCGACGGATTTTTCAAGGCGGTGGGTAGTTTCGGCAGCGCCACGGATGCCATCGACGACAGCTTCAAGGCGGACATGATGGCCCTCGGCGAATTGTTCGGCGTGGCCGACATGGAGGGTATGTCCATCACGGAGTTGACTGCGGCGGTCAAGGCCGCGATTGAGGCCGAGATCGACGCCAACGTCAGCGGAAGCCTCGAAGTGGTCTACCAGGAGCCCAAGTGCTCCGCCAGTGTTTCCGTGGCGGTGGACGCGCAGGCCCACTGCGAGGCCTCCGCGGGCTGCGACGTGGAAGTGGATTCCGGCGAGGTGTCGTTCGAGTGTGCCGGGGAATGTACCGGTGGTTGCTCGGCCGACTGCGAGGGCACGATGACGTGCGCCGTCGAGGTCGGGGTCAGTGGCGTCTGCGAAGGCAAATGCGAAGGCTCCTGCCAGGTCAAGGGCCCGGCGGTCGATTGCGAGGGCACCTGCTCCGGTACCTGCACGGTTGCGGTCGGCGTGGAGTGCAGCGGAACGTGTGACGGACTTTGCACCGGGACATGCGACGGTACCGATGTTACCGACGCGGACTGCACCGGCGTTTGCGAAGGTGACTGCGACGCCGAGTGTCATATCAGCGGTTCGGCGAGCTGTGAGGGTACTTGCAACGGCGAATGCGATTACACTCCGCCAGAAGGTAACTGTGAGGGTACCTGCAAGGGCGAGTGTATGGTGGTGGCTGAAGGCGATGTCGAGTGCAAGGGCGAGTTGAAGTGCGAGGGCGAGTGCAAGGGCCAGTGCTCCGGCGGTTGCGAGGGCGAGATCACCCCTCCGTCGGCATCAGTGGACTGCGAGGCTACCGCCGACTGTGAAGCTTCGGCTTCCGCCAACGCTTCCGCCAGCCTCGAGTGTACGCCTCCGTCCCTCGAGATCGCTTTCAAGATGAACGCGAACCTCGATGCCCAGGCCAGAGCCCAGTTCATGGCCAAGATGGAGATATTCAAGGTCAAGATGATCGGCATCATTCAGGGTATGTTCAAGATGCGCGCCCTCATCGACGTCAACTACGCGGCCGATCTCGGAATCGATCCCCCGGTGCTTGCCATCCTCGGACAGGTCGAGGCTCTGCTCACCGCCGATCTCGATTCCTTCAATATCCCCCCGGGCCGTCTGGCTTGTGTGTTTCCGGCGTTCGAGGATTCCAAGGATATCCTGGTCGACGCCGGCGCCGATCTCGTGGTGACTCTGGATGCCCAGTTCAGTATCTTCACAGTCATCACTGACGCGATGTAATCGCTCTCAGAAACTCCACCATCTCCCTGGCGGTCGGCGGACACCCCGCGAGGGAATGTTCCAGCTCCGAGGTGCAATCGCCCACTCCGATTCCCGCGCCGCGTCGCTTCTTGAACCCCTGTCCGATAGAAATCGCGCCGCTTCCGATCCGCGCCGGCTCGCCGCTGTCTGACAGCCGTTGAAGGGCATGTAGCAGGCCGCCGTAACAGGCGGAGCAAGCCTGGTCCTCGTCGATATGCTCGGCAAACGAATCGGTGTTTCCCTTTTCTGGAAGCCCCACATGGACATCGCTGGTTCGATTGAGTTCGACAATGTCTGCGCGATCGAGGTCGGCCGACCCCACACCCATCTCCTCTGCCAGCGCGATGTATTCGATCTCCTGCGGCGAATAACCCATCAGCGAGGCCGCGTAGGCGTCCACCAACACCGGGTCCTCGCCCGCGATGATCCGGTTCATGCAAACCGGAGTGCCCCCCTCCTCGTAGGTCAGATCGCCGATTATGCCGTCGACGATCACCAGCCCTGTCTCGATGACGCGGTTGAGGGCCGCGACGGGTTTGTGAATGCGCAGGGTATGGAAGCGTCTCTTCTCGCGGTCGGGGATGCACCCCTTCAGGTTCTTGAGAGCGCAGGTCATGCGCGTCTGGCAGTGGGCCTTGAGCACGGGAACATTGATCAGAAAATCTATATCGAGCGCGGCGTCGCAGACATCAATTTCGATTCCTCCGGCGCGTTTGTGGGTCGACGAGTCGTCCTTGAGATCGATGAGGGGCACACCGGTCCTGCGCGAGATTTCGTTGTAACCGCAGACCTCGAACGCAGTCTGCGTGTTGTCGCCAACCCAGGCGCTCTCGAGAATCACGATGTCCTCATGCCCGCCGGAACGGAGATGCTCTACCAGGGTCACCACGATGGTCGGCTCGGTGGTGGCGCCTGAATTTGATGGTTTGGAGACCACCAGATTCGGTTTGATCCCTATGCGACTGCCTCGCGAAATCCGGCTCGCCGGATCGATGCGATCGAGCAGCAGGTTCATCATGGAGCCCGGCTCGTCACCGTAGACCACGAAAATTTTGCCTGGCGTCATGGAGAGGGATCTCCGAAGGGTTCTAGCTTTCGGGCTCCGGTTCCGGAATGATAGAAACGTGCCGGATGAATCGTTCGAGGTTCTCCTGTCCCTCCACCAGGCTGGTCAGCTTGATTCCGATGCCCGGCGGGTCGGAGGGCGCTTTTGAGCTGGATGAAACCGGCTTGTTCTGCCACTTCACCTGTCCCGAGGCGATGATCACGTCGGAATCGAGGCTGAGCCTGACCTCCACGTGGCATCCGACACCGACGATGGGAAGTGTGCGAAGAAACAGTCCCTCCTGGCTGATGTTGGTCACGGTTCCGAAGAGGGTCAACGAATCCTGCTCGATCCAGCATCTGCAGTTGACCTTGAATCGGGGTTCTTTTCTGCGTTCGGATTTTTCAGCATCAGCAATAGACAAGTCAACCTCCGACGACCCCCCCGGTCTCATCTATATTATTGCATTGTGCGGCCAATGTGTCGAAAAAACTACGTTCGCAGTTTGGCGTTGACGATGTCGATGGCTTTTTCGGCCTTGATACGCTCCTGGCGCATGTCGTCCCGGTAGCGCAGGGTCACGGTGTCGTCTTCCTTGGTCTGGCCGTCCACGGTGATGCAGAAGGGAGTTCCCGCCTCGTCCTGACGCGCGTAACGGCGGCCGATGGCGTCTTTCTCGTCGTAAAAAGCGTTCACGGGGTTTGACCAGAATCCC
>JAUXHN010000073.1 GCA_030621515.1 Deltaproteobacteria bacterium | reverse complement strand
CTCTCCTTCTCCGTTGCTTTTGCCCTTCCCTTCTTCTTCCTGGCGATCTTCCCCTCCTGGGCGGAAAAACTGAAAGGCAAGGGCGGCGACTGGATGGTCGCTGTGAAGGTTGTTCTCGGCTTCCTTGAACTCGCGGGCGCTTTCAAGTTCCTCTCTAATCTGGATCTTTATTACGAGTGGTCATTCATCACCCGCCCACTGGTACTGACATTATGGACTGCGTTGTTCGGACTTGCCGGGCTCTACCTGTTGAGGGTTTTCGCGCTCCCTCACAACGATACAAAAGCCGAAAGCATCGGTCCCATCAGAATGTTCTTCGCTTTCCTCATCCTGGCGCTCGCAGCGTATTCATTTACCGGAATCACTCACAACAGGCCCATGGGGGGATGGATCGACAGCTGGCTCCCTCCCGCTCCCTATCCCGGCGAAATGGATGATGTCGCCTCGAGCGATGATTCAGGTCATCTCTCATGGATCAAGGATGACATCAAGAAGGGCTTCGAGGTCGGCAAGAAGGAGAACAAGGCTCTCTTCATCGACTTCACCGGGCTGAGCTGTACCAACTGCAGGCTGATGGAAGCCAATATGTTCCCCAGAGCGAAGGTTCGCTCTAGACTCGAGAAGATGGTGAGGGTGCAGGCTTTCACGGATGGACCGAAAGACATACACGGCGAGCAACGCCAGTACCAGATCGATCGCTTCAACGACGTGGCGTTACCCTACTATGTGATCATCGACCCTCACACGGACACCGTCCTCGCCAAACACCCGGACATGAGTAAGGACGTCGACAAGTATGTAGCCTTCCTCGATAAGGGCCTGGCGGCGTTCGATCGCGTCAAGCCGGCAGGGACCGAGCCCGATACTTCCGGGCTCCAGAAGGCCGGCGCATCATCCCATGACGGCGGCGCCGCTAGTGAGACCGACGCCGGGGTCGCCGGACACGACAAGGCGTCACTGGAGATCGCAACGGCGGGCGTGCCTGTTGACTTTGAATTTCCGGACTTCAAGACCGGCAAGAAAGTCAAGCTGTCGAGCCTTCGTGGAAAGTGGGTGCTCGTTAACCTGTGGGCCTCCTGGTGCAAACCCTGCAGAAAAGAGCTCAAGAACGATTTCCCGCCGGCGCTGGCGACGGCCCCACATATCAAGCTATTAACCATCGCATTCGAAGACGAGGACACGGTGAAATCGGCCCGCAAATTCGCGGACGAAGCGGACCTGTGGAGGCACATCGCCCTTAAGGGTCCGGACGACGTGGAGGAAGCCGGGTTCCCCGAAGCTTTCAAGGCCAACAACGCCCTTCCCATCAGTTACCTCATTCATCCAAAGGGGCATATCGCGTGGTCGGCCAGGGGATCGGTGCACAAGAAAATGCTCATCGACCTCTTCGCCAAGACCAAAACCGAGTAACGCCCAAAAAAAAACGGGCCAACAAGACAGGAGGATCGCAAATGCAAGGAATAGCTCAGGCGTTTTCAGAAGGCGGCCCGTTCATGTACTTCATCCTGTTGATGGGCCTCGCCCTCACGGTGCTGACCATCATCCAGTTCTTCCTGGCGAGGAGATCCGATATGTCCCCTCTGCTCTGGGGCATGCTCGCGGGTCTCGTGTTCCTGGGCGCGCTGGCGTCGGTCATGGGAATGATTCAGATGTTCTCCGCTCTCGAGTACGTTGCTCCCGACATGCGAACCGCTCTGATGGCTCGAGGCATCTCGATCGCCATCAACACAACCGCGCTGGCACTTTTCTTCGCGATCCCGCTTTCGGTAATGATCGGAGTAGCCTCGTTCCTGGTCAAGAGAGCCTGGCGACGGCAGTTGTCGAAGGGCGGTTTTTGAGCCCTTTTTGCCGTGCATAGTCTCCAAATAGTTAATGAATCCGAAACCGGTGTTGAAGTCGTATCGACACTATGTTGTAAAGATTGACAGTCAACTTTGAGGTAAACGAGAGGAAGATCACAGAATGAACAATCTGTTTTGCTCCTGGATTTTTGTGCTTACCGCCGCAATTGTCACACTCTCTCCCACCGCACAGGCAATGGGTCCTCCTCTCTGGGCCCCGGGGCCCCAGGCAAAGAACGAACAGATCAAGATACCCGATTCCAAGAAATGGACCGTGGAGCAAGCAGTCGTCAACCTGCGATCATCCGACAGGGGCACCCGAATGGCCGCCCTTCGCCGCATGTCGAGCGAGCCCGGAGAGAACATTCGCAAATGGATCACCGAGGCGGCGCAATACGACCCGGAATCACGCATCAGGTTCGAGGCGGTAAGAATACTGGCCAAGCGCAAGGAGCAGGCCAGCCTCCCGATACTCATGTACATCGGAGAGCACGACAAGGACGACAGGGTCCGAACAGCCGCCCGCACGGCCGCAGGTATGGGGCCAACCCCTGCTCCCTCCGCCGCGCAACCCACGGCGACAACACCTCCTCCGGGCGAACAACCCACGGCGACAACACCTCCTCCGGGCGAACAACCCGCAGCGACGCCACCTCCGGGTGAGCCACCCGCGACAACACCGGCAAAGCCCCAACCCGAGGAGCAGCCCAAACGCTATGACGCGGACGGCAACGAACTCCCCCCCGGATATCTCGACGGGGACGAGGGAACCGGCGCGCCCGCCTGGGGTGTGGCAACAGATGTAGAGTCGGTGGTTGATGAGGAGGTCGTGGAGAGAAAGCACTCTGGATTCATGCCCCAACTCGGCTATGACGGTCCCATGGGATCTCCCAGAACCACTCTCTCTCGCACACAGGCCGGCCTTCAGATCGGAGTAGGGAGCGGCTCCTTCTCCAATGACATCGACGCCACCGACAGGATCACCGAGGAGGACGCCGAGGGCGCCAACAAATTTAAAAACACTGACTTCTCCCTGATTCTCCAGGGAAGCTGGTCTCCCATCAGGTTCATCGAAATCGGTGCACAGGCGGAGGTGCTCACCATCGAATCGAGCAAGCACGATCAAACCTGGACGCGCTGGAACGACGACGATAACGAGTGGGAAGAGTGGGATAGCGATGACGTGAGCAACGATGCCGGTTACAAGGGCGCCGCTCTCGGCTTTATGGCCCTGGATCTCAAGAGCGTCTTTTTTCGGACAGACATGCTTCACCTGGGCGTAGCCTTCCGGCTCACATTTCCCACTCACACCGGCGACCGTTTCGGGGTCGGCATCGGCGCTCCCGATCTCTTCTTGCCGACCGACCCGAACACCCGCCGCCTGTACATCACCAAGGACGCGTCCTCCTGGGGGATCGAACCAGGTGTGGTGGCCAGCTTCTCGCCCCTCGACGGGCTCACCGTTTTCGCCGATTTCACTTACCTTGCGATTCTTCTCAAGTACACGACACGTGAAGAGTGGTCAGACGGAACCTGGACCACCGATGACGCCGAGAGTTCTACAACAAACATGTTTCTCATCACGCACATCGGCGCTCAATACCGATTCCTCGACGACACCCTCGGCGTGCAGCTGGCACTGTCGCCGGCCTTCTACCTGGGAAAATCGACGGGTGGCGGCCTTGCCGCGTTCGGCATCATCCCCGGCGTCTCGTACCGTATCCTCGACATGATCGATCTCGCGCTCACCCTGGACGTTCAGGCGGGCGGGGACGCCGCCAAACCTTTCCAGTGCACAGATCTCCAGTCCAATCCGGAGAATCAGAGTACCCCCAGCACGGCATGTGGCGTGGGTCGCAGAGTCGGCTTCGCCCTGAGCGCCGGCTACGAATTCTAGTCGGAGATCTCCACGGAAACCGCGGTGATGTTGTCCTTGCCTCCGCGCTGGTTGGCGAGGTCTACCAGGGATTGGCATGCCTTCGCCAGATCGCCTTCAACAAAGAGAGGCGCGATCTCGGATCGTTCCACGTAGCCGTGGAGACCGTCGGAACAGATCAGGAAGCGATCTCCAACCTTCACCGAGATGATCTGGGTGTCCACCTGGACATAGTCCTTGTTGCCCACAGCCCGCGTGATGACGTTCTTGTGAGGGGAACGCGCCGCCTCCTCGGGGGTGATCACACCTTCCCTGATCTGCCAGTTTATTAGCGTGTGATCCTCGGTCAACTGAATGGCATCGCCCTTGCGAATGCAATAGATCCTGGTGTCGCCGACCTGGGCGGTGATCCCGTATGCCCCTACCAGAAGCAGAACCGACACGGTGGTGCCCATGCCCTGGTAGTTCGGCTTCTGTTCCGCCATCCCGTAAACCATATAGGTCGCGGACTGCACGGCGCTCTCCAGGAGCCTGCAGATGGCGCGGGATGACTCCCTGGTCACCTGGTGCTCACGAAACGAATCTATGATATCCCTGCCGCGAACCACCATGTCATGCACAACCTCCACCGACTCGCGCGCGGCAACCTCTCCGGCCGCGTGACCACCCATCCCATCGGCAACGATGTACAGCCCGAGATCGTCATCACACATGAACGCGTCCTGGTTGACCTTCCGTCGCTTTCCAATGTCAGATTTCCCACACGAAACTAGACGCATTGTTACCCTTATTCTCCACAATCAACAAAAATCAGTCGACCCAATATAGTGTGCGAGGGCTCCGGTAACAACAACTAGAATCATTAGTTTGGAAAACAGACCGCGTTCAGAAGATATCGAAACCCGCAAAATAGAACCCAATCTCTCGGGTCGCGGATTCGGGCGAGTCGGATCCGTGGACGGCATTTTGCGTCATGTTCTTGCCGTAAAGAGCACGAATGGTGCCCGCGGTTGCTTTTTCAGGATCAGTGGCGCCCATTACCGTCCTCGTTCGATCCACCGCACCCGCGCCTTCGAGAACAATAGCGCACACGGGGCCGGAGATCATGAAATCCACAAGCCTGCCGAAGAACTCCTTGCCCTTGTGCTCGGTATAGAAGGACTCGACGGCGGCGCGTCCCGGACACGTCATCCGGAAAGCAGCTACCCGGAGACCCTCATCCTCGAAACACTTGACGATTTCACCAATCTTGTTGTCCGCGACCGCGTTGGGTTTGATAACGCATAATGTTCGATCAGTCATCAGTCGTCCTCCTCGACGCTGTCCTCGAGATCTTCCTCGGTCACCTCGAGATCTTCCTCGTTTTCCTCATCGCCCTTTTTTGCGGCATCGGCGGCCGCAGAACCTTGCGAACCCGTAACAGACTCTGGAGCGGCCCCTGGAACCACCCTGGCCGGCGGCTGGATACCGTACTCCTCCTTGAGCTTTCGAAGGAACCTGTCAATGAGCACGGCCTCCACGTACGACGGCATCGACTCTATCCTGATGCTCGCCCGCACGTAGCGCTTCTCATTCCTGACCAGGGGTATCATCTCCATGGAGGCGGAGTACGTTTTTCCGGCATCCGCGTACTCGAAGAGGAGATAACCGGCGTCCCTGTCTTTCTCGAGAACCTTGAAATTCTGATCCACTCTCAGGAATCGCACCGCACTGCGCCATATCTGACTGGAACGATAAGTGAGATCCCTGGCCGTCTTTGCCTCGACATTGGAAGTCGCCGTCATGACGAGCGCCGCCATAATGATCGAAATCGATAGATATTTCATGAACGCCTCCATGTAGTCTTTTATACTACATGTAAGTGCCCTGGACAACTTTATGTCTGTACCGTGTCAAAATGAGTCTGGCACCTTTGGAGGACGTTTACATGAACGTCCCGAGGTAATCGAACATGGGTTCGGAGTACCAGGGTCTCTTGCCGTCGAATCGCGCCCTGATTCGCCTCTGTTTATCGAGGATGAAGGTCTCCGGGTATTTCACCGTGCCGAAGATGCCCTTCCCGATATTGTTATCGGGATCGAAGAGCACTCTGAGGTCGGTGCCCTTGGGGAAGTAATTGGCCACGTCCTCCCACTTTTCTGCGACAGCGATGGTGATGAGCACGGCGTTGCCGAGATCGCCAATGCGACGGTCCATCTCGGTCAGCTCCGGAACCTCTTCACGACATACAGGGCAACCTTCGGACCAGATGTTGACGACAAGAAGATCCACCGAAGAGAACTGCGAGAGCTTTACCTTGTTGCCGAAACGATCCAGGGCCGTGAAATCCGGAACGCGCCTGGCATTAGCCATGTCGCTCTCGACGAAATCCGGTGCAATCACCTTCATCTCGGACATGCGATGCCAGTCCATCCCCTCCGCTACCGCCCCGGAATAGCTCCAGAACAACAGGACCGCAACAACCCCGGCAATACCAAGCGCCAGCATCTTTCCCGGAACGGCATTTCGAGTGTCTTTCTTGCGGTTAACCATAACTGAAACACCCTATCACTGGCCCAATCCGAGAACAATCGGTAGTATGGGAATCGCTCGACAGGCATGATCGAGATAACAAAATGACGAAGCGCAAAATAGAGATCAACTTCGATGACGCAAACGCCCTGAAGACGGAGTTCGGGGACAACCTGGTTTACGGCGGAGCCTTCAGCGCGAACACCACGGACATGGAACCCGGGGACATTTGCAAGATTGTCCTGAATCATCCCGAAACGGGAGACTCATACGCAATCAACGCCCGCGTTGTCTCGGTAGTATCCGTCGGCCCCCAAATAGGGTCCGCGTTCGCGTTTTTGGATTTTGGACCCACCGAAAAATCCGACATCGAGACATTCATCAACTCTGAAAAATCCTCCGATCCGGCGGAGAAAACGGGCGCTCAACACGTCTTCGAACGAATAAAAAATCTACCGATGGCCCAACTACAGAAAATGGCCAGGGAGGGTTCAACCTCCGAACGCGTGGCTCTCGAGCGCAAGTTCGGAAATGTCGTCTGGGCGGATCTGCTCAAGCACCCCCGGATCACCTTGCCCGAAATCGCCCGGATCGCGCGCAAGGGCGCCCTGCCCCTTCCTCTGCTCGACAAGATCGTGAGCAACGCGGCGTGGTTGCAGTCCCCACTAGTAAAAAGAGCCCTCCTCGCAAACCGCAGGTTGAGCAAGGAACAGGCGCGGAGGATTCTCCAGACACTGCCCAAAAGTGAGCTCCTGCTGGTTCCCAGACAGGTCAGCTACCCGTCATCTGTTCGCGAAGCGGCAAAAAAAATCCTTCACAAATGACTCGCCCAATACCATCACTGCTGCTGATCGGATTGGACGGCGTGGGCCCGGAGATTCTCGAACCCCTGGTGAAATCCGGGGATCTTCCCAACCTGTCCAGGCTGATGGATGCGGGCGCCTATGGTCCCCTGAGATCGACGACGCCGCCCACAACCTTCCCCGCCTGGAGCAGCTTCCTCACCGGCGTCGAGCCGTCGAGTCACGGAATTCCCGACTTCACGATAAGAGAAGGCTATCGAATAACATTTGCGGGGGCGGCCGATCGCCGTGCGCCCACCTGGATGGAGCATCTGGAATCACACGGCCTTCGCGTGGGCGCCGCCTGGTTTCCCATGACCTATCCGCCACTCCCTCTCCTCGGATATCACATCTCCGGGTGGGATTCTCCGGTAACGTCCCGCGGCGACTCCTCATTCGTCCATCCGAGCGAGTTGCACACGGACCTGGTTTCTCGTTTTGGAGAAGAACACCTTTCTTTCGATACCATCGACGAGTTCTCCGATACCGACAACTGGCACATCGCCACAGCGGAGGCCCTCCTGGGGCGCATCGAGAAACGTACCGAGATCGCCCTTCATTTACTCGCGAAACATCCGGTAGATGTCGCCGCATTCTATTTCGGTCAAACCGACACTGCAGCACATCACTTCTTCGCGTTTCACGATCCGTCCTCTCCAAGACGCCCCGAGACATTCGATCCCCGCCTGTCCCACGCCCTTCGCAACGTGTACATTGCGGCTGACGAGGCCGTGGGTAGACTGATGGAGGCCGTGGATAACGATACAACTGTGATGGTCATGTCCGATCACGGTTCGGGCGGCTCATCGGATATTGCCATCCATCTCAATCGCATGCTTCAGAGAGCCGGCCTGCTCGAGTTCAGATCGGCGGGCAGGCAAGGAATCGACCCTTCCTTCATTCGCGGCAAGGCGGTGGGGCTCCTGCCCAGACAACTCAGGCGCCCCCTCTTTCGTTTCTCCAAAGGACTCTTGCCGGCGCTGGTGGAGTCTCGATTGCGAATGGGCGGGATAGACTGGAGCCGTACTGTAGCCTTCTCCGAAGAGATCAACTACGCCCCCTCTATCTGGTTCAATCAACTGGGAAGAGAACCAGACGGCGTGATGCCATTTTGTGAACGTGAGCATATCGCATCCCGGGTCGAAGCGGCCGCACATGAACTGGTCACCCCGAACGGCGCTCAACTCGTTCACCGCGTCATCCGGCGAGAGGAGATTCATCACGGCGATCATCTCCACCGTTTCCCAGACCTGATTCTGGAGCTTGCGAACATCGACGGATTCACGCCCGTATGTCTGTCATCGAGAGCACGGAGCGGCGACCCGGTCGGACACCTCGGGGCGGATGCCATGCTCGGCCGAAAAGGCCGATCCATGCCGGGCTGCCACACTCCTTACGGAATCCTCCTGCTGAACGGCCCCGGCCTCCCCAAAAAGCAAATAGAAGGGGCCCGGATACACGATGTTCCAATGCTCATCTGCGCAGCCACCAACACTCCGGCCGCGCCATGGTTCGAGGGGACCTCCCCCCGAGGCCTCATGGAGCCACCCGAACAAAAAAAGAAGGACCGAACAAATGATCTGGTTTCAAAGGAGACGACACGGTCGTACACTCGCGCGCAAGAGAAAGTGGTGGCTGAACGTTTGAGGAGATTGGGATACTTCGAGGACTGACTTCATGAAACGTAAGTTGATCTCCATTGTAGTGCCCGCCTTCAACGAGGAGGGCAACCTGATCGATCTCAAGAATGAGATCGAGGCCGCCCTGCGTCCTTGCGATCACGACTGGGAGTTGATCATCGTGGATGACGGATCCACGGACGGCACCGCAGAGGTAATCGCGAAGCTCGCAGCTTGCGACCATCGTGTCAGCGGCATATTCATGGCCAGGAACTTCGGACATCAGAACGCGCTCCTCGCCGGTCTCGACGAAGCTGCCGGCGACGCAGTCGTCACCATCGACGCAGATCTGGAGCAACCCCCATCAGTTATCCCGCAAATGATTGATCTGTGGGAGAAGGGCAACCAGGTAATACACGGCGTCAGGAAGGATCATCCCAGGACGCCGTTCATCAAGAAGGTGACCTCACGCTGGTTCTATCGTGTTTTCAGCTTCCTCTCGCGGATTCCCATGGAACCGGGAATGCTCGATTTCAGGCTGCTGGATCGCAAGGTTGTAGACGCTGTTCTTTCCATGCCGGAGACAGATTTTTTCCTGCGCGGCATTGCAACCTGGATAGGCTACCGGCAGACCCGCACTCCCTATCAAGCAGGCCTGCGAAGATCCGGCAGGACCAAGTACTCAATGGGCAAGATGATCGGGTTCGCCGCGCGCGGCATCACGTCATTCTCGACCTTCCCCCTGCGTCTGGCCACATACATCGGCGTTGCGATGACCCTCTTCTCGCTGGGTTACGGTGGCTACGTGGGCGTGCGCCACTTCTTGTGGGAACACCCCCAACCGGGCTACGCGTCCACTATTCTTCTCATCGCACTCCTCATGGGGATCCAGTTTCTGCTCATCGGCGTTCTCGGAGAATACGTGGCGCGGATCCATGTGGAGGTGAAGCGACGCCCCCGATATATCGTCGCCAACCGTACCGGCCCGCAACGTGAGGAGCATCCGAAACCCAGGAGCAATCAAAAGACCGACCTTCCGCATCCCAAACCGGATCGAAAAGAACTCCGAGAAGAAAAGAGCGCGCGAGACGACGTTTGTCATTGAGGATCCTCCATCTTTTCGCAGGCCCATTTCCCACCGTGCAGGGAACGCAAGTCCTCGTCGGACAGACGTGCGATCTCCTCTCCCAAAGCGGTCATGACGTTCACCTGCTGTGCTACGCGCACTCCGGATCAAAAAGGAAGCACGAGTACACCGTTCACCGGATCCCCGATATACCCCGTTTCAATAGCGAGCAATCGGGACCTCACTGGAAAAAGGCGTTCCTCGATCTATCTCTGGCGATCCACTGTCGCCGGCTTTGCCGAAAGATCCGCCCTGATATCGTCCACGCACATCATTACGAGGCACTCCTCGCCGCTCGTATGGCCGACCCAATAAATTCACGCCCCCTTGTATTTCATCTCCACGCCTTGATGGAACCAGAGCTGCGCACCTATCTCGAAAGTTCCCTCACCCCTGCAGCGAATATCGTCGGTAGCGCGCTGGATCGATTTGTTCCTCATCTTGCGGATCGGGTCATCACCGTCAACGCGCGGATTCGTTCTCACCTGATCTCCATGGGGTTCGATCCGGACGATGTGGTTACTGCCAACCCTCTAGCCGACGTTCCGAAAAACGTTCACACCCGTCCCCCGGGACACCGCAACCGTCGGTTGACCGCTGTGTATGTTGGAAACACAGACAATTATCAGGGGCTGGATGAATTGCTGGCAGCCATGAGAATGCTGAAACCGGGTACAAGGGGCAGATTGCAGCTGGATCTCGTGGTCTGCGGCGACACTTTTCGAATATCGAACAAGATCGCAACCTATGAGCTTGCAGATCTTGTGCGGATCGTCGAGCACGGTTCCTTTGAGGACGCATGGGATCACACGACCAGCGCGGACTTTGCAATAGTGCCTCGTCACTCACCTGGAGGAATCCCTATCAAGCTCATCAACGCCCTGGCTGCTTCGCTACCGGTCCTCGCAGATCGCCAGATAGCAGTGGACCTTTTCGACGGGGAGGAGGCCTTGCTCGTGGACATGAGAGATCCTCCGTCGATAACCCGGGGTATCGAGAGGATGGTCACCGACGATCTGCTTCGCAAAAGGTTGTCCGCAGGAGCAACAAACGCTGTGAAGCGGTTGTATTCAAAAGAAGGCTATCTTGCCATCATAGAAAATGTGTACAGCAGGCTCCCTTCCAAGTGGGTCAGACACATTTGAGATTATTCACACCCAGAGTTCCGTACTTGCAAAAGGGAGCGCCGGTATTCCAAAAATGAAATCCCGATTTCTGGCCTCACCGATTTATTGTGAGTTGCAAGGTTTCGAGAAGTCCTATTTCCACTGTAAAAATATGGGGTTTCTCTCGATTCCGCCACCAGGCCTATTGTAGGCATACCCGTTGCATTACAGATTACCTCGAACAGGGAAGAGGTCTCCTTTTCAACCACTGATACCGACGCTGATCTTCAGACACTATTTGACGTTCCTTCTCTACATTACTCATACTGCCCCGTAGCCTGAACCACCAGCTGCCCTCTTCCCGAATCTCTCTTCCCCTCTCCCAATCTTCAAAGTGGGAGGGGGGAAGTTTTTTCTTTTGTCCCTGACATCGAATGTGCAAACTTTCCTGCAATGAATTTGAAAACATTTCCAATGCTGCCGCTTGCGATGATCACGGCTGCCGTCGTCGGCACCCTGTGGTTCATGGCATATCGTTACCTGACCCTGGAGGACATAAAGCAGCTGGCCGATACGCTGTCATGGTATGCCAGGGAACACCGGCCCAGCGTAATTGCTGTTTTGCTGGGAGCCCAGATGATCGGAATGGCCTTCTCCATGCCCACAAAGGCACTCCTGACGATCATGGCCGGTGCTCTGCTGGGCCCCGTAACCGGTTTCTTCACAACCTTCTCCGGAGTCTTGATCGGCACTACGGGTCTTTTCTTTGCTACACGTAATCTCTTCAGGCACAGCGCCCGCGAACGATTTGGACATCGCGCACAACACCTGGAAGAGCGACTGCGCCGCCGGCCCATACTCGCGATCGCCGGGTTGCGACTCCTTATCAACCTCCCCTACGGCCCTATCACAATAGCCGCCGCCCTGACCGACTTGCGATATCGCAACTTTATCCTTGGATCGTTTATTGGAGACATACCGGTAGTCCTGCTGTATTCGCTTGCTGGGGAGCGTCTGGCAACCCTCACCAGCGCTTCGGAGGCAATCTCCCCTCTCGCGATTGTGATTCTGTCCGCCACGGGGATATTACTGATCGTCGGCGCCCTGGGGGGACGTAAGAAAAAAAAACTCTCTTGAACCCATCCAGGACCGAATAATGCTATCCTGGGATGCAATCAAAATCTGAGAAATGAACATGAAATTGAAATCTTTGGGCACCCCATTGTCATCGTTGATCGCAGTACTATTTGTGGTTTCCCTCACCGGATGCACAATCGGCGATGACGAGAACGCCGATTTTCCGAACTGTGGGGACACCTGTTCCGACGGATTGCTCGAGTGCGATTTTACCATAGAAGATAGCGATGATATCCTGGCGCTGTCGCCGTGCAATTCCGTTGAAGGATCTCTTTTCGTGGAGTTCTCGGACCTTTCGAGCCTGGACGGTCTGGAGCAACTCCGGTCAGTTACGACGGATCTCATGATCCGACACAACAGCGCTCTGGTCGACCTGCACGGGCTCTCGGGAGTCGAGGTTATCGGCGGATCCTTGTGGATATACGAAAATCACTCGCTCCCCACCTGCGAAGCCACCGATCTTCGAAACCGGCTCTTCTCGGAGGGGTGGGAAGGTGTTGTATGCATTGAGGGGAATATGCCCG
Organism: Deltaproteobacteria bacterium; assembly: GCA_030621515.1. Classification (GTDB taxonomy): domain Bacteria; phylum Myxococcota_A; class Polyangia; order JAAYKL01; family JAAYKL01; genus JAUVAN01. The sequence continues at coordinate 7,873 of JAUXHN010000073.1, read as the reverse complement.
ACGAATGCGGCGATGACTTCGGCGAGGAGTGCGACTAAGACACAAAGAGCTTTTTACTGGCGAAGCTCGGGTCGCAGGTGAGGTTTACCCCGAGATGTCGCAAACCCTTCTCGTCCCCGGGGGGCGGCAAGTGGGTAGTATGCAGCTCACAGCCTTTGAGCATGGTCAGCCTCTGCATCGCCTCATGTGCAGTGGGATTTGTTGTAGAGCTGATGCTGAGCGCTATCAGGGTTTCCTCCAGATCGAGGCTGATCGAATGTTCCCCAAGGATCTCCTTTCGAAGCTTGCCGATGGACTCAATGATATTGGGGCTCAGCAGATCAAGGTGATGGGGGATGCCGGCCATCTCCTTGATGGCGTTGAGTACCAGGGCGGACACTGCATGCAAAAGCGGCGAGTTGTGTCCGGTAACTATTTTACCGTTCAGCAACTCCACCGCTGCGCCACTGAACACTCCCATGTTACCCTTCTCTACCTTGGCCTCGGCTGCTCGGGCTGCTTCCCTCGCCGGCATCACCACTGAACGGTCTTCAGGCTGAACGTCGAACTCCTCCATCAGGTTCTTTACCCGGCTGACCGATTCGGGCTCTTCCATTCCGGCAACCACATCACAAGAGTAGCGAAAGTAACGACGAACGATTTCCTGCTTGCCTGCCTCGGCGGCCGCTTCGTCGTCGATAATGGAAAATCCCACTTTGTTTACGCCCATATCCGTTGGCGACCGGTAGAGGGTCTCGCCGGTTATCTTTTCGATACTCCTCTTCAGCAGGGGGAAGGCTTCAACATCCCTGTTGTAATTGACTGCGCTGACGCCGTAGGCCTCCAGATGGAACGGGTCGATCATGTTGACGTCGCGAAGATCTGCTGTGGCCGCCTCGTACGCTGCGTTGACAGGATGCCTGATTGGCAGGTTCCAGATCGGAAAGGTCTCGAACTTGGCGTATCCCGCGCGAACTCCTTGTCGATACTCGTGATAGATCTGAGATAAACACGTACCCATTTTTCCGCTGTTGGGCCCAGGGGCGTTGACCACTACCAGTGAACTGCTGGTCTCTATAAATGGGTTGGCGCCGTATCCATCTTCGCTGACTACGCGATCCACATCCGCAGGATAGCCCTTGATGGCCTTGTGCCGATACACCTTCACTCCACGGCGCTCCAGTTTCTTCTGAAACGCCTCGGCTGCGGGCTGTCCGTCAAAACGCGTGATGACCACCGCCCGAACCTCCAGACCCCACTCCCGAAGATCGTCTATGAGCTTGAGCGTATCCGAATCGTACGTGATTCCGAAGTCAGCGCGGATCTTTCGCCGCTCGATATCTCCGGCATAAACGCAAAGAATGATCTCCGTCTTACTTTTCATTCTCTGGAGCAGACGAATCTTTACGTTGGGATCGAAGCCGGGCAATACCCTCGACGCGTGGTAGTCGAACAGCAGCTTGCCACCGAACTCCAGGTACAATTTATTATCGAAACGATCGATACGCTCGAGGATTGCCTCGGTCTGCTCCGCCAGATACTTCTCGTTGTCGAATGCAACAATCATGTTCTCAGGTCCTCGAAGCTCTCGTGAAGTTCGTGGATGAAGTACCATTGCGAATGGTACTTTTTCACCCGCTCCTCGAGGGATCTGTAGAAACTCTCGATAATGTCGCCGTCGGACAGGTAGTGCCTGTCCACCTCATATCGAAAAGTCTCGTCGGATGTCCTCACCAGGAACGGTGTCAGAATCACAACCTTATCGTCTGAAAAAGGCTTCAGAATCAAATCCATGCCGGTGCCGCCGAACAGGGTCTTGTCCAGCAGCTTGACCGGCCTGCAGAAACGATTGTTCTCATCGTACACGTTGGACACGATCTTCTTGAGCATGAGAAGCCGCATCATCTCGCCGGGTACGTCAATACTTGAGTCCGCCAGGTTGAGCAGGTTCGCCCGAGCTGTTCCGTATTTTTCACTGATAATGTCTACGGTGTTCTCGAGCATGCTCCCCACGGGGGGGGGAAAGTTGCCCACCGTGTTGACCTCCAGGCCGTGAACCATGAGTACGCTGGCCATAAAATACGTGGCGCCGAAATGAGACTGGCCGACAAAGACTGCCTTGCCGGCTTCACGAGCCTCGGCAAAGTGCTCCAGGCTGTCACCCACGTCGATGCGGTTCTTGGCGATCCAGTAGGCCTCGTAGGTCTTGACCAGAACAAACAGCTTCTCGTAGTAGTGCACCACAATCTCGCGCAGTACTTCGTCGAGCGCCGCTCCCGCACATGGCAACCCCATCCTCTCAAGGTTGTCGGCAATGACCTGGACTTGCTCGGGATGCTGCTCGTAATAGCGCATACCCATCCCGATGATCTTCGGGCGCCCGAACTTCCACGAGTTCTTCTTGACCAACTCGAGATTTTCACTGGTTGCCAGAAATGAACCGATGCTCATGAAGATCTCTGGGGCTTGCCACCATTGGTGCTGGTCAGGTTTGCCTTGCTCAGATCGAGGATCTGTTTGGGAACCGGAACGGTTCTCTCGTTCTCGTCGCGAAATTCCACGTCCGTGGCTGCATCCACGACAACCTTGTTGGTTCCCGCAAAGATAATCCGTTGCCCCATGGTGATCTTTTTCTCAGTGATGGCCAGGATACCGGTACAAACCTCCAGCCTGTCCCCCAACTTGGATGAGTTGAGATACCGCAGGTCCATCCGGGAGACGTTGCTCCTGTTCTTGGCCATCCATGCACTCGCGCTCAGATCCGCCCAGACAGCCCGCACCATTTCGAATAGCGCCCGCTCGCAGAACCTGGCGTAGGAAACATGGTAGGTGATCTGCTGAGTATCCGTATCCTCGAAGTACACCCGAAAAGGCGTCCGGAATGGAAACTGCTCTTCGACGCCGAACGGAACTGATTCCGACCTTTCCTCGGAAAGCCCTGGAATCTCATGTTTGCACGTCACAACCTCTGCAGGAGCCGGTATGAGGTTCATTTCCCTGTCGAGAAAAAGCACCTCCACGTTTGCGTCCACAACCAGGTCCCCTGTTTTCACGTTGACGATGCGCTGATCGAAGGATGCCCGGTGCGTCGTCACGCGGCGCAACCCTGTTCTGACCTCGAGTTCGCCGGCGAGCCCCACGATTGTGGCCAGCCTCGCTTCTATCCGATAAACATTGACCACGTATTTTGTCAGCCACGACTCATCACCGGCATCGACGCATATTTTTTCTATTGCCTCCACTCTCCCACGATCCATGTAGCGAAGGTAGGAGGAGGCATCCGCGTGACCGCGTGAGTTGAGATCGTCACCGTAAACACGCACCCCGAGGCGATAGCGATAGTGCTCCCGCTCCACCTCTTCGCTGAGCACGCGATCCACCGCCGATGCGCGAACGACCTCCACATTGGATGAGGATTCCTTCGGTGTCTCTTGAACCAACGCAATCCTGGATACCTTGTACGGGGACCTGGTTTCCGCCATGACCGCAGATGCGGTCTGAACCCCGGACATCATCGCACCCTCATACCCTCCCCCCGACCAGGTCCAGGCGCCGGTAAGAAAGAGCCCCGGCACCGGTGTCCTGTTCACGAGACGCTTGCTGTTGGACTGATCCAGAGTCTGAGCCAGACCACATATCGCCCCTCGGTGGTTCTTGCTGAAACGGGCGATCGTCCTGGGTGTGCCCATTTCGTGAACGACCACGTGGTCCTTGAGGCCCGGAAACCGCTGTTCGTACTTGTCCAACAGCTTTTCCGCCACCAGTTTCTTTCTTTCAATGTATGCATCATCGTCCAGATCGAGCCAATCATCCGCCGGGGTCAACTCCACTGCGGAAACAATTCCGCCGCCCGTGGGGCACATTGCATCATCCAGACCTTCGTTACTTGTGATGCACCAGTCCGTATGCTCAACCTCGTTGTCCATTACGCGACGATAGGATTCATTCCAGTCGAAAACGTGATTGTAAAAAAAGTTACCCCTGGATACTCCCACTCGGCTCGGCGGGCAGTCGAGCCCCAGGTAAGTCGCATACATGGAAAGGGACGGCTCCATCTTCTCCAGCCTATATCTGTATATCTTGGACACCGCATCCTCGCTCAGGAGGTCGAAAAAGGTCTGAGTCGGACTCACCCCACTGATCACGGTTGGCGCTTTGACAACGCGGCCATTTTCCAGCTCGACACCGCTCGCGACACCCTCCTCCATCACTATGCGGACCACCGGAGTTCTCGGCAGACATTCCCCCCCGAACTCACGAAGTTTCTCCACCATGGAACGGATGAGGGCTCCGCCGCCGCCGACGATATGATAGGCGCCTTCGAGCCAGCCCGCAGCGAAGACGCAGGTGGTGAAGTTGGCCGAGGATTTGTCCGGCGGCAGACCCACGTACATCCACATCTGCCCGAGCACGGCCAGGAGCTTCGGATCGGTGACGTGCTCCTTGAGTACCTCCGCGAAGACGCTCTCCGTATAGTGAGCGCTCAGAGTATCTCGTTTATGAATGTCAAAATCCGTTACGATGTGGGGTCCGATCACATCGTGCTTCAACCTGGGCATGAATTCGAAAAGAGACTTGATCCCCCGCTCCTCGTGAGGAAACAACTCCACGAGCTTGGCGAGGATGCTCTCGCGATCATTGGGCATGTCCACGAAAAGTCCGGGAAACTCAGCCGAAAAAAGGCTCCTGGAGCGTACAATCCGCAGTTTGTCGAAGACACCCAGGCTCTTGAGAATCCCGTGTGCCATGCTGCCGGGATCAAGACCGCCTGTGTAGTGCAGGGAAACGTCGAAATGGTAACCCTTTCGGCGAAACGCCTGAGCATAGCCTCCTGCCACCCTGTGCTGCTCGAAGACGCAGACCTTGAGCCCCTGCCTGGCCAATTCGGTGGCACAGGTGAGCCCGCCCAGGCCGGCGCCGATCACGAGCACATCGCATCCCTCGAGGGAAGATCCTTTCCCTTCGTTCTCACCCCCACCCATCATGATCTAGTCTTCCTCCCTCGGCGCAATCGCCTTGAGAACCAGTCGTTCTATTCCGAGAATCAGTTTTCCGTCCAGATCCCTTACTGCCAGGTCCATGACGGACTGTTCGGCGGTTATCTCCAGTGCGCGACAAATGACGACTGCATCCCGGCCGCTCAGATCCCTTGCGACATGAAGCGCACCTATCTCGAAGGGGATCTCCATCACATCGTGCCGAATCATGGCCCATGCCGCAGCAACCTGCACCGCCATATCCGCAAGCACCGGGTTGAAGACGAACTCCCCGGGAACCTCCAGCAGGGCCGCAGCCTCGTCTGTGATTGTCACGGTACTGTAAAACATGTCACCCTTCTCCATGGTGGAGCGCAGTCCCCTGAACACCGGACCCGTCTTGAGGGCGCCGGAAAACTTGGAGTCCAGCATGCTGTAGAATGACGCCCCCGTAGAGGATCCCTCTTCGCGCAGGCTCTTGAAGTCCTTCTTTGAAATGACCAACCCCTCATCGTCCAGGAGATCACCACTGACGAGCTTGCACGTGGCGTACGCCAGGTTCGCAAGGCTCTTGTCTCCCAGCTCCGGTCTCTGGGCCGGCACCAGCATCATGAGGTCGTCCTTGCGAATGATCTCCACCTCCAGTTCATCCCCGCGCAGCTGCAGAGGTCGCCTGAACTGGATATCTGTGGGCGTCACTCCCTCACCTTCGATGGCTTCCGCGAATATCTCGGTGACGAAAGTGCCTGGCACCACCGGTTCCATCTTGACCAGGTGTTGATTGATGTACACGTCCCGCTCCAGGGAGAAGCTTGCTGTGGCTCCCCTGTCTCCGTCTGCCGGATCGACCAGTCTGGCTCTGGGACGCGCGGCGGCGGGGTGCTCTCCGATCCTTCGAATCTCCGAGAACTCGGCCGATTCGTTGAAAACCGCGAGTCTGCTATGGGCGCTCCCCGTCAGGCCTTCCATGAAAAAGGCAACGCCTTCGTCCACCTTCACCGGCGTCAGGCCGGCTTGCTCAAAGCGCTTGCTCTCCTCCTCGCTCACCATTCCCGTGCCCACCCATGCCGTCCATTCGATCGTCTGGGCGTGCAATCCGGGATGTGCGGCGCGAAGACCCGTGACGATCCAGGCCAGCATATCGTTGGCAAGGGCATAATCGGTCTGCCCGGAGTTGCCGAACAATCCGGCAATGGATCCGAAGCCCGAGAACATTTTTATTGTTGCCCAATCGAGTTCATCGATCATTGTGAACACGGGCGTGAGCTTGGTGTCCATCGTCTGGGCGATAGCCTCGTCCGTCAGCTCGGTGACCAGCTTGGCTTTTTGAACCCCCGATCCGTGAACAACGCCTCGGACAACATCTTCTGACAATATCTGCCTCAGTAACTTGCTGAACGCTTCCCGGTCAGATACGTCGCACTTCTCGTACAGTGCCTCTATTCCAGCATCCTCCAGCCGGTCCAGGTTTCGTGAGAGCTCCCACTGGGATCGGATCTTCCGTCCCACGCGTTTTGCTTCGGGCAGCCTGAGCCCATCCTGTTTGACCAGATTGATCTCAATATCCCGTACGACCTTGTCGATATCGCTCGAATCCGTTGAGAGCCACTCGGGTCGACCCATCGGGAGATCCGTCCTGCCCGTTAGCAACAAACGACACCCGGTCCGTCTGGCCAGCTCCATTACGCACTCGAACACGATTCCCCTGGCTCCGCCGGTCACGAGCACCAGATCGCCCCTGTCCAGAGGCAAGCGATATTCCGGAGACGGGGACATGAGGGATAAGTTGGAAACAACCCGCCCGGACGGTCTCATTCCGATTTCCAGACTGGGGCCAATCAATTCGATGTTCTGATCGATTGCGTCTGCCCATGAAATTTCGCCAGTATCGATCAACTGGAACTTGCAGTCGGGCAACTCCCTGCGCAAGCTGCGTACAAACCCCGAGGGGAACGCTCCGAGCAACCGTTCACCGCTTGAGGAGACTCCGAAAGCGCCGTCCATGGAAACCGGGAAGATCAACCTGGCCGGGTGCTCTTCCAGTACCGGAACAAGCGCGCGGAAAGCCTGGTAGAGATCGGTGGTCGCCTCTTGCAGCGCCAGGCGCATGCTCTCGCCCTTGCGAGGAATATCCAGCAGCTTGGAGTGCGCCGCGTAGACGACGGTGTCGCATCCTTCAAGCAGAGCGCTGACGTCCCCCGCAGCCATTTGACCCGACAGGGTGGAGACCTTGACCGTGGTCATCTCGATATCGCGCTTCAGGAATCGTCTCTTGAGCTTGCCGCCGGTGGTATCGCCGTCACCCACCACGATGAGCACTCTCTTGCAGGAAAACCCCTCCATGTCCTTTTGATCTATGGGATCGCTTCCCCCCAGGAAAAGCCCGCAGGCGCTCGTATCATCTATCGAGGTAACACTTCCAGCCGTTGCTTTTTCGGCCGGGTCATTCTTGCCGCTGCCGTCGCCCCCCTCCATCTGCGCAAGGATCTCCGCCAGCTGAGCGATCGTGCGCGCCCCCGAAGGCCGCGCCTCCGCGTCCAGACCGTGCTCCGTGGTCAGCGAAACCCATATCTCCGCGCGCTGAACCGAGTCCACGCCCAGATCAGCCTCCAGGTCCAGATCCACTTCCAGCATCTCCGGCGGGTAACCGGTAGTTGTGACCAGCTTGTCGCGAAGGCGCTCGATCCACTTGTCCAGCTGGATACCGCCACCTACCGGCTCCGGGGTACTGGGAGGTTCCTCCATCGGAATCTCCGCCGGCTCATTGCTCGCCGAGTCGCCCCCCTCCATCTGCGCGAGGATCTCCGCCAGTTGAGCGATCGTGCGCGCCCCCGAAGGCCGCGCCTCCGCGTCCAGACCGTGCTCCGTGGTCAGCGAAACCCATATCTCCGCGCGCTGAACCGAGTCCACGCCCAGAT
>JAUXHN010000180.1 GCA_030621515.1 Deltaproteobacteria bacterium | reverse complement strand
CCCGCGGCCAGAAATGCGCCACTTCGTGTCGGAAAGGGCTTCGCCCTGAAGCACCGAAAGCCCCAAGGGCTGTTTCTGAAGTGTCTTTTCGTAGGCCTCTGGCCTTTTGTGTTCTTCATTTCTGGCCGCGGGATTCACTTCCGCGGTGCTGGCGCCGGGGGCCGGGAGACATTGAATGATCTTCCTCAAAATGAGCCCGACCCCACCACGAAATGCTATAATCACTCCATATTAGCTTATTTGACGGAGTGCCTTTTTGCTGGAGTTTCGACATTTTTCCTGCTGCGGCGCACGCAGAACGGCCGGCGCTACGTTACCCGGCTCTTTTTTTACTCAACGTGCCTACGGGCACGCCTGCGCAAAAAAGAACCGACTGCCTTGCGGCGGCTCGCCCTGCATGCGTCCTCGCGACGTAAAAATGTCGAAACTTCAGCTTATGAACCATCCTGCGAGCAGACCGTTGCGGTCTCTCTTCACATCATTGACAGTCGCGTTCGTCTGCCTGGCGGGTTGCAATCCGGTCTACGCCCCGCCGGTGCGGGTTTCCCAGCACGGAGCCCCGCACCCGGTGGCCCGCGGAACCGCCGAGGTGGGTGGAGCGATCTACGGCGTGAATCAGCCGGTCGGCGGCGCCGGTGTGGGTTCGGTCGCCGTTACCGATCGGCTGGGGCTCGAGCTAGGCTTCGACTCCACGGCGGTGGATTTCGCGATGGGGCACCTGGGCCTCCGGTTCACCCCGAAGGCGGTCCAGCTGAGCAACGTGGCCCTTGAGGCGCTGATCGACCTCGAATTCGGCGGCGGCGGCGGCGCCGGCGGCGAGAATTGCGAGGAGCCGACTGCGGACGATGACCCCGATGCGTTCTGCGCCGAGGACGACCGGCGCTGGACCGAACGTCCGGCAGGCGGGATCTACGGCGGGGTAGGGCTGGGGTTGCGCTACCGGGCGGTGGACGTCTTCTACCGCCTGCGGTTCCAGGGCACAATCGCGACCGACGTGCCTCTGACCTTCTGGCACTCCAGCTTTCTCGGTCTCCAGGTTCGCGTGCTGGAGTTATTCAGGATCTACTCCGGCGCGGGCTTCTTCAGTTATCGCAACAAGAAAGACGAATTTTTCGTGCCGTACTGGGAGGTCGGTTTGTCGTTCTTCGTGGTAAGTACTAGGGAATAATCTCGAACTTCACCGCCGCGAAGTCATCGTGCACCACCGGCACGATGAACTGCTCCGAGGCTACTTCCACGCCGTTTTGCAGTATGCTGCCGGTAATATCCAGATCGACTATTCCCGAAAGGCTGGCCGGCGTCGCGATCAGGTAATAGGGGCCCAGCGTCGGATCCACCGCCACGGTTGCGCCGCCGGGCTCGTACACAAACTCCCATACGCCGATGGCGTCGAACGCCCCGCCGCTCTCGAACGCGGCCTTGTTGGCCTCGTCCACAAAGTACATGTTCAACAGGCCGTCCGCCGGATCCCTCATCAGGGTCTCGATGAAGAGGTTAATACCTCCGAAAAAGCCGGTCATATCCCAGGCGAGTTCGATACCCCACTCGCCGGATTCAGAATAGCCAAGCTCGTTGGCCGTCACTGCCGGGATCGCCGAGGTCAGCTTCACGTCAAAGGTTCGGGTTTCGCCCTTGACCGGATCATCGAACAAAGCATCCACGGTGATGGTGTCCGTGGCCGGAAGGTTCCCGATGGCCGACTCCACCCTGAAGTAGTACTTGTTCGCCTCTCCCAGCAGGAACGATGCGCGACCGTCGAGATCGGTGATCCCCCACGTGGCTATGGAGATACCCGGGTTGCTCGGGTAGGTAGTGGAGTAGCCCCAGATAGAGACCGTCGCGCCGTCCACGGGATCGTCGTTCGCGTCCGTAACATTGACATCGAGGGTAAACTCGCCGGCGTACCTGTCGGTCACGGTCCACACCTTGCCGTCCCCGCGCCAGGCCGAAACCGCGAAGTTCCGGTTGGTAGACGGTGTAACCTCGTCCGCGCCCGGATAGATTGAACCGCTGGCGTCGTTGCAGTCGCCTTCGGCGATCGTATAGCCGTCATCATCGTTGTCGGTAGTGTCGGTTCCGTCGTCCGCTTCCCCGTCGCAGTCGTTGTCCTTGAAGTCTCCGGCGATCTCCGTCGCCCCCGGGTATATAGTGTCGTCGTGATCGTTACAGTCCCCGTCGGCCACGGTGTATCCGTCCGTGTCCGCGTCGGTGGTCGGGTCAGCCAGATCGCACCCCTCGTCCACTTCCCCGTCGCAGTCGTTGTCTATCCCCAGACCACTGCGGTGGTAATTTCCGTCCGCGTCGGCGTAATAGGAGTAGTGCTCCACGTATGTATTGACCGGCTCCCACTGCACCCAGCGCTGATCCCAGAACTCGTTCCACACGTGGTCGTTGGCCCATGCCGCCAGGTTGATGGAGGGGATGAGCGCGCTGCGGGCCGCTGCGGAGGAGAGGTCCGAGTGTTCGCCGCACCTTCCATAATGCTTGGCGTAAATCCGCACCGGCTGGACCGGCCGCTCCGAATCGGAAGTAAAATCAAGGGAGTCCAGCACCCAATGGATAATGTTTCCGATGGCGCCGTTGTCGTCCTTGGCTTCGTCGCTGCCGTACTCGGCGTTGCTCTTGCCCTTCCAGACGTATTCCTGACCGGCCAGGTAATCCGCCAGCGGCGTGTACGTGTCGTCCGCCTCCCAAAAAAGGTAATCGCGCCAGAATCGACCGTTCGGGGGATCGGCCACGCTGCCGTTGGCCGGGTTGATGTATGTGGCGGGCTCGTCCTCGATCACCGGGAAGACGATGTACCAGTAATAGTACTCCCTATCCATTTCGAGGACTTCATCCACACCGTCTATTTGAATGCTGTATTCAATCGTTGAATAGTAATCTTCGTCGGAAGAGGGATCGCCGTAGTCGACGATATCCGCATAGGCGACCTCTTCATCGATCAAGAAAAGCGATTCCACGTTGTCCAGGATCAGCTCCGGGTAGAATTCATCCAAAGTGGAGTCTTCCGGAGGGTCGAGCTGGGTCGGTGAAATATGCCCAATGCAAAAGGCCACCTCGTCGAGCATCCGTGGATCTTCCAGATCCATCATCAGGGCGGACAACGCGTCCTGCAGATCGTCCTCAAGGGTCGTAAGGTTTGCTCGCATGTCCGGCCTCAACCAGTCGGGCGCCATGGAGATCGCGAGGACGGCGTTCTCGGTGAGCGCATGCTCGCCTGCCATCAGCGAGATCAAGCCCTCACCACCATCCGGGCCGGCGTCGCCCTTTGATTTATTATCGTCCGAGCACCCACCAAAACACACGGCGGCAGCGACAACTGTAATGACTGCAAATTTCATTTTCATAAAAACCTCCACAACTTGAAGAACAAACCCAATGCTACCGTAAAAAATCCTTTTTCGCCTCTGTAGAAAACCGCGCCAAGCACACGGGGTAGACTTTTTCCCTACAATGTAGTACAATGTAGGCATGGAATGGTCAAACTCGAAGACCTGGACGGAGCGGGTAGGGAAGATGGTCAATGACCTCGATCCTCGAACCGTGCGCCTGAAGGATCGCAAAGCGGGTTTCAAGCGGCCGGTTCTGGTTATTGTCCCGGTGGTGGCTTTCCTTGCCCTGTGCGCTGCGGCGGCCGGCGCAAGCGGCGGAGTTTCCAAGAAACGTGAGGCGGATGAAGGCCCTGCTCCGCTCGCCAGCGAGCTACAGCAGGGTGGCACGATGATGGAGGCCGGCTTCAATGGTGAGCCGGTGATCCGCGACACTCCGAAAAAAAAGCCGATGAACTTCCACGATCCTCTGTACGTGTTTTGCGACGAGACCGCCCACAAAGTGTCCGCTTATCCTCTGGTCGATCCTCCGGGAGTGGTTGTCAACCTGGACGGTGTTCCCGAGCCCGAGGCCGACGCAAAAAACATGGTGGGAAAGGATTCGAGAATCCGCGCGGTTCGTCGCCGGGTCACGTCCACGGGCATTCGCTATATCCTGAGGCTGGATACCCCCATAAAGCGGATCCAGGTCATCCATGAAGGCGCCGTGGTCATAGTATTGCCCGTCAGGTAGCGCCGCCCCTTTCCGAAGACCAGGCGCTCGGATCGCGCTGCCATTCAGCGATAATGGCCTTTTGTGACGCGGAGAGGGAGCCCGTGGCGCGCGCCTCTTCCATGAGCGCGTTGAAGTTGGTGAGGGTGGAAAACCGCACCTTGGCCTCCTCGAATCTGCGAGCAGCTACCGGGAGGCCGTAGGTGAAAATAGCCGCCACGCCCAGCAGCGCGCCTCCCCCGTCGACGACCGCTTGCGCCGCTTCGAGGGAGCTTCCGCCGGTGGATATGAGATCCTCGATCAACACCACCCTTTTGCCGCCGTCGAGCCTCCCCTCGATTCGATTTCCCTTGCCGTGCCCCTTGGTTGCTGATCGCACGTAGATCATCGGAAGGTCCATGAGATCTGACACCCACGCCGCGTGGGGAATTCCTGCCGTGGCGGTCCCGGCTATAACCTCGGGTCGCCAGCCGTTGGCCTCGATCATTTCGACGAAGGCCGAAGCCACCAGCTTCCGGCTCGAGGGCGCCGACATGATCAAACGGTTGTCACAGTATATCGGTGAAAACCGACCCGAGGCCCACGTGAACGGCGGATCGATCCTCAAGGCCACCGCGCCGACATCCATCAGGATCCTCGTGATTTCTCGCTCCATTTCCACTCCTCTTTTAGAGCCTATCCCGGTAGGCTCTTAGTCAGAAGGCCGATCATATCTGACCAGGTCGAATGTGATCACCTTATTTTCATTGGGGGCCGGATATTCGACGCGTCGGCGTACGATGCCGATCCCCTTTGCCATCCATGTGGTTTCGAAGCGAAACGGCTCCGTCGTCAGCCCGGCCAGCACTGTTCTTCCGTCGGCCCGCAACTCCAGGCGCCCGAGCCAGTCGATGCGCAGCGCTTCGAAGCGCCCGGCGGCCACGATGATAACTTCCATCTCGCCCACTATCGCGCGATCGGTCTGCTCCCCACCGGCCTTCTGCATGTGTATCACGCCGTGTTTGTCGGGGGATTTGTGAACCACATCCCGCTTGTAAATGTGCTTCCATACCGCGCTCTCGATCATGGCCGAAGAAAACGGCAGGAACGAGCCGTCCACCGCAGTGGGCCGGTTGCCGCGAAACTGCAGCGGCTCCACGAACGGCAGGCCATCCAGTCGAATGGACTCCCCATCCTTCCACACTCCGTACGCCACCATCTCTTCGCCGAACCCCATCTCGATCTCGCCGGGCTCCTCGTCGGCGGGAACACGGGTGACCTTCATTGACCAGGTTTCCGCCAGATTCAGATCGTCGGGCCCCTCCACCCGGTAGATCCACTCGCTCCCTTCGACCAACGGCCAGAAGAGATGATCGACCCCCTGTGCCGGCTTCGCCGCGCCGGGCCGGATTCGTCCCTTCGCGGTCGACGGTTCCACGGGATCCGAATCGGTTTCGGTGTGCGCTTCAGGTAGTGTGGAATCCCCGTCTTTGAGGTCCTCTTCCTCGCCGGTGGGTAGGAGGGCGGCCGCGACGAGGGCCACCGCCACTACCAGCAGAAGAACATCTCTGGTCCTGGATGACATGACGGTGCGAATAATATCTGTTTTGAGTCTGGTTAGCTACTGGGTTCGGTGCAACTGGCGCAATCGCCGGTGCCCCATACGGAAGTTCGCTCGTAACCCAGGTGTCTGCAGTCGATCACCGTTCCGGCGCTGTTCGCAACACCGATGGAGCAGACGTTAACTTCTTCACCGCTTTCACAAAAAGTTCCGCACAGGTCTATGCAAGGCGACCAGTCCACCAGGCAGTTGCAGCAGGTCTTGACCATGAAAGAAAACTCCCCGGTCTCCACTTCCCTGCCCCCCTGGGTATGACCCAGAAAACGAACCACGGAATAGACCGTGCCGGTGTCGGCTTCCCATTGCGGCGGCCACATACGTGGGTTCTGCATTGCGAGAGCGGCTATATCATCGGCGTCATCGTACGTGTCCACGCGCCGGCAGCCTGCCGAGTCGGCCAGGTCGATTATGGCCGACTGAGGGATGGAGATCGCTGCCATTATCTCCGACGTCTCCGGAGGAATGTAGTGCTGGAAATCGAAATACTCGGTGCCGCCGACGAGTCCACCCACCGCGGACTCGACGTACACCTCCATCCCCTCGACAATGATCCCGTCGGTTTCGGCGCGGATGTTGTCGTAGTCCTCGCGGAGCATGGCGGCGTTGGTCACGTAATAGTAGTTGAAGAAACTGTTGGCCACCGCCAGATCGATCAATCCCGAGGGCGCGAAATCATCCCCTGCGCTCGTGGAACACTGGGGCGCTTCGGGCTGGACCTTCACATGCTCGACAAAGAAGGTCACATCGTTGTCGACACAGCCGAGGATCGCCAGGGCAATGCTCGCCGCCATTACCGTGATTGTGGCACGCATACCGCACCTCCTCGCCTCCCTTTCGGAGGCTGTCTTTTTTCTATTATAGCATCTCATGGTCATGTCCTCACCTCGTTTGATCAGGTGCCGATACTTTCTGCGCGGTTCACGATGCGAGGTGTGATGAAGATCAGCATCTCAGAACGCCTGTCCGAATCGGAACGGCTCTTGAACAGCCATCCGAGAATCGGGATGTCCCCGAAGAACGGAACCTTCTTGTAGCTCGTACCGTGGTTTCGCGTATAGATACCGCCGATAACAGCCGTATGGCCGTCCGCCACGAGCAGCTCCGTTTCCGCCTCTCTCTTGAGGATCGTCGGATCGCCGCGAGCGCCCTTGTTGTTGAAATCGGGTTCGTCTCTGGTCATCTTGATCTTCAGAAGCACCGAGCCGTCGGCGGTCACGTGGGGCGTGACGGTAAGGTTCAGCTTGGCCTCCTTGAAAGCAGTCTGGATACCCTGCGCGGATATTCGACTGTACGGGATGAGTGTGCCCTGCTCGATGTGGGCCTCGCGGTTATCCAGAGTCAGGATCTTGGGCGAGCTCAGGATCCTGAGGGTACCTTCCTCCTCCATTGCCGAGAGTCTCAAGTTGAGGTTCGCGTTGTTGGCGATGGAGCCCAGAGTGATACCGAGGGCGCCACCGGACCCGGTACCAGCCGCCGCGGGCAGGTTGACCGCGAAGTTGGGGTTGGGGCGTCCGCCCGCCACCGGGCTCAGCCCGCCCACCGGCGTCTGGTTGTCGGTTGCGCCGCCGGCCACGCCGACGGTGCTGGGGAACGCAAGACCCGTGGGGTTGGCGGTGGCCGCGCTGGCCGAGAAATCGCCGCCCCACTGGATGCCTATCTCGCGGGCGTATGTGCTGGAAGCTTCGACTATGCGCCCCTCTATCAGGACCTGCGGGGTCTGGGTATCCAGGTTGCGGATCAGAGCCTCGACCTGATCCAGGTTGGATGCGGTATCTCGAGCGATGATTACATTCGTCCGAGTATCCACGGAGAGCTTCCCGCGCTCGGAGAGCAGATCGTTCGCCCGTGGCTGCAGCTCTGCCGCCTGGGCATAGGATACCGGGATGAGGCGTGTCTCGAGCGGCTCCAGGGCCTTGCTCTGCTTGCGCCTTGCGATCTCCATCTCCCGCTCCTTCTCGAGCGTCGCCAGGGGCGCCACCCGGATCAGGTTGCCATCGCGAACCATGCCAAGCTTCTTGGCCATCAGGATGACGTCGAGCGCCTGATCCCACGGCACGTTCCGCATTCTGATGGTGACCGATCCGCTCACGTCGTCGGCGGTGACGATATTCACATGACCCACGTCTGAAAGGAGCCTCAGGATGTTGTGTATGTCCGCATCCTTGAAATCAAGATCGATTTTACGACCTGTGAACTTCTTCTTCTTGAAGTTCTTCTTCTTGAGCTTGACCGCGTATGCCGCCGTGCGGTCCATGGGATAATAGTATGCGCTCGCGTCCTCGCGATCGATGGTTCTGGAAGCGGCTCCCAGCGGGGTCATCTTCTTGTCCTTGAGCGCGGGCTTCACGGATTTGCTGGTGAAGATCCATTCGATGGTATTGCCGTCCCGGCGGACAACGTTCCTCGCCGACTTGCCCATCTCCACTTCGAACTTCACGTCGTCGCCGGCCTTGTAGGAGCTGATGCGATCGATGGCGCCGCCGAAGTCGGTCACATCCAGAGTGCGCTCCAGCAACGGGCCAAGATCGGCGCCGTTGAGTACCAGCGTGGCCATTTTCTTCCCATTTTGGGATTGCTCGATTTTGATATCACTGTTTGTGGAAATGAGGATCCTCTGCACCGAACCCTCGTTCAAGAACCGAATATCCGTCACCGCAGAGGCGACGGTTGCCGGCTTCTTGCTGTCCTGTGAAGCGGCCGTCTTGTCCCAACCGCGCATCCGCGCCAGACGCAGCAACCTGAGATCCTCCTGCGTCATACTCTTGTTGCCCGCAGCCTTGACCCTCGCATTTTCCGCTCTCATGCGGGTCTCGTGCAACGTGCTAATCTCCCTTTTCTGGTCGGATATTGTGCTGTTGGCCTTCGAAAGCTCGGTGTTCACGGTAAGAAAGCGCTCATCGCTGCCCTTCAGCTTGCGCTTTACGCTCTTGAGATCATCCTTCGCGTGGGCAACGCGCTTGTCGCGATCGGCAATCTCCTTTTTCGCGATCCCCAGATCCGCTTTCGCACGGGCAACGCGCTCGTCGCGATCGGAAATCTCCGCATTCGCGATCTCCAGTTCCGTTTTCGCCTGAGCAACGCGCCTGTCGCGATCGGCAATCTCCCTCTTCGCGATCTCCAGCGCCGCTTTCGCCCGAGCAAGGCGTTTGTCGCGATCGACAATCTCCTTCTTCGCGATTTTCAGATCCGCTTTCGCCCGAGCAACACGCTTGTCGCTGCCCTTCAGCTTGCGCCTTGCGCTTCTGAGATCGTCCTTCGCACGGGTAACGCGCTTGTCGCGATCGGCAATCTCCCTCTTCGCGATCTCCAGCTCTTCTTTCGACCGGGTAACGCGCTTGTCGCTGCCCTTCAGCTTGCGCTTGACGCTCCAGAGATCCTTCTTCGCGCGGGTAACGCGTTTTTCGTGTTCGACAATCTCCTTTTTCGCTATTTCCAGCTCCGCTTTCGTCTGAGCAACGCGCTCGTCGCGTCTCTTCAGATTGTCCTTTGCGCTCCTGAGATCGTCCTTCGCACGGGCGACGCGCTTGTCGCGATCGGCGATTCCCTTTTTCGCTATTTCCAGCTCCGCTTTCGACCGGGTAACGCGCTTGTCGCGTCTCTTCAGCTTGTCCTTTGCGCTCCTGAGATCGTCCTTCGCACGGGCGACGCGCTTGTCGCGATCGGCGATCTC
>JAUXHN010000056.1 GCA_030621515.1 Deltaproteobacteria bacterium | reverse complement strand
CAGGCCGTACGCGGGGGTCTTGTCGAGCATCATTTTGACGCCGCTCTTTTTCAGCATGCGACCGTACAACACGTCCAGGTAAGCCCGGCACGCGTCGAGGTAGTCCTCTTCCTTGCCCGGCAGATCGTCCACGTACTCGCGGACGGCCGCCGCCGCGTTGATGTGATCGAAGGGCGCCCTGTCCACGTTGCTGAAATAGCCCAGGTGGGCAAGCGGAGTGACGATGTGGGGCTCCGGGTGCGTGTAGATTTGCGAATGGGACCCGAGCATTCGCTGGAGCATCGTCGAACCCGATCGCGGGGGACCGATAACGAAGATCATGTTTTCCTGCATGGCGTCTTCTCCCGGCTTTTTTCGCTGGTTACATCGAAACCGGTTTACACCGATAGACAGCGGGTTGCCAGTTATTCAACGAGGCTTCGCCGTTCACGGAATACGAGCGCTCTTCAGCATTCGGACGCCTTGACACAACATCAATTGTTCGCTACGGATCTCCAAGATGCTTTGGTTTGACACACACATCACGGTTATGCCCCCCCCCCGATACATTTAGCTGCAGTTTTCACGCACGGCGAGCCTCCCTCTCACGACGCTCCTTTCCCACACCTCTCTTCCGATCCCCCTTCCCAAAACAGAACACAGCGACAACTTCTCCCGTTCGGCCGAGGTAACTACAACCCGGCCGGATGAACCGGCCCAATAATCGCTCGCGTGAAAAAAAAGCGCGCGGGCCGAAGGAGTAGTACAATGAGACTACTGAAAGCATTGATAATGGGAACGGTAATAATAATGATGAGCCAGGCGGCGATGGCAGTCGACATATGTACCACGTCCGGAACAACAATTGTGTGTGACAATACATATGATTACACCAACTACAGAATCGGCAAGCTGGCTGATGAGGTAAACGACTATATTGTCGTATGCGCGAATATAGGTGGAACTTGGACCCAAGTGGGTCGGGAGTCCTTCGTGAGTGGAACAACAAGTGGAATGGAGATCTACGGTTGCCAATATGGCGAAACGATAGAAGTGGTAAGAAATACTTCAACAACCTTGGATTGTGAAACAGAAGGATCAGAAGTGACCGGAATTCCTGACAGCTGGTTCCTCGATGGATACCAGATATATGCAGATGGGGGAGATGATCGAATAATTGGTAGCGATCATACTCTCGAATATATCTATGGAGAGGCTGATGACGATCGCATCATGGGGTACGCAGGGTTAGATAAACTGTTTGGTGGTGATGGAGTGGACACCATTTGGGGCGGTGATGGCGACGATGAAATTGAAGGCGGCGCTGGCAATGATTATCTCTACGGGGATGATGATGTAGATACAATATATGGCGGAACCGGGGATGACCGCATCGAAGGAAACGCCGATGGAGATTACCTATACGGGGACGAAGGCGGTGACTTAATATATGGAGGATCCGGCGACGACTATATGTGGGGAGACGATGGAAATGACAGAATGTGGGGGCGAGCCGGAAATGATATAATGCGTGGCGGCGTTGGCAACGACTTGCTGTATGGGGGAGATGATGATGACGACCTTTATGGAGATGGAGGCGGCAATGATGACTGCGATGGAGAAGCTGGCGCGGACACGTGCGATTTATCGTGCGAAGGTACATCCTCCTGCTAATATGCAATCATGACTTCATTTTCATCCACATCCAAGCTCCCCGTCCTTCTCTGGAGTTGCCTGTGTTGTGTGATAGTTTTTATTGGGTGCTCGTCCGCGAAACGCCCGAGTGAGAAGACCGGTCAGGATAGTGGCATGGACACGGACTCCGACACGGAAACCGACACCGGCCTGATATGGATACCGGGAGACGATTTCGATCTGACCGAACCGTTTCTGTTGCAAGAGTATCATTGGAGTCGTAGGCATCAGCCATCGTTTTCATTCGACGGTGAGAACATCGCAATATCATGGTCGAATGGTGCGATAGATAGTAACTCTCTCCCTCACTCTGTTTTTTTGTTTGTCTTCCCCTGGGATATGCCCTGGAATGCCAACTTGGGCACGTTCCTTGAGACACCGCCGGCCTGTGAAATGCTTGACTGGAATGCTCCGGCATCCAGGCCTTTTCCATCTGAAGAAGGGTTCTTCCTGATCACGACCGGTCAGAGCGGCTACCAAATTGGATGCCAAGTGGTGCTGAGTGAATGGGATCTGGGTGCTTCGATATCCTACGGTCCGCAGGCCTACTACAACCTGTATCCGGATGAACACTATCTCCCTATGAGCCCCACCGGGCCGCAGGACAGCGCGGGTTGCGTCACGGCGGGCAATATTAAATGTACCAACTGCGGAGAAAACGACGACCTATCTATTTCGCAACTCGTATACCAGGTGTACCGGTATTGCCCCGGAGATACTCCTCAATTCGTGCTCGGCCAGAACTACCCCTGGATCGATCATGTTTCGGAAACCGGCCACGTCTATTCGGGGCACGGTGGCACAAACACCTTCGAATGGAATAGTGTGTTGACAACTTTGGCTGCCTCAAAATCAGGTCATCTTATCCTCGCCCAGGGCACGCACAATGGCGATGTGGTGATGGAACCCCAAATCGTCATGCAACCCTTCGATCCGACTACCAATAATTTTCCGCAAACCGGCTACAGATTCTTTTCACAACACGATGACTCGTTTCTGGTTGTATCCAGACTGCACTACAACGAAGGCGGAGAATTGAATCCGGATCCCTATCCGCTGGAACTAGTTTCGCACATTCTGAGCATGGACGGCCAGGTGCTTTCAGGACCCAATCTCCTGGTGTCCTTTGATGGTGAAGCATTGCTGTACGTGGAGCCGGAGATCGACATGGCCGCGTGGAACGGAAAGTACTTCGGCGTGTGCTATCGTGAACCGCTCGACACTTTCAAGTTCATGTTGCTGGATGAAACAGGAGTTCTCTTGCACGATCCCGTTTCTATTTTCCCTCCGATGCCTATGCCGGATGATCCGCCAGACGACTGGGCAGCCCCCTGCGACATCGTCGCAATCGACGAAGAGCATTTCGCCGTGGCCATGTCCGTCAGAGCCGATGGTGAGCAGGACTACGTGAACGGGATGTACATAGTCTACGTCAACGTCAACCCGGTTGAGTGAAGCTGATCCCGGAGTCACGGTTTCTCAATCGGGCAGTCCCCCGACGATCGTCTTGATGAGCGGGTGGTTGTCGTAGAACGTCTTCTGGCGTGTCCTGGTGATCAGGGATCTCTTTCGCTCCATCTCCGCTCTCGCTTTCGCCAGGGCTCGCGCGGCGGGGTCCGGCTCTCCTGCGGCGTGGAGAATCCGCGCCCGGTGGTACCAGATCATTTCCGAGCGCCTCACCCCGCCGAGGCCCTCGATGAGATCCTCCACCTCGTCGGTCGCCGCGAGCGCCTCACGCGGCCTGCCCGCGCGCAAGAGGGCGAGCCCTCGCCCGATGAGGCCGTGTACTACCTCTCCGGTCATCCCGGCCCTTCGCGCCATGTCCTGCGCCTCGTTTGCCGACTCCAGAGCGCCGCCCGGATCTCCCAGATCCAGCATGGTCTGGGACAGCAACTGCCGGTGACGCGTGAGGAGGATCCGGCTCCGTGAGGTGACCCCCCGGCCCGCCAATTCGTCGAGGATATCGTGGGCGCCCTCTGGATCCGCCATGGCCAGGTAGAGATCGGCCATCCCCAGATCGGCCTCCACTTCTCCCATGGACTCACGGTTCTCCTGACAGATGCGCCTGCCCTCCTCCAGGAGCGCTCGGCCGTTGTCGAAGTCCCCCAGCTCAATGTTTATCCACCCGGTGGCTGCGAGCTTGCGACCGCGGGCGCTCACGTCACGGTTCGCCCGATCTATGAGGATCGCCTGCTCGAGAAAGTCGATCCCCTCGGAGAGGTTGCCCCGAGCCTGGGCCAGGAGCGCCAGGTTGCTCAGCACAGTGGACTCGTTTCTTCGCCTGCCCAGGCTACGGAGGATCACCAGGGCCTCGGCCAGGCATGTTGGGGATCGCTCCAGGTCACCCTGGTGCAGCAATACCAGACCCTTGATGCCGAGGATGCGGCCGCTGGAGTACAGGCCGCCGCGATCCCGGGGGATGATCGCGAGGGCGCGGTTGCAGCATTCCAGCGCTCTGCCCATGTCGCCCACCTCGATCGAGACGTAGGCCAGGAGCCTCAGGCTCTGTATCTGCTCCATCGAGTTGTCGGCGATCATCCCGAGATCCAGTGCCCGGGATATCGTTTCGGAGCAGTCGTCGAAATCCGCCATGTCATACTGAAGCTGGGCCATGCGGTTCGCCGCCTCGGCTTGCAGGGACGGGTTCTCGAGATCGGCCGCCAGGGTGATCATTTCCCGGATCGCTTCTTTTCGATCCGCGTGGTGGCCGAGATCCTGGAGGCAACGCTGGCGTCGGGACAGGGCCTCGAACCGCTCGAGGGAGCCCCTCGGCAACAGGTCGAGCGCCCGGTCAAAGAGCCGCAGGGCGCGCCGGTTGGAGTAGACATCCATGGCCGCCTCGCCCCCCTTGAGGTAGTACTCCCCGGCTCTGGTGGGATCGGAGCCGTGTTCCAGGTGCCAGGCTATACGCGCAAAGGGAACCGCCTCGTCCTTCTTTCCCCGGGTGATGAGTTCTTCGGACATGGCCTGGTGGATGCGATGTCGGTCCTCCCTGGACAGGCCTCCATAGGCCGCCTCTCGCACCATGGGCTTGCGAAAACGATAGGTCGTCGCGGTGCTCTCATCCGAGGGAATCTCCACCAGGAAGCCCTGCTCCACCAGGGATCTTACCTCTCCTTGCACGCTCCGGCCCACCAGTCCGCGCAGGGTCTCGATAGTGAAGACGGCGCCGATGGCCGATGCCGCCCGGAGGGTGGTCCGGTCCAGGGGGCCGAGGGCGTCGATGTGGCTCGCGGCGAGCCCCTCCATTGTTGTAGGGAGACGGATCGCCCCGGGCCTGGTCTGGCGATACTTGATCCCGTCGGAGCCGGATGCCGTTGTCACCGGGGTGATGATCCCGCGTTCGATGAGGGAGTCGATGATCTCACCCGCGAAAAAGGGATTGCCCTGGGCGCGGCCGGTTATCTGATCCGAGATGACAGCCATGTCCTTGCCGGCGCCGAGGCGCTCGACAACCAGCCGCCTGATCAACGGGTCCGACAGCTCTGCCACCTCGAGTTTTTCCAGACCGGCTATCGCGCGATCCGAGAGTGTCTCCTGATGTCCCAGGAGGAGCACCAGGATCGGGAGCTCGCTGTCCAGGCTGGCCAGCTCGGCCAGTACGTCCGCGCTCGGGCCGTCCATCCAGTGAGCGTTCTCTATCACGAGGACGACGCCGCCGTGTGCGCAGACCCGTGAGAGCAGGATCCCGAGCCCGAAGGCTACTCGGCGGATCAGATCCCGTTGGTGCCCGTCCGCCAGGGCCCATGTCCGATCCGGGGAGCTCAACACCTCCGAAAAGAGCAACCCCTGCCGCCGAAGATAGTGAGGTGAGTTTCCCAGCGCCGGCTCGAGGATCTCATCCAGGTTGGAGACCGGTCCGTCGTCGCGAATGTCCAGGGTTGCGCGTATCGCGGCCGCCACCGTGGCAAGGGGACTATCCCGCTCGACGAAGATGCTCTCCACCTCTATAACGCGGGCCGCGCGATCTTCCAGGAACCGTTGCACGAGCCGCGACTTGCCGATGCCGAGCTCCCCGACGACCTTGAGGAAGCGCGTCTTTCCCCCGAACGCCTGGTCCATGGTGTCACCAAGCCGCCCGATCTCCAGGTCGCGTCCGAGAAACGCGCCCGAGTCCTTTTGCGATTGACTCCGCTCCCGTCGGCTCCTGGCGCCCTCCACCCGGTAGACCTTGAAACCCACCGCATCCGCAGGAGCGTCCTCGCCGGCGATGGAGTTTCTGGGCGCCGAAAAATTGTAATCTCTTCTCGTCAGGCGGTAGACCCCTCCGCCTGCCACTATTTCTCCGAAGCTCGCCGACGCGAGGAGTTTCAGGGACATGCTCGTCAACCCGGGCTCCGGCTGGAACGAGGGCTGCTCCGTCGATCGGACGCGCCTGCACGACACGAACCCGCGGTTGACCGCCACGGAGGCGTCTATGCGGAGCCTGTGATCCCTCGATACGGCACGGGTGGCGTCCATGATATCGCTGGCGAGCCGCAGGCCCGAAATGGCATCCTCCATGGACGAGTGAGGCAATCCCAGGTAGATGCGCAGCCCGTCGGGGATGGTCTCCAGCAAGCCGTCCGCCTTGTACGCGATCTCTTCGGCGAGTCGCGCAAGCTCGGTGCTCACCGCAGTCCTGCCGGGGTGGTCCTCTATCTCAAAGCGCGCCGCGACCATTACCACCACCCGCTTTTCCACCTCGCCCAGGGGTCGCATGGGGGCTGTTTCCTCATCGTCGAATGTGGAAACAATCGAGGACCTCGCCGTTGTGCAATCCTCCATCTCGGGCTGTGGGTCCCCGAAGAACCGGGCGGGCATATTCTCGGTTATCCATGTCTCCAGTCCGGCGCTGTCGTAGATGGTGCTCTCCGTGTGGAGGTACCTCACGAGAGCCTGGGCCATCTCCCTGGCCGATTGGTATCGGTCGCCGGGGTCCACCGCCATCGCCCGGCGCGCCACCTCGTCCAGCTCCCCGGGAACCGACGGATCGATCTCGGAAGGGGAGGGATGCACGCCCTCGCGAACGATGGGTATGGGATCTACGCCCTCTTTCAGCGAGATGAGCGCGCGACCGGTAAGCATCTCGTGGAGCATGACGCCGAGGGAGAAGACATCAGAGCGCCGATCCACGGAGAGGCCCCGAGCCTGTTCCGGGGACATGTAACGAAGCTTCCCCTTGATCTCTCCGAATTTCTCCTCGTGAAGCCACCTGGCGCGGGCTATTCCGAAGTCGGTCACCTTGACTGCGCCGTCCCGGGAAACGAGAGTGTTCTGCGGCGATACGTCACAGTGGACGATATCCAGAGGGTGGCCCTGGTCGTCTTTCCTGGAGTGGGCGTAGTCCAGCCCCTTGGCGACTTCCGCAGTTATGAACGCCGATATTCCGAATGGGAGACGCTTTTTGAAGTGCGCGGTGGCCGTGAGTATCTCGTGGAGATCGCCGCCGTCCACGTACTCCATGGCGAGGAAGTGATCCCCCTGAATCTGTTCGAAGGCGTAGACCTGCACGATGTTGCTGTGGTTGAGACGCATGGTCACGCGGGCCTCGTCGACGAACATCTCGATGAACCGCGCGTTGCTTGCCAGGGCCGGGTGGATCTTCTTGATCACCAGCAGCTTCTCGGTGCCCTGCGCGCCACGGGAACGGGCGAGGAAGACCTCGGCCATTCCTCCCGATCCGATCTTGCGGATGACAGCGTACCGACCGAAGCTCTTCGCCACCGTGGTCGGAGTCTCGTTCACTGAGCGACCGTCTTGGCAGGAGGGGGGATCGGCGCGGGCGCGGGATCCGGGAACGCTGCGGGATCGGGATCCGGGAACGCCGCGGGATCGGGCACACCCGTCACGGGGGGCGGAACCCACGGATCCGTCATGATGAAGACCCCTTCCGGCAGATCGGCGAACAGGTTGGCGCCCGCCTCGGGACGGATGTCCGGCCACGGCCCGTCTTTTCCGGGTTCGCCTGGCTCGCCGATGGACCCATCGAGCATGGGACGCCCTTCCGAATCCCGCCCTCCGGGCTCGCCGCCCACTCCGGGCTCGCCGGGCTTGCCGCCCTTGTGCTGGTACTTCATGAAGTTTCGCAAGGACGTCTGATTCATGTCGAAATACCCCTTGATGACCCCGCCGTCACCCCCGTCGCCGCCACCGCCGCCTTCCCCCCCGTTGCCCCCGGTTGCTCCGTTCCCGCCCGTTCCTCCCGGGCCTCCGTTCCCGCCGAGGCAGTCGACGACAAAGCCGTCCTTCGACATGGGATCCAGCAGAAAATGGCGTACCACACCGTTCTTGGGCTCGACCTTGACCAGTACCGCCGCCTTGTGGAACAGGGTAACGACCATCGCTGAGGTGATCTCCACCTCGCCCGCGTTGGTTCCGTACCCGCCGTCACCACCCTGGCCGCCACCGGGAATCCCAACAGCTGTCTCGTCGTCGCTCGGCTCCGTCCCCGGGGATCCCACAAATCCATCGGCGCCGTCGTCACCCGAGAAATCAACGGAGTTCTCACAATCTATCCGGGGAATAAAGGCGACCCGGGCGTTCACCGCGGTGGCGTCCCTGACCGCAACCGCTATCCCGTAGCCGGTTCCCGCCGCGACAAGGGCGTCGGGATCGGTACGGAACATGCCGTCCTTGCCCAGCTCTCCTCCCTGAAATTTGAACTCGAACTCCGAGAAGTCGATGAACCCGGTCTTCACGGCCTTGTCGCCGGGCTCGGGCGCCGGCCAGGTAGTGTAGTTCTTCCCGGAGGTGGTCGTGACGCGAATGGTCATCTGGTAGGCCTCTCCAGGGCACAGGCCCCCCTCGACGCCCTCCAACCTTACCAGCACACTGTCCACCTTGCCGCCGAGTATCGAGATGTACTCGGTCTTGGGTCCGAACAGAAAACAGCCGGAAACCGCAACCATGATCGTCGCCAGGATCAGCGCCATGCCCGGGTTGGGAAACTGAGACCGTGTCATGTGACACCTCCCTTGAGGATCCTACCTCTGTAAGTTCTCAACTGAAATTTCACAGTTGATACTATTCCACTGCGCGAGGAGTACAACATGGATCGGGTCGAAAAATTGCCCCGACGCCCATCTGGAAGTTACAGTTTTTTCATGACTTCCCCAAACGGTATGGAACGGCGCGATCCCATCTCACCGGTGTTGAAGCTCGGGACCGTGCTCGCCACGGCGCGCAGGGACGGTCGATCGGGCCTGATCGAGGTGCGGGATCGGGGTCACATACATAAAATCAGCATCCGCGCGGGCTCAATAGTGGATGTGGCGGTCGACGGTTCCCTCGTGGAGCAGCCCCGTCCGTACGATCCCTTTCCGGCATATACCAAGGCCGCCTCGTTCTTTGCCCTGCCCCGACCGCACATCGTGTGGAAACCGGGCTCGAAAGACACCCGAGGGAGAGTGCTCGATCCCATAAGGGTAGTGCTCGGCGGGGTGACCGGTCGGCTGGACCTGTTCGATCCCGCCGCGCTCGTGGAGCGGATCCCGGTCCAGGTTCTGTCCATCCCAAAACACAAGATGCACCTGATAGGAGACATGCCCCTCACCCGTCCGGAGCGGGAATTCCTGCACAGGCTCCGGGTGCCCACACCGATCCCGATGGCCCTGTGGAAAAGAGGGCTCGATCCCCGGTACGCGGGCGCTCTCATCGTTGCGCTCAACCTGCTCGGTGTGTGGGACAGTGAGTGGGAGCCTGGCCTCCTGCCCAGGCTGACCGCTGCGGTAAAGATCCTGCGACGTCTGCAAGCCTCTGTAAACGATTTCGATCTGCTCGGGGTCGTCGACGACGCGGATCCCCGCGTTACGGACAAGGCATTTCGAAGGCTTTCCCTGGATCTCCACCCGGACAGGGTCAGCCGGCTTCCCGAATCGGAAGCCAAGATGGCCCGGACAGCCTTCGAGGGGGTCGCTTCGGCCTACGAACGGATCCGGAGATCCCGGAGATCCCGCCCTGTCCGGACGACGAGCGGGGAGCCCGTCGCGCGGATCAAACTGGTCAAGATCCGACCCTCGGGTTGGCGGGAGCTGTACGCGGAAGCCGTGCGAGCGCATAGCGCCGGGAATACCGTCCGCGCCCGCGCCTTCGCGCTCAAGGCCCTCGCCATGTCGCCCCCGGAAGACGCCCGCGCCAGGATAATGCAGATCATCGCCCGCGTCGCCTGAAAAAAATGGGGGAAATGGGGTCGCAACCCCATCGTTCCTCAACTTGAAATATAAGTGTAATTGCTGTATATAATTCGATTCGGTGAAAGCTCAGGATACAGTGCCATGCGAGGTCGTAAGCAATGGAAATATCGAAGAAAAACAATGCGAGACGGGACAGCGATCGACCAGCCGGGCTCAGATCCGCCGAACCGAAACCGAAGGGTTACGAGCCGAGTAAGCTGCTCACCATAGACGAATATTCAATGGAGCGATTTCAGAGTGAATGCGAGGGATTCCTCTACCCGCTGAAGGGATGCCGAACCCTGGGAGGAGCCAGGATCACTCTCAGGAACAGGACCATGAGTCTACGGGTGGAGAGCACCGTCGATAGGGACGCACCGTGGCACCGGACAACGGCGAGGACCCGTGACTGCACCCGGGCGTTACTGTCCATGCTCTCAAGGAAATCCGAGAGTGATTCCGGGTTCAGCGTTGCAAAGGCCCTGTGGGACGTGGCCCGGGACATCCCCCGCCCGGATCTGGGGCCCGGCTTCTTTGCCGAGATGATCCATCTGGTCTGGGGTCTCGAGGGTCGCACGGTGGACAGCCCCGTGTACGACCGGGTGTCTACCGCCGGTGATTATGACGGACGCGAGGCCGCCCGGATGCGGTCGCGGGAGCTCGACGCCCTGTGGGAGCGTGTGGATGATTGGATGGGGGGGTATCGCCACGGACTGGAACCCGAGGCTCTGGAGCGCAGGAAAACCAGGCGCGACGAGATCCTCGATGCTCTGGGGGCCACGCAGGACAACTGGAACGACTGGAAATGGCACGTGGAACACGTGGGCAAGGACGCGGATACCCTCAAGAAGCTGGTAAACCTGTCGGAACAGGAAGAGGACAACATACGCCGCACCTGCAAGAGCAAGATTCCGTTCGGCGTCACCCCCTTCTACCTCAGCCTCATGGACACGGACGGCGAAAACCGTGACCTGGCTATTCGGATGCAGGTTTTTCCCCCCGTCAGGTACGTCGACAAGATGGTCGCCGATCGGCACAACAGGGAGGAAGCTTTCGACTTCATGGGCGAGGCCGACACGTCCCCCATGGATCTCATAACCCGTCGCTACCCCAGCATCGCCATCCTCAAGCCGTTCAACACGTGCCCCCAGATCTGCGTGTACTGCCAGCGAAACTGGGAGATAGACGAGGTGCTCGATCCCAACGCCATGGCCTCCTGGGAAGAGATCGACGCGGCCATCGAGTGGCTAGGGAACCACCCGGCCATACACGAGGTGTTGATAACGGGCGGCGATCCCCTGCTTCTGGAGGACGACGATCTGGACAAGCTGCTGGGCAAGGTAGCCGCGCTGCCGGGCATCCAGCGGATCCGGATCGGCACGCGTACGCCGGTGACCCTCCCCATGAGGTTCAACGATGAGCTGGCTTCCCTGCTCGGGAAGTACCGCACACGGGACAGGGAGTTGGCCATAGTCACCCACGTGGAGCACCCCTACGAGATCAACGATGACATGGCGGACGCGATCCAGAAGATCCGTATGTGCGGGATCTCGGCGTACAATCAGTTGGTCTTTACATTCTATGTCTCCCGGCGTTTCGAGGCGACGCTGCTCCGGCAGTTGCTCAAGCGAGTGGGCATCGATCCGTACTACACCTTCCTCCCCAAGGGAAAAGCCGAGACCGCGGACTACCGCATTCCCCTCTCCCGCCTCCTGCAGGAGGAAGCCGAGGAGGCGAGGCTCATGCCCGGGCTGACCCGCACCGACGAGGCCGTCTACAATGTTCCGCGCCTGGGAAAGAACTACCTGCGGGCTTCCCAGCATCGGGACATCCTCACCATCAAGGCCGACGGCACCCGCGTCTACGAGTTCCATCCCTGGGAGAAGAACATCGTCGATCAGGGCAGCTACGTGGGAGAAATTGTTCCCATACACGAATACCTGAAGCGCCTGGAGGTCGAGCGCGGGTGCAACCCCTGGGACTATGAGTCTATCTGGTATTATTTTTAGGGGTCGACCGCGTTCGGCCACCACGAGAGTGGTGCAGGTAGCTGTGATCGTCCCGATCATCTGCGTGGCGATAATCTTCGGTGTGGTGCTGGCCCGCCTCAACGGGATCAACGGCAGCCTGGAGGAAGGCAAGGCCCGGGTGGCGAGCGCCTGGCTGTCCGACCGTATCGCCGTCGTCGGCGATGAAGAACGCCCCAGGCTCCTCGCGCGTGCGGCAAGTAAAATGGATCTCAAGACCGGGTTGTTCGGAACCCACGGAGACGCGCTGGCGCCCACACCTCTTTCGGAGATCTCGAGCGATACCCTGCGCAGAGCCCTGGCCGGAGAGATCCTGGAGGCCACCATATCCGGAAAGACCTATCGCCTGGCCTCCACCAGCCTTCGCCCGCCATTGAGCCGCATGAACGTGGTGGTGGCGGTACCGAGGGAGGGTCTTTCCGCCATCCGGTCACAACCGCTGATCCGATTGGCCGTCGCCGCGCTGGTTCTCATACTCGCGGCGGTGTTCTTCGGCATGTGTTTCGGTCTGGACTACCGGACGGAACTCGGGGAGATCGCGCGCCGCCTCGATGCGGTGGTGATGGATCCCGACGAAGTGGATCATGCGCCTACCGTCCAGCCGTCGGTCAGCGAGCTCGTCG
This sequence comes from Deltaproteobacteria bacterium, assembly GCA_030621515.1. Lineage (GTDB taxonomy): Bacteria > Myxococcota_A > Polyangia > JAAYKL01 > JAAYKL01 > JAUVAN01. The sequence goes on along the minus strand of JAUXHN010000056.1, from coordinate 10,541 downwards.
CACTGTCCCACGCGGTCGACCGCCTCAAGGACAGGCTCGACTCCGAGATGACAGGGTATCTGAGCGCCCGGAAGGAAGTCGATTCCCTCGAAGGCAAGCGTGACAATCTTCTGTCAGCCGTGACAGTGGAGCTATACCGCCCGCTGAATGAGCTGGTCACCCTCTCGGAAAGACTGCTGGCGGGCGAGGACGGCGAGCTGCAAGGACCGCAGAAAGAGGACGTCCAGATCATTCTCAAGGCCGCCGCGCGTTTGAGAGAGATGGTGAACGAGATCCTGGATCTCTCCTCCTTGCTCGACGATGGCCTGAGCCTCGATTTCGAGCGGGTGGACATTGTCGAGGTGGTCACGGACGTGATCGAGGTGGCCCGCGGAGACATCGGAAAGAAGGCCCTCTCCCTGGAGCTGAACGCAAGGCCCGACGAGCGAGTCTTCGTGAGGGGCAACCGGCAGCGGCTGTGGCAGGCGATCACCAACCTGGTCAGCAACGCGATCAAGTTCACCGAGTCCGGCGGCGTGAACGTGAGCGTGAGCAGGCAGGAGAACGGTTCCGTGATACTGATTGTCGAGGACACCGGCGTGGGGATAGCCTCCCTGGATCAGGCCACCGTCTTCGACACCTTTCGACAGCTTGCAGGGCACACGGGCGCAAAGCGCGGCACCGGCCTCGGACTGGCGATCTGCAAGCGGTTGATCGAGTTGCACGGCGGCAAGATCCGCGTCAGCTCCGTGATCGGCAAGGGGACCAAGTTCACCGTGATCCTCCCGGGGGTCGAATGACGGCGCCCGTCCACAACGCGTTGTCGGCAAAAATCCAGCGCGCTGGATTTTTCCGGCCGCGTCGCCGGAGCGCTGGCGGAGGCAATTATCGCGGCGGGCGGTTTGTCGGAGGCCTGCTGAAACTGATGACCCCGGTCATGCTCGTCTCCGCGGCGATCCCCGCTGCGGCAGTGGGGCCTTTCGGCGACTGGATCACTTCGAGCGTCGCCCTGCTCGTGGGGGCCTTCTCCGCCGCCGCGATCCAGATCCTGGCGGTGGCGATCTTCGCGTCGCGCCTGGCGCGGAGGTTTCGCCGCACGCAGATCGATGTGACGGAGCGCGACCGGGACGCCATCGTGCATTTTCCCCGCAACGTGGTGATGGCGACCGCTGCAACGGCGGTCGTCATTGGCCTGCCCATGATCGAGATCTGGTCCCGGATATTCGGCCAGGAACCCTTCGCCGCCCTCGTGAACTTCGCTCCGATCTACCTGGTGTCCCAGGCGATGTTCCTCCTCGCCGTCCACCGGGGCACGGTCGCCCGGGTTCGCCGCATGGCCGGCGGGTTGGTGGGGGACGGGCTCTCGATACAGCTGGGAAAGCAGCGCTCGGCGGGTACCGCTCTGTTCCTCGGCCTGGTGGTGTCGGCGGCGGGCATCGCCATCTGCCTGGGCCTGGTGGCAAGGGTGGTGGTGAGATCCGAGTCCATGCACGGCCTGATCACGAGTTACAGCGATCTGATCGAGGGTGTCGTCGAGGCGGCGCCCATACCTCGCGGATCGGGAGCGAGCGCGGTCTTCGACAACCTGACCAGGTTCGACGAGGCGGCGCCATTCGTGATGGGCGAGGACGGCCGGTGGCGCGGCGGGGGTGACGAGAAGGAGGCCGCGGCCATAGAGATGGCCATTCTCAGCAGCCCCCGTGGAATCATGGTGAAAGACCGACTGGGCGCCGCCGTGGTGTGGAACACGCTGAAAGGCGGGAAAGACGTGGTCGGAGTGCGCCTGGTCGGCAACGTGGACCAGACAATGTTCTGGCATATAATCGTCGCCCTTGCCCTGGCCGCCGCCTTCGGCAGCGCGCTGATCTCCATGAAGCTGGGAAGCTGGATCCGGCTGCGCCTCGAGGAGCGCGTCGCCGCCGTCGATGCTTTTGGGGACATGGATCTCAACCTGCGGGGCCCCTCGCCCATCTCGCAGATCTCACAGATAGACTCGAGGCTCGTGGAGGCGCGGCGAAGATACCTTGAGGTATGCCATATCCAGGAAGAGAGGATCAGCACCGGGCACAAGACAAAGGACGAGAAGGGGCAGGTCTTCGCCACCATGAGTCACGATCTGCGCAGCCCGCTCAACTCCATCATCGGCTTCACCGACCTGCTGCTCAAGGGGATGGACGGAAGTCTCAAGCCCCCGCAACTGACGACGATACACAAGATCTCCCAGGAATCCGAGCGACTGCTCGTGCTCATCGGCGACATACTGGACACGGCCAAGATGGACGCCGGTCGCTTCGATCTGGACCGCGCCTGGGTGCCGTCCGTGGAGATCCTCATCGAATGCGAGGTGTCCGCGCAGCGCCTGGTGGCGTCCAAGGAGGTTGGTTTCGTAGCCAAGTTCGAGCCCGGCCTTCCCCCGGTGCTGGTGGACAAGGACCGGATCGGACGCGCCCTGCTCAGCCTGATCGCCCGGGTAGTCGATGCCATGGAGGTGGGAACCGTGGTCTTCAAGGCATCGCGAGTGCGCAAGTCGAAGAAAACGGACGAGGGGCTGAGGGTGGAGATCATTGACGCGCAGAAGGCCGTCGATCCGGCCCAGCTGGAGCGGATCGAGGCGGTGTTCAACGTCCTCGAGGGGTCCGACGTGGACGGCGAGTCAGGCGAAATGGGACTGGGCCTGTCCCTCGCCCGGAGAGTCGTCAGGCTGCACGGCGGCGACGTGGTGGCGCGCAAGGGTCCGGACGGTGAGCTGGTGATATCCGTCACGGTGCCGTTGGACGGGGCGGATGACGAGGGGTAAGATTATCGGGGACAGGAGGAAGGAACCTCAGATGACGACGGTTGAAGGTATTCCAGGCAGGCTCGTGCAGATGATCGGGCGGGCCGTTCTCGGCAGGAAAGAGGCGGTAGAACTGGCCGCGTGCTCCTTTATCGCCGGTGGCCACCTGCTCATCGAGGATGTGCCCGGCGTGGGCAAGACCACTCTCGCAAGAGCGCTGGCAAAGGCGTCCGGCGGCGAATTCCGCAGGGTCCAGTTCACCTCCGATCTCATGCCCGCGGACATCACCGGGGTCTCTGTGTGGAACCCGTCCAAAAGCGAGTTTGTATTCAAGCCCGGACCTGTTTTTGGAAACGTGGTTCTGTCCGACGAGATCAACCGGGCGCCCCCCAAGACCCAGTCCGCGTTACTCGAGGCCATGAGCGAGCGGCAAGTGTCCGTGGACGGCAGTCCTGTGCCGCTCCCGGATCCCTTCATGGTCGTGGCGACGCAGAATCTGCAGGAGCAGCACGGGACGTACCCGCTTCCGGAATCCCAGCTGGATCGATTCATGATGAGAATAAACATGGGATACCCGGATCGGGATGCGGAGCGCCTCGTGGTGAGCAGGCAGACCCTCGACGACCCGGTCGATCTCGTGGAGCCGGTCATCCGTACGCAGACCATGCACGACCTGGAAACCCTGGTGGATCGGGTGAGGATGGACGATACCGTGCTCGATTACCTCATGGAGCTCGTGGCCCGAACCCGCGCAACGGATTTGCTCGCCATGGGCGTCGGCCCCCGGGGTGGCATGGACCTTCACCGGGCAGCGAGAGCGATGGCCACGTTGAGGGAGCGGGACTACTGCATAATCGACGACATCAAGGGCCTGGCCACGTCGGTGCTGACCCACCGGGTAATCCCCTCGGGGGCGACCGGTGACAGCGTCCAGGACAGGGAAACGGCGGCGCGGGCGATCGCGGAGATCGTCGATTCCCTGGAGATCCCCCTTTGAAAACCGCGCGGTCCGAGCACCCACTTAGGCGTGCAAAACCGAGGCGAAGGCTCATGCCGCGAGGTCTGACCTTCACCCGGGACGGCAAGGTCTTCGTTCTGATCTCCCTGGGAGTCGGCTTTGCCGCGGTGAACACCGGAAACAACCTCCTGTTCCTCGTCCTGGGCATGATGCTCGGGATGATCATCGTCAGCGGCATCCTCTCGGAGATCACCCTGCGGCACGTCACGGTGACCAGGCGCGTCCCTCGAAGGGTGGAGGCCAACACCATCTTCCCCGCGCAGCTCGCCCTGCGAAACGACAAGCGCTGGGCCGCGTCCTTCAGCGTGGAGCTGCGCGACGAGATAGACGGGCGCCCCTTTCGCAGGCGATGTTTCTTTCTCAAGATCGGGCCCGGATCACAGAGATCGATCGCCTACAGGGGTGAGTTGCCGCTGCGCGGTCTCTCGCATTTCGACGGGACCATCGTCTCCACGCGCTTTCCCTTCGGCCTCTTCGAAAAGACCCGGTTCATCGACCTGAAGGACAAAGTGATCGTATTGCCGGCGAGCGTCCCCGTCGCGGCGACCCCACGCACGGCCATGACGAACGAGGGCGCCTTGCAAGTCGGGGTGTGTGGCTCGGGCCAGGATTTCCTGGAACTGCGAGACATGGTTCCGGGGGACGATTCGAGGCGAGTGGACTGGAAGTCGACGGCCCGGCTCGGGCGGCCCGTGGTCAGGGAGACCGAGCGCGACGCCGACGGATTTGTGGAGATCGTTCTGGACGCGTCACCCGTCGACGGGACCGACGAGGCCCTTGAAAATGTGGAGCACGATATCAGCGTGGCCGCCACCCTGATCCGCCAGATGACGGCGCGCGGCCTGAACGTCCGACTGGTCACCTCGGGATCGGCCGGCCTTTCGACACGCGGCGTCGTCGGATCCGTCAGGCTGCTCGAGCACCTGGCGCTCCTCGATCCGGCGCTGATAGCGCGCGGCCCCGCCCCCGTCGGCACAAGCCCAAAGGCCATCGTCATCGGCCGGCGACGGGAAGTAGCCGCATGAGGTTCGCGGCCACACAGAAGCTGTTGACCTTCCTCATGGCCGCGGCGGCGGCGACCCCCATGATCCTGTCGGGCGAGGTGGGGCTCCCGGTTGCCGTGGGGTTCGGTGTCATGCTCGCGGCGGGCTGGTTTCTGGAGCCGCCCCTCGTCGCGACCGTCCGGTATCGCCAGGCGCTTGCGGCGCTGATGCTCGCGGCGCTCCTGGTCCAGGTCGTTCGGATGGTCGGCGGCGCTCCCGTGGCGAGGGCGGCGCTGGAGTACGCCCTGATCCTCCTGGGTCTCAAGCTATGCGGCAGAAACCGTTTTTCCGACTACCAGCAGATCGCCGTCCTGTCGTTCATGCAGGTGATCGGCGCGACCATCGCGACCTTCGACGTGTCCTACGCGGTCGGCTTCCTCCTCTTCGTCGTTCTGTGCCCGAGCGTCCTCGCCCTGGCCCATCTGCGAAACGAGATGGAGCACCGGTTCCGGCACGAGGACACCGTGGAGGGACGCGTCGCCCTGCGAAGGCTGCTGGCCTCGCGGCGGGTGGTGTCCGGGAAGTTCATCATCGGCACGGGATTGCTCAGCATTCCCGTCCTGCTCGTCACCGTCGCCCTCTTCATAGGATTCCCCCGGTTCGGCCTCGGTTTCTTCGGGAGGCTCTCCCCGACGAACAGCATGGCGGGTTTTACCACCGAGGTGAGGATCGGAGATCTGGACCGCATCCGCAACGAAGAGATCGTGGTCCTGAGATTCGAGCCGCTCGATGCGAACGCGAACCGGCCGGATCGTATGTTCATCAGGCTTCGGGGCGCGGTGTTCGATGTATACGAGAACGACACGTGGAAGCGCACACCGCAGCGCTTCTGGAAACCCATGGCCGCTCGCGGCACGCACTACTCCCTGGACAACCGCCCGGCGCCCGACGGCTCGCCGGGGTATTCGATAATGCTCGAGTCCATGAGCCCGCCCTTCCTGTTCTTGCCGGGCGGCACGGGCCTCATCGAAACCGAGCCCATCGCCTCCGTGGGACTCCTGAAAGCGCGAAAGCTGGAGATGAGCTACACGGGAGTGATCCGGTACGAGGATCCCTCCAGGGTGGGTATCCGGTACCGCGTCTTCCTCACCGACTCCGCGCTTCCCGGCGCGTCATCCAACAACCCCTCCTACCTGGTCACGCCCCCGCGAACAGAGCCCATGGCGGAGCTCGCCCGCGATCTCGCGGGGCAGGGGAGCGATGCCGTCCGCGCGCGAAGACTGATCGCCGGCCTCAAGCGAAAGTATAGCTACGCCGCCGTCTCCGAGCCGGAAAATGCGCCCGCGAAGGGTGACACGCCTCTCGACAGGTTCCTCTTCTCCCGGGGCACCGGCACCTGCGAGCACTTTGCCACCTCCGCCACGCTGATGCTTCGCTCCATCGGCATTCCGTCGCGAATGATCACCGGGTTCTCCAGCGCCGACTACAACCCCATCGGCGGGTTCTACGCGGTGAGAACCAGATCGGCCCACGCGTGGACGGAGGCCTACATCGACGGCGCGTGGACGACCCTGGATGCGACGCCCCCCTCCGATGCCGGTATGTCGCGCGCCCCCCCATCCACCCTCGCCATGGTGATCGACGCCATCGGAATGCGCTGGCACAGGCACGTCATCGGCTACGACGCGTCCACCCAGGTGGAGATGGCAAGAACCATCGCCGCCATGTGGGAAGGTTCGGGGAGCTCGTCGAGCCTGTTCGAATACATCTCCTGGAAGTTGATCGCGCCGATCTGCGTCGTCCTGGTTCTCGCGGTATTGGGGGTGCGGGTGCTTTTCAGGTTCCGGTGGAAAAGGCGCCGCGGGGGATTCGAACGCCGGGTGATGACCCGATCCGCGTTGAAGGCGACCGCTATCTACATGGAATTCCAGAGGCGGATGGCGCGACTGGGTCTCGAGCGAAAAACAAATCAAACGCCGAATGAGTATCTCTCCTCCCTGGTTGCGCTCGGCGTCGATATCGGCGAGGCGCCGGCTCTGATAACCAGGCGTTACCACGAAGTCCGTTTCGGCGGCTCGGGGTTCGAAGAAGGGGAGATAGAACACCTGAAAGCGCAGATTCGCGGCTTTCATTTCGACGAAGGATCGATCGGGATGAACGCCGGGTCGCCAAAATGATACTAAGTCCTTTGGTGTACGGTCTTTTTTTGGGTTTCCCGGCGTCCGGCCATGTGCTACCAACTGAAGCCGTCCCCTATAACGTACTAAAAATGTTTGTTTTCAACATGGTACGTGCGCCCGATCCCCGGGATGCGGGCGGAAAGTCGGTTGATTGTGTAACCGAAGGGGGCGAAGCCTATCTAAATCAACGTCGTCAGGGCGGGCACGTCGTCAGGGCGGGCACGGGGACCCGCCCCTACAAAACGGGTCACGTAAACAGAAACACCAGTCCAGCCACCGCCGCCACGACGATGATCGCGCCGATGATTATCAGGCCCAGATCGCTGCCCGGCTCGACCGGGGGCCGGGGCATCTCGAGTGTTGTGCGCATGTAGCCCGGCTGGCCCGGATAACTCAGGGGATCCTCCGGCCCCACGGGAAGGGGCAGCGTGGGATCCTGTTTTACGGGAGATTTCGCTTCAACAGGAGGCATGGTGTCACGCTCGCTTTTCTCGACCAAAAAAGACGACGTCTCCTCCTCGGGAGCCTCCTGGATGGACGCAAGCAGCTCGTCCGCCGGGTGCTCCAGAGCCAGGGTGGTGTTGCCGACGACAAATGACTGTCCCGACTCGAGCTCCAGCGTCTCCACCCGCTGTCCGTCGACCACGATACCGTTCCTGCTTCCCAGATCGTTCACCCGGATCGCTCCATCTTCAAAAACTATCTCGGCGTGGGCCCTGGACAGGTCCCGATCTTCCAGCCGTATCTCCATATCCCGGGTGCGCCCGATCACCATCCTCGACGGCGCGGGAGGGATCTCGAACCGTCCCGCCTTGCCCGGCCCGCCGAGCACCAGGATCGCGGGCAACCGACCCCGGGAGGAAGACCCGGTGAGCAACGAGGCCACCATCCGGCGCGCCTGACGGGTGGACTCCGCGCCCACGTCCATGGGAATGGGAAAGACGCCGAGACGAAAATGGATCTTGAAAGACGCCGCGTGAATGACGTCCTCGTTGTGCAGGATCTTGGGGCGATGGGCGACCAGCTTTTTGCCGTCAATATATGTGCCGTTCAGACTTCCGAGATCGACGACCTTGTAATCGTTTCCCTCTACCTTGATCTCCAGGTGCCTGGTTGAGACGACCATATCCGGGAGACAGATATCGCACGATCTGGCGCGGCCGATGACCACCCGGTTCTGAACGAATCCCCGGACATGCTCGGCGTCCGGGTCGTTCGGGTCGACGATGGTGAGCCGTATAGCCATCCCCTACTCTGCGGCCACGCCCGCATCCGCGTCGGGCTCGTCATTCTTTCTGTACTCCTGCGGCAGAAACTCCGCGTCGTCCCCGTACTCCACGTCGGGTTTGGGCATGTAGTGCTCTATGGGGGAGCGCTGCACGCCTCGAACCCTTCCCCGGAGCACCTCCACCGGAACCGGTTTCAAAAGCTCGTACTTGTAGCCACGGGATCTCAGGGTGATGGTGAAGCTCTCCTCGTCCACCTCTCCCTTGCGGCTGAATCCCGCGGTCGTCTGTCCCACGCGTTTGAATTCCACGTGCCGCAGCACGAAATCGAACATCCGGATGGCCAGGTGATTGTAGAGCCGATGACATCCATGGGAGTACCTCCGCAGGATGGAGTTGTAATCCACGGAGCCGTGGGACCTGATCCCGTTGTCCAGGTATCGGAACTCTCCGTTTTTTCGCTCTATCTGCCTCACGTGGAACGCGGCGACCAGACCGTAGGCCGAGCCGTACCAGGGCCCGAACTCGTCGTAATTGGGCACCCGCACCACGCGGCCGCGAAAGGTCACCGTCTTGACCATGTCGCCCACCGGGGTCGTCTCCGGCGGAAGCCAGACCGGCCCCGCGACGATATCCTTCCACACCCGCTCGCCCACATCCGAGTTCTTGTACTTGTAGTATTCGTAACCGTCCCCGGCGACCTCCGTGCGCCAGGAGCCGATGGTGGTGTTCATGGTGACCAGCGGTATTTCCTGCCCGTTCCACCGAACGAGGAGCGTGTTCATGGGCATGCGTTTGCGGGACTGGCCCCGTTTCTTGCCGTCCATGGTGTAGAGGTAGTCGTACCAGACATCGCCGCGATCGATGATCGACTTGAGATCCATCCTGTCCGAATAATAGGGCGGCAACGACGGCAACGGAACCGCCACGAAGAAACGATCGAGCCGGCTGTCCGAAGCGGCTTTGAGGAAGTCCACGACCTTCTGAGGGGCGCCGAGATCCATGTGCCGCAACAGGTGCGCCGTATACTCCGCCACCAGGTTGGGGACCGGGTGAACCTCACCCTTCTCGTCCTTGTAAGTCGCCTTTTTCCCCTCCGCGTCAACCGCGGATCCGTCCTCGATGATCCCCATGGCGTCCACGATGCGCTCCGCAACGACCCTGTTGAAGGAGTCGTACAGACGCTCGCGCGGCGTCTTCTGTAGAGCCTGGAGGGTCTCCTTGCCGAGGAACCCCCAGGCGAATATGCGGTTCTTTTTCTCGAACGCGGACAGGGCCTGGTGGGTCTTCCAGTCGAGCCCGCCCTTCTGGAAATACTGCCCTGGACTCAGATCGAACATTCCCTCGCAGACCAGCAGCTTCTGCGCCTCCACCATCGCCTCGTAGCGCATGGCGATGCGGATCAGCCCCCCGGACATCTTGTTTCCCGGGTTGCCCGCCAGATCCGCCGGATCCTCCACGCCGAGCTTCTCCATCTGATCGCGCATCCTCTTGGCGAAGGTGCGACCCTTCTTGGCCTCCGCCTTCGCCGTGTCCTTGCTTCTGTACGACACGAAGCCGTCGAACCTCCTGATGGCGTCGAAATCAACCTCGTCGTAGCACGGGCGATCGATCTCCTCCACGGCCCGGCGCCGCAGCACGGAGAGGCTCGGCGGGATCCCGTACACCTCCAGGAAATGCTCCGAGTCGCCCGCGCCGCTCTTTTGCCCCGCGTCGGGAACAGCCTCCCCGACCCCGGCGTCTTCCGGCTCGAGACCCAGGAGCTTCCGGATCTTCTCCTCGCTCATGCCCTCTTGCCGAAGCTCGAATATCCTGGCGTTTCTCGCGCGCTCGATCCTCGCCTCCACCACCTTTCGCGCCTCGGCCATTGTGCGCGATTCGTAGTGCCAGTCGTTGGCCAGCTTGCGGTAGATGGGTCGAAACTCGTTGGGCAGGCGCTCTTCGTCCGGCCCGTCCCGCTCGGAGAAGATAAACGGCACCCAGTAATTGCTCAGATCGATCACCGAGAGACCCTCGGCCAGCGCCTGTCCCTCGGTCATCTCCTCGGCCACTCCGTCCCGGTACGCGGTCACCGGCCTGCCCCCCGGCGGAGGCGGAGGGGGCTCGGCGTCATGGTCGAGAACACCCGCATCCAGGACGACCGTCATGGTGGGAAAACCCACCGGACCGCCCCGCGCTTTTTCCGCCTTGTCGTCGCCGCATCCCACGGCAGTCATCAGGGCGAGTGAAACGGCGCACAAAAAGAGGTTTTTCATATTTATCCTGCCTTGACGCTTCATAACAGCGCAAGAGTCTGTTCTCAAGTTAGGAGCAGGATGATGTAGACGTCATCAGGACCCCACCCCCTCGGTCCCCCTCCCCATTGCAGGGAGGGGGAAG
>JAUXHN010000317.1 GCA_030621515.1 Deltaproteobacteria bacterium | reverse complement strand
CCCACCGAGGTGAGGCAAATCAAATCGCTCAGGTCGGTGCACAGGGGGCAGTCGATTCCCAAATCACCCGAGATCGATGTGTATCCTGCGATGGTTGCAAGATCAGATTGTTCGCCGATCTCAAAATCGCCGCTGAACTCTCCCAGATTGCATTCCACCGGGCCGGTATCAGTGTCGGTCCCACCGTCACTGCTCGACGAGCCGTCCGAGCAACTCTCGATTGCCACGGCCAGCACCAGAACCAGTAGAAGATTCTTGATATTGATCATCGTACCCAACCTCCATTTGTTGATGATCAATGGTCTCACAATACGGGCGACCTGAAAACGACCATCCTTTCCAGGGTCATATCCCGCATGGAGTGGCCGATGCCGCCGAGCCCCAGGCCCGATTGACGGTGCCCGCCGAAGGGCATCCAGTCCACCCGAAAAGCCGTGTGATCGTTGACCATGACCGCCATCCCGTCCAGCCTGCGGGAGGCGTCGAGGGCGAACTCGAGGTCACGGGTAAAAACCGATGCCTGAAAGAACACGTCCGGATCGTTTGCCCTGCGGATGGCGTCGTCCCTGTTCGAGTAGCGATAGATGGCCACCACGGGTCCGAAGACCTCCTCCCGGGACAACCGCACGTCGTCCGGAGGATCCAGCACCACCGTGGGTTCGTAGCAGGTTTCCGAGATCTTCTTGCCCCCGCACAGGAGTTTGCCGCCTCGCGCGACGGCTTCTTCTACCCACTCGTGCACCCGGTCCACCTCTTGTGGCGCTATTAGGGGTCCCACTTCGGTCGATTCGTCCAGGGGATCCCCCACCTTCAGCTTCCCGGCCTGCTCGACGAATTTGGTGTTGAACTCGTGCGCGATGCTCTCATCGACGAATATCCGCTGTACGGAGACACAGACCTGTCCCGCGTGGTAGAAACCGCCCTTCACCAGCAGGGGAATGGCGTCGTCGATGTCTGCGGTTCGCTCCACGATGACCGGCGCCACCCCGCCGTGCTCCAGGGAGCACGAGGCGCCTGGCGCCAGCCTGGATCGCAGGTGCCAGCCCACTTTTCCCGAACCGATGAAGGTCAAAAAAGAGACCCGGGGATCGGAAACGATTTTTTCGGCCACCCGGTTTTCACAGAGCATCATCGTGCACCACTCGGCCGGCAGGCCTGCCTCGTGCAGGATATCCACTACATTCTGACATGACATCGGCGTCGTCGACGCGGGCTTGACCATCACCGGGCAACCGGCGGCGACCGCGGTCACCACCTGGTGAATGATGAGGTTGAACGGATGGTTGAACGCGCTGATGGCGAACACGACACCCCGAGGATCCCGATAGGTATTGGCCGTCCGATTGACTGAAGTCGACGTGACACCCATGGGGATCTCATGCCCGCCGAGCTTCCAGATCTCCTTGATAGCCACCCTGACGCCCTCGATGGCGCGATTGATCTCCACGATCGAATCCGCAAGAGGTTTCCCTCCCTCCATTGCGGCCTGCCGCGCGAGATCGCCGGACCGGGATTCAATGATCGCCGCCGCGCGCTCGAGGATGGCTATGCGCTCATGGGCGGGCAACCATCGAGACCGATCCCGGTGAAGTGCGTGGCACGTCCCGAGGATCTCGAACGCGGCGGATTCGCTTATGCGATCGATTGTCTTGATGGGTGAACGATCATAGGCCGAAACCACTTTGATTGCTGTCATGGTGTCCCTCATTTCAAAACCCCATCCCGGCCTGCAGACAAATTGGTGCAACGACCGGAACGGCCCTCAATGAATTGTATTGTGTGAAGTTTACTGCTGAAGGGGGGAATCTACCAGCGACCGCCGCCGCCGCCGCCACGATTGTCGTCACGCCTCTTGTCTTGCGCTTCGTTGACGGTGATTTCACGACCGTCGAGGCTGGTTCCGTTCATCTCGGAAATCGCCTTGTCGGCGGCCTCCGTATCTTCGAATGTAATGAACCCGAAACCCCGGGAGCGTCCCGTGTTTCGATCAGTGATGACCTTTGCTTCGGTGATCTCTCCAAAACGACTGAACGCATCAGACAGCTCGGCATCGGCAGTGTTCCAGGACAGGTTTCCTACGAATAGCTTCTTCATTTCTCTCTCTCTTTTCTCCGTGGACGCGTTTCATTGCGTCCGTCAATTAATCGCCGGCCATTTGCCGACTATTGGCCTCGCCCAACTTGGACGTTTACCCCGAAATCAATCTCGCTGATGTCAACGAGTTATCCTTCATATATTCAAATTACATTTTTCGCAACAATAAGTGAGTAGTGGAAAATTACGGTGACGACCGTGGCTTTAGCTGAGTGCGATGAGGCGATCACGGACGATGGAGCGAGATCTCTTGAGGCGTGACTTGACAGCTTCCTCGGTCATATCGAACTTCCAGGCGAGGTCGGCGATGGGGATTTCCTCGATCTCGTGGGCCTTCAGGAGGCTGCGGTTGGGCTCGTCCAGGGCTTCGATCTCGGAGTACACCATGCTCAGCCTCTGGGCCATGATGAGCCTGATCTCCTGGTCCGGGCTGGAGTCGGCGAAGGCCATGCCGCCGTCCCGTTCGTCCATCGAAACGTTCACCGACGGGTCGTTCTTCTTGCCTCTCCTCAGGCGCGAGCACGATGTCATCACGATTCGCCGCAGCCACGGTTCGATAGGGGAGTCGCCACGATATCCATCGAGGCCACCCAGTGTGGCGAGCATCGCCTCCTGGAAGGCGTCCGCCCCCAGGCTGTCGTCTTTGCAGTAGTATTTGGCGAATCGGGTGAGCCTGCCGGCGAAGCACTCGACTATCTGGCCGAACAGGGACTCGTCCACGTTGGCCTCTCTCACCGCCCGTGCGAAGTCCGGGCAGTGTGGCATGGTTCTGCTGGTGGTGTCGGTGCCGAGATCGACCGGTTTCTTGTCGTCGTTCATCACATCTCTTGTTTGATCACTTACACGTCGCCGTCAACATCTTGAAATCCTTGTGATACACTCTGTCGCTTCAGAAGGAGACGAGTATGTCAACGATCAAGAAAGACGAGTTCGGCTTCTTTGGGCAGGCGAACTGGTCGGGAACCACCAGGCGACTGCTGCCGTCTCTGCTGGAACACGGCCTGGTCGAGGCGATGCTGGACTTGCTGGAGGAAGGGATCGTCGTTCATGACGAGAGCCGCAAGATACTTCTGGTCAACGCCGCGACGGAGAAGGTCACGGGATGTTCCCGAGGTGAGATCCTCGGAAGGGATTGCCACGATGTGTTCGCGCCCAACGGTCTGTGCGGTGCCGCGTGCGCATTCAAAGACGGCGTGGAGCCCCACAACGTGAGGCGCGCACACGAAGTGACCTTCACTAGGCCGGACGGTGAGGTGAAGCGGATAAAGGTCTCGTCCACGCGGACTTCGATCAACGCTGAAAAGGAGGGCGTGATCGCCAACGTCAAGGAACTCACGGAGATGAGAAACCTCAGATGGCAACTCGACAAGCACAAGGAGTTTCACGGAATGATCGGCGCCTCAGGCGTGATGGGTGAGATCTTCGAAACCATACGAGCCGTCGGCCCCTCCAATTATGCCGTGTTGATTACCGGGGAGAGCGGCACCGGCA
>JAUXHN010000185.1 GCA_030621515.1 Deltaproteobacteria bacterium | reverse complement strand
CTCTCATCCTTGCAGGGGGCGGCTATTATTTCCGTGAAGTTCGATGACGTGGCTCACGAGTTCACCTCGGTCCCCGACGTGGTCGAGGACGTAGCCGAAATCGTTCTGAACCTCAAGGAGATCATCCTGAACTTGAACGAGCCGAAGGAGGTAACCCTGCGTCTCGATGTGGAAGGGCCGGGGGGTATCAAGGCTGGTGTTATCCAGGGGTACAACCAGGTGGAACTCCTTAACCCCGATCACCATATTGCGACGGTGAACGATGGTGGCCGGCTGGCCTGTGATATCAAGGTCGGTCCAGGGCGAGGATATATCCCCACCGAGCGCCGTGTGGTCCCGGAGGATTATGAGCAGGAGATTGGTTGGGTACAACTCGACGCTCTCTATTCGCCTGTGCGCAAGGTCAACTACGCTGTCACCAACGCCCGCGTGGGCCAGATCACCGACTATGACAAGCTCACCATCGAAGTGTGGACCAACGGGACCGTGAATCCGGAGGATGCCATTGCCTATGCGGCAAAGATTCTCAAGGAGCACTTGAACATATTCATCAACTTCGAAGAAGAGGACGAGAGCCTCGTCGAGGGATTGGAGGAGCCCGAGCATCAGGTCAATGAGAATCTTTTCAGGCCGGTGGAAGAACTCGAGCTCTCGGTGCGTTCCGCGAACTGTCTGCAAAATGCCGGCATCAAGCTCATCGGAGAGCTGGTCTTGAGAACCGAGGGCGAGATGCTCAAAACCAAGAATTTCGGTCGAAAGTCCCTCAAGGAGATCAGGGATATTCTGACGGAGATGGATCTCCAGCTCGGAATGAAGATCGACAAGTGGGATCAGTTGCTCGGTCGTTGGAAGAAGCAGCAGGGGTCATGAGGATACGATGAGGCATCGCAAATCTGGAAGAAGATTAGGTCGTAATTCGAGTCACAGGCGGGCAATGTTCCGCAACATGGCGGCTGCACTTATTGTGCACGAGAAGATAGATACGACACACGCAAAGGCCATGGAGCTGCGAGGAATCGTTGAGCGCCTGATCACCAAGGCTGCCAAGGCCGGGGACGTCGTAGGCAAGCCCCTGGATTCCCTGAGTGTGGATGAGAGGGCGAGACAGGTTCACCTGCGCAGGATAGTCAATAAGTTCCTGCCGCAGGTCTACGATGACGGTCAGGGCGAGTTTGTGGATATCATTCACAAGCTGTTCTTCGTGCTCGGCCCGCGATTCAAAGATCGCCCCGGAGGGTACACCCGCGTAACAAAAATCGGCACCCGGCGCGGAGATGCTGCCCCCCTCGCACGTATTGAGTTTGTTTCGTAGCGACTCGACTTGACCCCATCCCGGCCTTCCCCTGCGTGGGGAAGGGGAAGATGATGGCGGCCGGCTTCAACTTCTTTTTTCTTCCTGTATTTGACCGTTATCCGGTCAAGGCAATATCATCATCTATCTCAAGGAGATGTACATGGCACGCGCCCTGTTTCTGATCCGCAAGTCCATGAGCGAGGAGGCCCTGTCACGGGCCGTCCTCCCTGTTGAGAAGATCTTCGCGGATCATGCCGAAGAAGTGATCGATCTTGTTTCATCGGAGCAGATCGACATCTGTGTGTTCGAGGCCTCGGACACGAGTGTCCGGCGGCTGTGCGACGATCTTCGGAAAACCCCCAGGGGTGCGGTGATGCCGATCCTGTTGATGGGCGGTGAGGGAACCGCCCTTCAGACCATCGAAGAAGCCGTGCAATGGGGCGCGGATGCATTTGTGGATCAAGACGCTTCAGATACGAACTTGGCGGATCGGATCGCGACAATTCTTGGCCTGGAGGCTCCGGAAGATCAGGAGCCTCGGCACCCGGTGGACGGCAAGTCACTTAACGAGATAATCGCTGAGGTGGAACAGGAGCGCTCGCGACTCATGGAGGAATCGCTCGAACGCGAGCAGGAGATCTCAGAAGGTCTGGATACACTCGATCCCGAGACATACCTGCACAAGCCCGCCACTATTGAGCACGATCTGGATGATCCTTCCGAAGTGACCACGGTGCTCGAGCCGGCCCCCGACGAAGAACCCATTACACGGGTGTTCGAAGAGCAACAGACAGAAGCGGGGGAGCAGACGGAGGCGGAGGAGCAGACGGAGGAGGGGGAGCAGACGGAGGCGGGGGAGGATGGTCGCCTGGAGTTGGAGCCCTTGTGGAGTGTGCTGGCGTCCTTACGTTCGCGCCGGGCGACTGGTGTGCTGACCCTGATGAACCGGGACGTTGAGCGGAAGATCTTCATGGAGGAAGGCGAGCCGACGATGGCCACCTCATCAGCGCGTGAGGATAGATTGATCGAGTTGTTGCATCGCGAAGGACGGCTCAACGAGCGGCAGTACGAGCAGGCTGCGATGACCATCGGAGCGAGCGGAAGACGGGCGGGGGTTGTTCTTGTCGAGAAAGGCCTCATCGCTTCCCGCGAGCTGTTTCCTCTCGTGAGGCATCATTACGAAAACATCATTTTCGATTCGTTTGCCTGGAGTGTAGGATCGTGGCGGTTCGCTCAGGGGAAACACCGAAGCTCCGAGCGAGTGCTGCTCGATTTACCCGCTGCGAGTATCATCGTGGAAGGGTTGAGATCCCGCGCACCCTTGAGCGAGATACAGAAGATCGTGGCCCGCGACGCTCGTCCAAAGAACACCGGCGGCGGAATATGCCCGCTGGAGGAGACCGGGCTGAGCGATCGGGACCTGGAGCCACTCGAATGGTTGGATGGTACGCGGGGCGTTGACGAGCTCGCGCAGAGATTCAGTGTGGCGGTGGACGATCTGTGCGCCCTCATCGCCGGTCTCGTCGTGCTCGGATGGGTGCATGTGACCGGAGGCGACAAGGAAAGACCCGAGAAGGACGCGCAAGGGGGAGAGAACCTGTGGACCGATGCCGATCGAAGACAGGAGTCGAGGACTGAGACGGCGCGCATTGTCGACAAGCTGGCCCAGGTGGAGCAGGGGAACTACTTTGCCATTATGCAGGTACCGCCGGAGGCATCCGGGCACGAGATTCGAAAGGCCTATCGTCGATTGAGAGGGCTCTTCGCGATTGAAAGGTTCGTGACGCCTGAGTTATTGGAATTGCAACCGAAGGTCAGGGAAATACGTTTTGTACTGGACGAGGCGTATGAGATTTTACGTAATGCTTCCTTGCGCGAGGCATACAGAGCGACCATGGATGTAGAATGAGCATCAAAGAGATCATGATCTATCCGGCGGAGGTGTTGAAGAAACGCTCCGAGCCTGTAGAGGTGGTCGATGACGAGATTCGCGTGCTGGTCGACGACATGGCCGAGACCATGTACGCGGCGCCCGGAGTCGGGCTCGCGGCCAATCAGGTCGGTGTGACAAAGAGAATTGCGGTCATCGACATAGATCATCCGGAGGGGGAATCGGAACTCCTGGTGCTCATCAATCCCAAGATCGTGGAACGGTCGGGAGAGATCGAGTGGGAGGAGGGTTGTCTGAGCTTTCCGGATATTCATGTAAAGGTACAGCGTTCCCAGAAGATTCGCATGACCGCGTTGAACAGGGATGGAGAAGTATACGAGCTGGAAGCGCAGGAACTACTGGCGGTGGCCATACAACACGAGGTCGACCACCTGGACGGGATTACCCTCGCGAACAAGATGAGCTTTTTACAACGCAAGATGATGATGAGGGAGCTCAAGAACAGAGGGAACTGAAGAGCGTCATCCTATGAAAAAAAAGCTCGTCACCGTTTTTATGGGCACCCCTGATTTTGCCGTTCCGACATTGCGCGCGCTGGCCGGGTCGACGGAGCTGGTGCTCGTTGTTACTCAGCCGGACAGGCCCGTGGGAAGAGGGCGCAAGATGGGGGCTCCGCCGGTGAAAACCGCCGCGATCGATCTCGGTATCGCGGTGATCCAGCCCGAGGTAATCAAGGGAAAGAGATTCGCGTCGAAGATCGCCGATCTGAAGCCGGATTTGCTGGTCACCGCGGCTTACGGCAGGATCCTGGGGACGAGCCTCCTTGCGACGCCGCCGCTGGGGTGTCTGAACGTTCATGCTTCCCTCCTCCCGAAGCTGAGGGGCGCGGCGCCGATCAACTGGGCAATAATCAATGGCGACGAAGAAGCCGGGGTTTCCATCATGGCCATGGACGAGGGCCTCGATACAGGTTCGGTGTACAAGTCGACGGCGGTGCAGATCGGGCCGCAGGAGACCGCTGGAGATCTGACGGGGAGGCTTGCGGAGTTGGGAGCTACGGTTCTCATGGAGGTTCTCGATGAAATAGGGGAGTCTGAGCCCATACCGCAGGATCGCTCCCTTGCAACCCACGCGCCGGCTCTTTACAAGAAAGACGGACGGATGGACTGGGCAAAATCCGCCGCCGTGCTGCACGCCCATGTGCGCGGGATGCACCCGTGGCCGTGTGCCTCGACTTTGCTGGAGGGACAGCCGATCAAGGTGCACAGCGCCCGCGTGGTTTCTCTCGATGGAAGCGCCGGCAAGGCCGGCGAGGTAACGGCTCACACCGCCGACGGTGTTGACGTGGCCTGCGGCAAGGGCGTTCTGCGGTTGACGGCGTTGCAGCTTCCCGGAAAGAAGCGTCTCGGGGCGGCTCAATTCATTACCGGATGCAGGATTGAACGTGGAACCGTTCTTATCTAGAAGAATTTGAAAACAGATTGAGAAGAGCAGGTGGTGTCTATTTGGAAAACACCTGGACGGCGATTTCGCCCTTGCCCTTGACCAGTTTGGCGTTGAGCTTGTACAGCCCCGCAATGGTCGGGCAGTGGTTGGCGATGATCGCCAGGTTGTCTTCCGCGTCGTCGTCCTTCTCGGACTTCGTTTCCACGGCGCCGGTCGGGGATTCAATATCAATCTCGATCTCTTTGACTTTGTCGTCACCAACCGCGAGGTACGAGTGACAGTAGGGCGGTCCGGGCAATTGAACCTCGTAGCTCTGTGTCTTGCCCCTCTTGAGCTCGACCTTCTCCAGCATGCTCGTCGCGGTCAGCTCGACGGCGTTGGCTGCCTTTGCCTCGTTCATCCGATCGGTGAGCAGATCTCCGGTCGGTACCGGTGCCGGCGGTGGCGCAACGGGAGGAACAGGGGGCTGACCGGGGACCGGAGCCGCGACGGGCTGGCCGGGGACCGGAGGAGCGACAGGCTGTCCTGGAACCGGAGGAGCAACAGGCTGTCCGGGGACCGGAATCGGGACGAGCTGACCGGGTACCGGAACCGCAACAGGCTGTCCGGGGACCGGAACCGCAATTGGCTGACCGGGGACCGGAACCGCAATTGGCTGACCGGGTACCGGAACCGCAATGAGCTGACCGGGTACCGGAGCCGCACCAGGCTGACCGGGTACCGGAACCGCAATTGGCTGACCGGGCATGCCCGGAATCGCCGTGGGAATCGGCCCAGGAGGCTCGTTGCCCCCCGTGATCATGTCACATCCGCAAATTATGAGGACCAATGCCCCCGTGGCGACGAGTAATACGAAAAATCTGGTTGTCATTTTGTTTTGACACTCCCTTCTTGAAAAACTTGGAAGCAAATTGTCACTCATTCCAACATGCACTGCAACCAGAATCTGCTGCTTCGTTTTTCAGGGCGCGGTGAAATAGTTGACTCAGGCTCCTCGGTAATTATTATCGTGGTTGTGAAAGAAGTTCTTCTAATTACCATCGCGCTGTTTCTGGCGATGCTGCTTTTCAGATTCGTGCGGGCGATCCTGCTGGGGCGAAGAATATCGCGCGAGCAGTCGTGCAGGCCGGGACATCTGGACGATCCCGAACTCGAGAAGCTATTGGAATCGGGAAAAGGCCAGGGCGCCAGGGTCAGTGAGATCCTGCGCGAAATAGAGCGAAGCGCGCAAACCGGTAGCGCGCCGTTACGGGCGACAAGGCACTGCGCGGCGGGTCGTCTGGCCGTCACCGAGATGAAGCGCCCCAAGTTGGCCGTGGGCTTCTACCTGCGAGCCCTTCGAGAGGACCCCACCTGCGTGCCCGCCATGGACAGGCTTCAGGAGATCCTTCTCGCCCAGAAACGCCATCGTCGTTTCGAGCGGACATGCTGGGAAGTACTCGGTCGCCTGGAGGATGACGACGTGGGCTCCGAGATGTGGGTGAAGTGCTGGTCCGGCCTGGCGTCCGTCTACTCCGCGTCCCCCAGGCTCATACGCCGCGCCGACGCCATCAGAAAGCTGCTTTACTCCCTGGACGGCGGCGGCGATCTGGATCGGGATCAGGATTCAGATGAGGAGAAACCCGCCGGGATATCTCGCGTGGTCCCCTGAGAGTCATTTTATCCAGACGGCGGTGATTCCGTCTCCGCCTTCCCCCCTTGACCCACTGCGGGACATCGAAACGTACTGTGAATTTTCGAGGTAGGCACGAACAGCGTCTCGCAACGCGCCGGTACCATGGCCGTGAAGGATGAAGACCACGTCGGTGCCGTTGCGCATGGATGTATCCAGGAACGCATCGGTGGCGTCTATGGCTTCGTCCACGGTCTTGCCGCGCAGATCGAGGGTGTTTTGCGATGTGCGGATAACGTCCTGTGTCGATCTGTCCGGTTCCGGGGTGTGTGCTTTCTTGCGCCCTGTCTCCGCCCGGCCGGTTTTCTTCCTTGCAAGGACGTTCAGCTCTTCGATGTTCACGCGGATCCGCAGCGCCCCCGCGCGAACGAACACGGTGTTTCCCTTGACCGGCGAGTCGACCACAGCCTCCTTGCCCAGGGTGATCACGAGAACCTTCACGCCGGGCTCCAGATCCTGCGGGCGCGCGGGGGCGCCCGGGAGATCCTCTCGCTTGCTCAGGCTGAGATCGCCGCCCGGATCGAGGTCGGTCGCGATCTTGTTGATGGTGTCCTGCGCTTTCCTCAACGCCGCCCGGTCCGTTCTGTGTCGCCTGATGGATGTTTCCGCGTCGCGCACCTTTTCCCGGGCGCGTCGAATGGCCGACCAGAGCACCTCGGTTTCCCTGTCCACAAACCTGTCTTGCCTGGCGCGAAGGCCGTCCAGCTCGGCCATGTGCGCGCGTTGGGCCTCATCCAGCACTATACGTTGCTGGGTCAGGGCATGCCTCTCCTGGGTGGCCAGCAGCTTCTCCCTCTCGAGCGCCTCCACTGCGTTTGACAGCTCCCTGACCCCATCGGGCAGTAGTCTTCTCGCGTCCGCGAGGATCCGGTCGGGGATGCCGAAGCGGGCCGCGATGTTCAGGGCGCTGGAGCTTCCCGGGACGCCCATGCGAAGCTCGAAGGTCGGCTTCCTCGCGTCCACGTCAAACCCCATGGCTCCGTTGATGAAGCCTTCCCTGTCCTGTGCGCGGGCCTTGAGGGTGTCGAAGTGAGTTGTGGCCAGGGTGCTCGCGCCCAGCCTGTTGAGGGCATCGAGAATGGCCTCGGCCAGGGCGGTGCCCTCGATGGGGTCGGTCCCGGCGCAGAGTTCGTCGAGGAGGACGATGTCCCCGTCGCCCGCGGAGTCGAGGATCCCTCCGATGTTCTTCATGTGCGCAGAGAAGGTGGACAAGTTCAGCTCCAGGCTTTGATCGTCGCCGATATCGGTGAGCACGGTGGTGGGAATGCCCACCGAGGACTCCGGGTCCGCGGGTATGGGAAGACCGGCGGCGAGCATCAACCCGAGCAACCCCACGGTCTTCAGCACCACCGTCTTGCCCCCCGCGTTGGGGCCGGAGATGAGCAGGCATCCGCCGGGTGACACCGTGATGTGGCTGCGCACCACCGAAACGCCCTCAAGCACGAGCAGGGGGTGTCGCGCGCGGATTAGCTCCATCGCTCCCGCCGGTCCGTCGCAGGGGACGGATGCCTCGAGATCGAATGCGAGTCGCGCCGCGGCTATTCGGGTCTCGGTATCGATGATGGTCTCGCAAGCGTGGGTGACTTCTTCGAGTTGATCGTGAACGGCGTCCCTCAGCTCGGCAAGTATGCGGGCCTCCTCCCTCGCGACGGACTCCCTGGCCAGCATCAGCTCGTTTCCCAACTCTACTGCCTGTTCGGGTTCCACGAAGATGGTGTTTCCCGTTCCCGAGGTGCCGTGGACTATTCCCTTTAGCGGCCGGTGGGCGTCGGTCCTTACCGGAAGGACGAACCGGTCGTTTCGGATGGACACCGTGCGGTCGCTGAGGAGATCGCCCTGGGATTCGGCGATCTCGTCGATCCGGGCCAGCAGGTTTTTTCGGATGGACACCACCCGTCGCCGCAGGAGCCCTATCTGTGGGCTGGCGTTGTCCGAGATCGCGCCGTCAGGTTCGAAGGCTGATTCAAGCTCTCCCGCCAGCCTGGCCAGGCCGAGAGTCGAGATCCGGTCGGGATTCGGAAGAATAATCGTCATGTTTTTGGGACAGACGTCCGTCCGGTTGTCGAGGTACCTGTGGAGCGCAGTGAAAAGCTTGAGGTTGACTGCAATCGCCCGCAACGCCTCCCCGGGGACGCTTCCACGGCCGCGCACGAGGGCCAGGGTCTGGGAGACGGGTAGGGCGGGCAGGGACGGCGGACGATCATCGTTATCGATGCACGTGAGGAACTCCTGCACCAGATCCAGATGCGCCCGCGCCGCCGACGCGTCCTTCAGGGAAAGAACCCTGCAGCGATCGGCCGCCTCCTCGCCCGTACAACGCGCCGCCAGGTGACCGAGCAACCGGCTCCAGTCCAGATCGTGAAGTGTTTTTTCGGGGAAGGTCATAAATTAGACATCAAGGGCAAAACGGATTGCACGCCCGGCATCAACCATCTTTGCCGGAGGCAAGGATGTTATCAATGATCCGATTTTTCCCTTTGAAACAGTCTGCAAGTGGTCACAATTTACAGCGCAATCCCGGGGCATGCCGTCTGCTTTCGAGAGAAACACCTCAGACGGTATGTTGCGGATCGTTGTTGTGATGGGAGCAACGGTTACTTCTTCAAGGTATTCCAGTACGGAATCTCGTGTCAGGATGAGAACCGGCCTCTTTTTATCAGGCCGAATGAATTTGTACCAACGTACTTCGCCGCGTTTCATTCGTTAATCCAGGCCTGCTCTGTTTCCCAAACCGAAAACTCATCGGCATCAACCGGGTGTCGTTCGTACCCCTGGCGGTGTTTACGCTCCAGTTGCTCGAGGCGGTAACGAGCAAGCGCCTCACGAAGTGCCTTTCT
>JAUXHN010000209.1 GCA_030621515.1 Deltaproteobacteria bacterium | reverse complement strand
CTTCCCCTATTTCAGGGGAAGGCCGGGATGGGGTGTCTCCAATGCTTTTCGCACGAACAGTGACTCGAGTGTCTCGTCGCGCGACTCGCCGCCCACGAGATCGTCGAGGGATCCCTGCGCCACATTGACACCCTTGTTGAGGATGACAACCCTCTTACAGAGCCGCTCCACGTCCGACAGGATGTGCGACGAAAACAGTATGGTGGTGCCCTTCTCGTTGAGATCCGCGAGCAGATCCACCACGAATTTGCGACCGATGGGATCGAGACCGCCCATGGGTTCGTCGAGTACGAGCAGCTCGGGCTCGGAGATCATGGCCTGGGCCAGTCCCACGCGCTGCAGCATACCCTTGGAGAACTTCCTCAGGGGGCGGGAGGCGGCGTCCTTCAAGCCCACGAGTTCGATCAATCGATCTCTCCGCTCGCGGATGTCCTTCTTTTTCATGCCGCACAGGTCCCCATAAAAATCAAGCAACTCCCTGGGGTCGAGGTACTCGTGAAAATAGGGATTCTCGGGAAGAAACCCCACCTTCGCGCGCGCCGAGGGCTTGCGCCCGTCGAGTCCGAAAATGCGCACGTTGCCACTGGAGGGTTTTATGAGGCCCATCATGACCTTCAACGTGGTAGTTTTTCCAGCTCCGTTGGGGCCGAGCAGCCCGAAGATCTCACCTCTGCCCACTGTGAAGCTCACCCCCCGTACAGCGTCCACGCGCTTGCGGAAGAACCCCGTATGGAAGGTCTTGTGAAGGTTTGAGATTTCTACGACAGGTGCGCTTTCGTTCATTTGACCGGGTTCTCCGTTTTCAACCAATCGTGCACGAGTCCCACCGTGTAGTCCACGTCTGCGTCCTTCAGATCCTCGTGCATGGGCAGCGCCATTCCGAGGTTGTGAAGTCGTTTTGCGACCGGTGTCCGCGAGTCGTCGATGTTCAACCTTTTTACGAGCCGGGGCAGTGATCCGAGGCAGTAACTGGCCACCTGCGCCTCGACCCCCTCGTCGGCGAGCGAGGAGATGAGCGCAGCCCGATCGGCGCCCATCGGTAGCGTTGCTGCGAGGGTCTGATGATTCAACTCGGTGTTGTCTGGACTGCTCTGGAGATCCAGACCGAGGGCGCGGTACCGACGGGCAAGCACGCGACGGCGCGCCACTATATCTTCGATCCGATCGAGCTGGCACAGCCCGATGGCGGCTCCGATCTCGGACGGGCGGAGGTTCAGACCGAGGGAGAGGAACCCGCCGTCCTCCATTCCGATGTTGCGAAAGCGTCGGACCCTCGCGGCAATGTTGTCGTCGTCCGTGAGCACCGCGCCGCCCTCGCCGGTGGTGATCACCTTTCTGGGATGAAAGCTGAAGGTGGCCGCTTTTCCAAAGGAGCCGCACGGTCGATCTTCGAGGGTGGATCCCAGGGAGCAGGCGGCGTCCACCAGGACCGGGATGCCTCGCTCACGCAGCATGTCCTCAATGTGGATTACAGGGGACGGCACACCGAACTGATCTATCGCGACCACCAGTGAAACGTCATCGTCGAAGACCGAAGAGAGGGTATCGGGGGAGATGTTGAATGTTGCCGGATCCACGTCACAGACGCGAACCTCCGCGCCCAGGAAGGCCGCCACGATCGCCGGCGCCGGGAACGTGAAGGCAGGGACGATAACCACCGAGCCGGGGCCCACATCCATTGATTCCATGGCAGCCAGGAGAGCGGCGGTCCCCGAGGAGACGGCCACCGCGTGGGCGCGTCCCGTGAACGAGGCCAGCCGACCCTCGAACTCCTCGACGCGGGGTCCCGCAACGAGGCGGCCCGAGCGCAGCACCCGGAGCACTGCGTCCTCTTCGGGTTTTCCCACGCAGGGATCGGCCAGCTTTATTCGCGTTCCTTCGCCCATGGAATAGCTTTCATTCAATGCAGCTATCCTATCATCTCGACGGGACGTAAACTCTACTTATTTGTCAATGGATTGATGAGAAAGATGTGCGATCAGTCTTTGATCTCCATGAGGACCTGATCGCCCTCGACGGTGTCTCCTTCGGCAACCTTGATATCGAGGACGGTGCCGTCCTCGGGGGCAACAACAGGCATCTCGACTTTCATGGCCTCGAGCATGAGTACGGGATCGTCCTCGGAAACCTCCTGGCCTTTTTCGACCAGTATCTTGACGACCTTGCCTACCATGGGAGCAACGACTTCAATTGCCATGACCTTCTCCTTTGTCTTTCCGGCATATGCCGAAAAAGCGAGCATCGAGACCCTCTCTACCAGGGATGTCGACATTCATCAAGGGACCTCGACCCCCCTCCCGGCCTCCCCCCATTGCGGGGGGAGGTGATCGGCGCGGATCGGTGTTTCCTTTTTCTTGCCCCTCCCTGCAATGGGGAGGGGGACCGAGGGGGTGGGGTCAGGTCATTCCCACACTCCCGCAACCGGTGTCTTGCACTTTGGGCACTTGCCGCCGCTGATTCGATTGGACGATATTCTGTAGCCGCTTCGTCGGATGAGGATCTCGTTGCAGTGATGGCAGTACGTGTTCTCCCCGGGGTGGCCCGGGACATTTCCCGCGTAGGCGTGGTGGATCCCCGCGTCCAGGGCGATCTTCCGGGCGCGCTCCAGGGTCTTGACCGGAGTGGGGGGCAGGTTCTGGATCTTGTACATCGGATGGAATCGAGTGAAGTGAATGGGCACGTCGGGCCCGAGCTTCTGCACGATCCAGCGGGACATGGCCTCCAGTTCCTTTGTATCGTCGTTCAGGGTGGGGATGACCAGCATCACCAGCTCCAGCCACACGCCCGCCTCGCGGATCTGCACCAGGGTATCGAGCACGGGCCTCAGGTGGGCGGAGCACACGTCCTTGTAAAACGACTCGCTGAAGGCCTTGAAATCCACCTTGATGGCGTCCATGTGCCCCATGAGCTCCGCGAGGGGTTTCTTGTTGATGTAGCCGTTGGAGATCATCACGCGGCCTATCCCCGATCCCTCGGCCGCCAGGCAGATGTCGCGCATGTATTCGTAGAAGATGACCGGCTCGGAGTAGGTGAACGCGATGGCGCCCGAACCCAGGCGTGAGGCATGCCGGACGATCTCCTCGGGCGTAACGGTCCTGGAGGAAACCTGCTCGGGGCGAAACTGGCTTATCTCCCAGTTCTGGCAGAACCTGCACTCGATATTGCACCCGGCAGTGGCCAGGGAGAAGGCCTTGACGCCGGGCCTGTAATGAAAGAGGGGCTTCTTCTCTATGGGATCGTTGTGCATTGCGCACGGCCGGGAATGGACCAGCGTGTAATAGGTGCCGCCCCGGTTTTCGCGAACACCGCAGGTTCCCCGCTCCATGTCGGCGACAACACATTCCCGGGGGCACAGAGTACATTTGATTCGACGCTCTTTCGCATCCTCGAAATACAAGGCCTTGTGGAGGTTCTTCTCATCGGCGGACGAGAGCCTCGCCGCCGCAAATGGGCACGCCGCTGCGCTGCAGGCCAGAAGGCGAATCAGATCTCGTCGGTTCAGGTCCATGGTCCTATCCCTCGTTCAGTCGTATCTTATCTATCCTGTGCTCCCCGAGGCCCCGTGCGGACGCGGTTTCGAGCCATTTCGGCGGGCGTTTCGACTCCTTCAGGGTGGCCATCCCGTGTCTGGATCGCTCCTCCTCGATGAGTTTTTTCGCGACGGCGTCGAGCGCCACGGGATCCGCTCCGGCGATGACCGCGCCGGGGCGCCACTGATGCGAAACGACCCTGGCCGGGCCGCCGTGGTACTGGGCCGTGAGAGCGTCCGCCAGAACGAGGCGGAGCCTGTCCCTGACGTATGGGTGAGCGTTCACGTCCGCGACAAAGGGGTCGCAGTTGTTGTCGTGGTAGCGGTTGGGGTTGTGAATGGCCCCGTACATGTTCTTCATGCCGCATCCCACGCCCGAGAGATCGTGATCCTTGAGCACCGGCACGTTGATGAGCGCGCTCGCGCGGTGGGCCAGAACGCGGCTCCACAGGCTGCCCACCTCGCCCGATGTCACGATCTTCTTCTCGAAGCCACCCTCGTCGTTTCCGTAACATCGCGGCGCCGTGTCGGAGTGGCGGTTGAGCTTGAATCCGACCTTCTCGAGCTCGGCGGAGGAACGTTCCCATATGATGATGTCGCGGTGCTGGATTCCGATGGAACGCAGCCCGAGTACCAGTGCGTTGACGACGCTCACAGAAGAGGACATGCCCGGGCCGGCCAGGCAGTTCACCTTGATGGCCACCACGTCTTTCGGTTCGAACAGGGCACGGAATGCCTCCCGGGGATCTTTCACGTCGACCAGGGCGGTCACCGCTTTGTCGACCAGCGCGCGAACACGAGCATCGTCGTGACCGTTCTTTGTAAACACTCCGAGATCCGCGCGGTAGGCCACAGTCGGGTTCGGACCCAGTCCGGGCCGGACTGCCGGGGCCATGGTTTCATCGGACGGGGTATCCGGTGTCTTCGGCGGCGTGGAGCAAGCCGCGCCGATGGCGGCAACCCCGCAGACTCCGACCCCTGCGGCGCAGATGCAGGAAGTATGCAGAAAATCCCGTCTGGTGCTTTCCTGTCCCCGACGCGATCGGTCACCATCGTTTCCCATATGTCTATTATTCGACGAAGAACCCATCGGGGGCAACCGACTATTGAAGAATTCCCTTAACGTGGAGGAGAGAAATCGGCGGGACTCTTTAGATCAAAAGAATGGGAGTCCATATTTCAAGCCACAATAGTCCAATGTTGTCGGCCCTCCCCGCGCCAGCACCGCGGAAATAAATCCCGCGGCCAGAAATGCGCCACTTCGTGTCGGAAAGGGCTTCGCCCTGAAGCACTGAAAGCCCTGCCCGTTGTTTTCTCCCTTTTCCTTGCCGGGGGAAAGGGCCGGGGATAGGGGGCTTCCGCTTGAGGCCTCGGGCCTTTTATGTTCTTCATTTCTGGCCGCGGGATTTATTTTCGCGGTACAGGGCCAGGCGAAATGCATCGTTGAAGATGTGATAGATCTTCAGGGGTAAACCACGGCCCTACGATCAAAAACGACCACCGTAAAATGACGTAATCCCCCTGGCCCTCTTCATTTCAGCGTGGGGGCTCCCAGCCGGGTCTCGTCGTGTGAGTCGAGGATTTTCAAAGCGCCTTCACGGCCCTGGTCCATGGCGGCGCCGGCTCGATCCAGTGAGAACGGTCCGAGCCAGACGCGCTCTGGCGCCAGCACTATTACTCTCTTGCCCGCATCTCTCAACAACCGAACAGACGCCTGATCCCGTTCGAGGCGCTCGTCGGGAGATGTATCGGCAAAGAAGGACGATGGCGACGGCAGGAAAGACAGGATGCCGCTCTTCTTATTCTCGGGACGATCCTCTCTCGGCGGCATGTAGGAGACGATCACCACGTCGACGTCTGAATCCAGGAAGAACGGTACCATCGGTGTCTTCTCGGCGAACCCGCCGTCCCAGTATCGGCGCCCATCGATCTCCACCGGCGAGAAGAGGTACGGTACGGAGCAGGAGGCCCGGACCGCCGGGATCAGCGGCCCGCTGTCCAGGTGACGCGTGCGGCCCTCCTCGATATCGTAGGCGTTGACCGACAGGGGGATATCGCAATCCTCGAAACGGTGGACCGGCAGGGTCCTCGACAGCACGGAGGCAAACTTGTGACCGGCCAGCAGGCCGAAACCGTTTCGCGACCAGGGCCAGTGGGCGTCCCAGAAGTCGGAGCGCTTCACGGTCAGGAGATCTTCGGCGATTTGCTCGGGAGAAGATCCCGACGCGTACATTGCCGCTACCAGGGCGCCGGCACTGGCGCCTGAGATCCGCGTCGGTCGAATCCCCCGTTGATGCAGGGCCGTCAATACTCCCGCGTGATGGTAGAAACCAAAGAATCCGGAGGCCAGGGCCAGCCCCACACGTTTTTCCCGGATCTGATCGGCGAAGTTGGTTGAAGTGCTATTGCTTTTTTCGTCTCGCATATGTCGTGAAGCTTACACGAACAGACGCCGCAGGAACACCACGGAACGGATTCGGAATCCTCCCTTGTTACGCGGATAGCCCGCACAATGATATGCCATTCTTGACATCGAAATTGAAAATCTCGCCATAGCGCTTGCGCGACGGCGGACGACAAAGTTGCCCCTACTGACTGCATTACATCTTAAGATGAGACGAGAGACAGCCGAATTTTCGGCTCAGACAACTAAAGAGAGCCCTACCGATTGAAACCGTCATTTACATAGAACCAGACATACACAGTCGGAAGACTAATCATTGAAACAATCGGTAGCCAAGTCCTAACGTTCCAAAGCTGCGCTCAGTACATCTTTAAGATCATTGGTGACAAACGGTTTCTTCAGTATTGCCAACACTCCTTGAGAACCCAACTGCTGGTTCACTTCGTCAGTCAGTTGGCCAGTCATCACCACGATTCTGGCCGTTTGATCTATATCCCGAATTTCTTTTTGGCACTCCACTCCATCCATCACCGGCATGGCTATATCGAGCAGTACTAGGTCTATTTCATGACCTTGCTCTTTGTAAATGTTGACCGCTTCAAGACCGTTGCACGCGAAAATGGCCTCGTGGCCCAATGTAGCAAGCTGTTCTGCCACCACTTTTTGCACTCCTGGTTCATCCTCAACAAGTAGAATCGTCTTTGGTTTTTTCTCGCCCGTTGAATTGCTCGGACTGAACCGCCCCGGGTTCTCCGGAGACTCGGTTAGTTGAGTCCAGCCACTGCGGCTGGTGTCTCGTTTCGGTCATAATACATCATTTCGTACTCAGCAGGTGGGATGTATCCGAGAGGCTCAAGAAGTCTTTTGTTGTTGAACCAATCCACCCATACCAATGTTGCGTATTCGACGGCATCAATGTTCCTCCACGGTCCTTTTCTTCTTATGACTTCTGTCTTGTACAGACCGTTTACGGTCTCAGCGAGGGCGTTGTCGTAGGAGTCCCCAACGCTTCCAACGGAGGGGAGGATACCGGCTTTCGTCAGGCGCTCACTGTAGCGGATCGAGAGATACTGCACCCCTCTGTCACTGTGATGGATGAGTCCGTCGTCAGGAGTTCGGGCATGCAGAGCCTGCTCCAGTGCGTCGAGGGCGATGTCACTTTTCAGTGAACTGGATACCCGCCAGCCCACGATGAGACGGGAGAAAACATCAATAATGAAAGCGACGTAGACGAAGCCCGTCCATGTCGCTACGTAGGTCAGGTCTGCCACCCAGAGCTGGTTCGGACGGTCCGCCTCGAACACGCGATCCACCAGATCTGAGGGCCGCTCCAGCGCATTGTCAGCTACAGTGGTGAGCTTGAAGGCACGACCACGCACCGCGCCGCGAAGCCCCATGGAACGCATCAGACGCTCCACCGCACAGCGCCCCACCTTGAAACCTTCCCGGCCGAGCTGCTGCCAGACCTTGTCGGCCCCGTAGACCTCGAAGTTCTCGTCGTAGACCCGCTGGATCTGGATGCGCAGCTTCTCGTCCCGCCTGACCCGGGCAGGTCGCCTCTCCGGGTCCCTCCTGCGGGCCCGCTGCTCATAGTACAACGATGGGGCGATCGGCAGCATCGTGCAGATCGGCTCGACCCCGTACGCGTCTCGGTTTTCCTCGATGAAATCCACCATCACCTCGGTTTGCGGTCGAGCTCCGCCTGGGCGAAAAAAGCCGCTGCCTTGCGGATGATCTCGTTTGCCCGCCGCAGCTCTCGATTCTCTCGCTTCAACGCCTTCAGCTCTTCCCTCTCAGACGTCGTCAGACCCGCGCGCTTGCCGGCGTCGATCTCCGTCCGATGGACCCACTTGCGCAACGTCTCAGACGTACATCCAATCTTCTCCGCGATCGAACAGATCGCCGCCCAGCGTGAACCGTGCCCGTCCTCGTTCTCAAGAACCAGTCGAACAGCTCGCTCACGCACTTCCTTTGAATACTTGCTTGGTCTTCCCATGACTCCACTCTCTCAAGTTATGGAGCCTCCTGGAAATTCGGGGCGGTTCA
>JAUXHN010000037.1 GCA_030621515.1 Deltaproteobacteria bacterium | reverse complement strand
CAAGACAACCGAGCAGGAGGTCGTCTTCAAGATCGAAGAGGGACCCCCGGTGGGGGTGGCCCGGATAACCGTGACGGGCAACGAGAACATGAATCGAGACGAGATCGTAAGTGAGATCTTCGCCTTCATGCTCGAGCGAAACGGCTCCAAATCCCAGCGGCAGCCGCTCAACACCCGGACCCTGGACTCAGCGGGCGTTTCGGACCCCAGGCCCGGGCGCATGGGCAAGCCGAAAGGAGCGCTGACCCCCACCACGGAGCCCTCCCGCATTTACATCCCGGATCTCTATCTGGCGGCCATGGAACACCTGCGAGGGCTCTATCAGGAGCGGGGATACCTGGAGGCGACGGTTGTGGATACCTGTGACATCGAAAGTCAAGAAACCGCGATGATCGAAGGAACGGCGTTCAGGCCATTCAAGATCAACCGTGATGACAACGAGGAGTCCGGATTGTACCCGTGCGTCTTCATCGACGAGGATCTCGACTCGTTGCTGATAACCATCATCGTGAACGAAGGGCCGCAAACCACCCTGGCGGATATTCGCGTGGAGGGTAACGATCCGAAAGTCTTCACGGAGGCGAAGCTGCTCGCAAAGCTGGGACTCTCTTCGGGGCAACCCTACAACGAGTACAGGCTCAAGGAAGCAACAGCCGATCTCGAATCAATCTACAGAAGCGCGGGCTACATGTTTGCGAAGGCGAGCTCGGAGACGTCCCTGTCGACGAACGGACGAATAGCGGACGTGGTCTTCCGCGTGAACGAAGGGGTTCAGGTGAGGGTAAACCGGATCATCGTACGCGGAAACGTGAAGACGCTGCGCAAGGTCATCGATGACAGGATACGGCTGGAAAGGGGTGATCTTATAACGCCCAAGGCGTTGTCCCGCGCGGAGCAGCGGCTCATGGAGCTGGGTTTCTTCGACTCCGTGACCGTCTACATGGCCTCACCACAGGAGCCCTCCAGGGTGAAGAACGTGGTTGTGAAGGTGGAGGAGGCCAAGCAGTTCTTCATGGAGATGATGGGGGGGATGGCGGTGGTCGACGGTGTACGCGGGAAGACCGAGTTCGGATGGCGTAACATGGGTGGAACAGGGCTCAATTTCCGCATCCGGTTGAGGGCCAACTACAGACTGTTGTTTCCCGGCAAGGAACTCAAGAGCTTCGAGTCGCGTTACAGGGACATGACGCTTCGGGATCAGCTCGAACGACATTTCAGGGTCGGTTTCGACACTCCTCACGTCATAGGAACCGGCGGCCTGTTTGGAATGAGCACCTACTACATTCAGAGCAGGGAAAACCACCCGTCCTTCAGCGCGGATAGCAAGATCATCCGTATCGTGCACCTGACATCCAACTACCTCCGATACCTGCCCATCGATGCGCATACGGGGATCGAAATAGCCAACGTCGAGCTAGCGAGCAGCGCGGATGAACTCAAGACCAATCCGCGGTTCGCCCAGTGGGCCCGGATGCCCGAAGGCGAATCAACCTTCTGGGTCACCGGCCTGAGGATATCCCTCGATATGAGGGACGACGTGTTCAACCCCAGCAAGGGCATCTTCGTCTCCGCCAGCGGGGATCTGGTGCGCTCCTTGACCAACTTCGAGCCCGAAACCATCAGGGACGAGTACGGCCATCAGATTATCGATCCGGAAACCGGCGTACCCCAGACAATCGACCGGCTGTCGAACCTGATCCGGGCGAAGGCCGTCGTGTCAGGGTACATCCCACTCGTGGGCAAGAAGATGGTGCTCGCCCTCACCGGTTCCCTCGGGTACGTCTTCCATCTGCAGGAGGAGTCCACCACCTGGGCGGACAGGTACTTCTACATGGGCGGCGTCGAGACCCTGAGGGGCTTCTTCAAGGACTCGGTAGTTCCCGAGGACGTCTACCAGGACTGGAAACGACAGATCATGAACTACAGCGATGAGGCGGAAGCCCTGCTCGACGCGAGAGGGGGCGAGTCCATGTTCCTCCTCCGGGCAGAGTTCAGGTTCCCCATGGCCAAGGGGTTCCACGGCGGCCTCTTCACCGAGGCGGGCAACGTCTGGCGCAAGCGAAACAACCTGGACCCGTTCAAGCTCAGACCGGTCTCGGGCATCGGCCTTCGGTACATGACCCCCATCGGCCCCCTCTCATTCGATCTGGGCATCAACCTGAACAAACGCCCGCACGAGGACCGTTTTGCGTGGTTCTTCTCGATCGGATCGGCGTTTTAGGAGGGGCGATCATGAAAAAGATTTTAAAATTAAAACCTTTTCACCACGTCCTTCGACAAAGGGATCGATGGAGTGCATTTTGACCGAGGGGATGACAGTCGAGCGGCGCGAAGTACATGACGATCGGGATCTGGTTCGTCGCGCGCAGGCCGGAGATCGTGAGGCGACAGGCGATCTGTTCGTGCTTCATTCCCACGCGGTCCGCCGTCTTCTCGCAAGCGTGATCGGTCCGGGCGCCGATCTCGACGATCTGACCCAGGAGGTCTTCTTGCGCGCGCACCGGTCCCTGCATGGTTTCAGGGGAAAATCCAGGTTCTCGACATGGCTGCACCGCCTCACGGTGAACACGGCCGTCAGTCACTTGCGCAAGATGAAAAACAAGCAAGTACTCATGGACCCCGTCGTCCTGGAGGTCGTCGCGGGCGATGATTCCGCCTCGGTGCACGATTCGGCGATGGGCCGTGAGATGGTTCGAAGGCTCTACAGGATCCTGGACACGGTGTCGCACAAACGGCGCGCCGCGTTCACCCTGTTCGAGATCGAAGGCCGTTCCCTGGCCTCGCTGGCCGAGATCCTGGGTATCTCCAGAGCATCGGCCAAGTCCCGCGTGTGGTTCGCGAGGCGGGAGATAACAAGGAAAGCGAGCGACGATCCCTACCTGGGGCCGCTCTTGCGAGAGCTGAAGCAGTGATGGACAAGATGAATAACGAAAACGGCAATGAACTTCTCGGTGAGCTTCGCGACGAGCTGTACGCGGGGGTGACCCGGAGCGACTCGCAGCTGGAGCTGGAACGCAGAAAGCTCATTGACCGCATCGGTCACGAGGAACCGGAAAGAGCCCCGAGGAAAGGCCTCGTCATCGGTTTTTCCCTCGGGGTGGCCGTTGCCGCCGCTGCGCTCGCCTTGTTTGTGCTCATGCCCCTCGAGGAACAGGCGCCGACCGCGCCCATCTCCCTTTCCGGATTGTGGCGGGTCGGCCCGGGAGACGCCGTCAGCCGGGGCAGAGAGATCCGGGTCCCACCGAATGCGGGCGCCAAGCTGGTGATGAAGGATCGCACGACCTTCTGGCTCGGCGCGTCGACCCGCGCGTCGATGAAAGACGGCGATCCATCGACGATAGAGCTCACTCACGGACGGATGCTCACCGTGGTTACCCCGAGGAGAACCGGGTCGGGTCTGACGGTGGAGACTCCCCTGGGCAACGTCGTGGTTCACGGGACCACGTTCTCCATCCTGGTGGATGGTGAATCCATGCGGGTGAGGCTTCATGAGGGCACAGTGGATGTGATCTCCGCCGGGGAGACGATACCGGTCTCCCGCGGACACCAGGTGGAGGTGCGTCGGGGTTGCGCCCTCGTCGTGAGTCCGGTCGATCGTGCGGGAGTTCTGGCCGATCTGATGATCGCCGAAAAGACCGCCGATCTCGACGGTCCGCCCGTTCCCCGGATCGATCCGGCAGTCGAAAAGCCCGCCTCAACAACGAGAGACCATCTCGATCCTGTGATCGATGGAACACCGAAGACGACGCCCTCTGATAAAGCGCGGGATCCGCGGATCTCTGCACGTGACGGGCGCAAGAAGGATCCGGCTGCGGACGAGATAGAGACAAGTGAAGTAGTAGAAGAAAAAGCAATGGAAGAAGAATTAATAGAAGAAGAACTCTTCACCAAGGCTTACGTGGAGGCGCAGGCAGGGAATCTCTCCACGGGAAGGAAGTTGCTGGAGGAGTATCTGAGCGCCCATCCGGACGGGCGATACTGGCAACGCGTCGCCGATATACTGGGCGTGGAAGCATCTCCCCGGTAACACCCTTTCGGCGGCGTTTTTTTTTATTGCAGTGTCCGCTCGATACTCGCGAGAGGTCCGGTGCTGTCGTTGCCGGCTATCGCCCATAAATACCCGTTTACCCTGACGATTTCATAGTATCCGCGGGGCGTGGCGAATGACGAGGAGTTGCTCGTGCGCGAGTGAAGCACATCGGCCGGCGGAGGCGGCGGTGGAGAGCTGGGTGCGTACAGCAAGCGGGATGCCGCTGCGGGGCTGACTGCAGGATCGCTTCCGATGTCTTCCGTGGTAACGGCGCAGAAGGTGAACAAGACGTCGAAATGCAGAGATGCTCCGTGACCATGGGTCGGATGACCGATCTGGAGCAATTCCGTCTGGACTGTCCACGCGCTGTTGTCACCATCGGAAGTCACGATCTCTGTTACCTCAAAGTCCCTTCGACCGTCGTTGCCGCTACCCGCGTGAGCGTCATCGCCGAGGATTGCCATCAAGTAAAGGGGACCGGTAGGAACCGATTTCTCGATAGGGATGTCGGGATCCGGGATAAAGCCCGAGAGGTCTTGCCCCATATTTGTCACCAGAACGTGGAACGCCCGCGCATGGTTCAGGTCATTGGAAAGGGTGCTGAACGCGGCGAGCGATCCGTCGGCCAGGATCTCCGCCCGCTCTCCGCTGACGTGGTAGCCCGTGCCGCTGGCGTCCGGACGGCCGCCGACCGCGAAGAGATAGGTGACATCGTCAACCGTTGCAGAGCCGCTTGGAACCGTTATTACCAATGCCTCGAGACCTTCCCTCGGAACGGTGAGGGTCGTCGACAGGGTCTCCCACCTGGAAATGGAACCGAATGGCAGCGGAGCTATACCCGTGGAATCCGGTGTGACGGAACCGTCGTCGCTATAGGACGCGCCTGTTACACCATGGGCCAGAAGGTGCGTTTTCCCCGAGTTTCCGGTCGGATCAACGTTGCGGTAAACATTGTACGAAATCGCTCCCGTTACCGGTGACCACTGAATCGTGACAGTGCCGGAACCTCCCGAGATCATTTTTAACGAGGACGCCAGAGTTTCACCGCTCGGAGTTACCGCGGACACCTGGTAGTACCAGGTGCCTGTCGCGAGTGTTCCGACCGAGGAGTTGAAGGTGTTGGTATCGATTACGGGCCGCGTATCAAGGCCCAGTATCCTGGCTCTCTCAATAGTGTCCAGGGCGGAGGTCGTCATCGAGGGCAGGTTGGTGTTGGTGTCCGCGCCTCCCACCGCGTAGATCCACTTGCCGGCGCGCACCAGCGAATGTCCTTGACGCCCCGTCGGTGACGAAGAGGTGCCCATGAGGTTGTCCTCTCTGGATGAGGTGGTCCCGTTCCATTGTTGTGCGACCCACGGCACGCCGGGTTCGCCTGTCAGGCTGATCGCCATGATCTCGACGTCGCGCAGCACGCTGTCTCCCGAATCGAGGCCACCCGTTGTGTAGATGTATGATCCTCCGAAAGCGTCAAAGCCTGCGACGGAGCTCTGTCGCCACCTGGCCGTGACCAGGGCGTCGGGAATCAAGGCGAAATTGCCCAGGTGACCAATTGCCGCCTCGGTCGCTTCGTAGCTGTAGAAAATGTCATACTGATTGTCCGGATTGACAACTCGCACACGGTAAATACCCTGACTCACATCGTTATGGTCAACCTCCGCGGTCAGCTCGCCGGCACTCACAAAAGTCGTAACCAGGTCGATCGGGGTGTCGTCGGACTCCAGCAACTGGACCTGGGCTCCAGACTGAAAGTAGTCGCCCAGGACGGTCATGTCGAAGTTGGCGGACGCAGGGTTTCGGAAGGGATCGATTTCGAAAATATTGGGCGGTGGGGTGGTGTTGATTTCGAACTCGCCTTTCACCGAACCGTCCATCCAGAATGCAATCAGACCGGACGGGTTTGCTACTTCGACCCAGTACATTCCAGCCGGCATCGAGTCACTCTCGGAGGGGCAGATACCCTCAAGCTCCGTCGAAGAGGCAAAGACCACAATGCTGGTGGGATAACGCGCGCTCGGATCGGAAGTGCTGACCCATGTCACCATTGGAACTTCCTCGAAACCAGTGCCTTCAATGACGACTTGCTTGTCCGACATGATCGCATCCGTATCGATGCCGATCCAGGCAGAGTCGGGCGAGACCAACGTCACTGTCAGCGGCGCCACATCCAGGGCATCGAAATTGGTTGGGCATACAGCGGTCCCACCGCCCGGGTTGGTCAAGGTCATTTGATAGGTGCCGACGGGTACCGCACCCTCCGAAACTCCCACCAACGCGTCGGTCGAGGCGAATAACGTAGCAGCGCCGAGATCTACGGATGCCGAGGTCGTGGTTTCAGTAACCGAGACCGTCATCCCGTCAAGAAAACCGCTGCCGGTTACCGTGAACTCCGCTTCGGCCTGTGTTGAGATGGCCGCCGGAATCACCGCGTGGCACTCCAGATCGGTATCCGTCGAGCCGTCCAGACCCCCGTCGACTTTCGTGCCGTTGCTTGAGCACGCGAGCATGGTCAGGGAAAATAGCACGCAAATCAGCTTTTTCATTTCTGTCCTCCATACATAGGCATTTAAGGTATTGTAGATTGATCTCAAGTTTACTTCCACGATGTTTATCCACGACAGTCACTCAAACTCCGATATACTTGGTCCGGGAGGCTTACGACATGGCTATCAAGAGAACCCTGTTCGCAGTGTTGACATTGACGGCGCTGCTCTGGTCCGGGGAAACACTCGCTCAGATCCATCCTCTTCAAGATACCAGCCCGACGACCCTGAACTCCGGAGGAGTTGGAAATGCGCAAGTAGGCTGGCAATTCACGTGTAACAGCAGCAGTGTTGTGGTCACCGAACTCGGGTGCTGGTGGCTGGATTCCAACACCAACTCCAAAACACTGACGCTCTTCGACTTCACGACGCAGGTGATTCTGGCTCAAGTCACGACAACTCCCGGCACAGGCTGGATCTGGATCAGTCTCTCTTCCCCGGTCTCGCTGGTAAATGGACACGATTATGTCGTGGTGGGTTTCACATCGACCGTGAGCTACTACTACGATTGCGCACTCACATCTCCCTCTCCATGGATGCCCACGGGGACCATACAGTATGTAGGTGAAAGGACTTGCACCAGTTGTACTGCAAACACCTTCCCGTCTTCGACTTATCCACAAGTCTGTCAATACGGTGTTGTCGATATTGGATATACGACAAATCTCGACTGCGGCAACGGCACATTAGATTCCGGAGAGACCTGCGATGACGGAGTTGCAAACGGCAGCACTGATTGCGGGTGCCAGCTCACCTGCGATTACAGCCCCGCCGCATCGTCGTGCGGAGATCCAACCGACGATGATTGCACGGATCCTGACACCTGCGACGGATCGGGTGCCTGCGAGACAAATGACGAACCGGATGGAACCACTTGCCTGAACGATGGTCTTTTTTGCACCGGCACGGAGAGTTGTGACACCGGCGTGTGTACGTCGCCCGGAGATCCATGCGATCCCTTTACGGAAATCTGTGACGAAGTGTCATCCAGCTGCATCTTGACCTGCGGAAACGGCACCCATGAAGGAGCCGAGCAGTGTGACGACGGCAACCAGACGGATTACGACGGCTGCTCCTCCATCTGCACCATCGAGGATGGGTGGATATGCGATCACGAAGGTGACGCCGGGCCGGACGAATGCGAGGAGATATGCGGAGACGGACTTGTCGTCGGAGACGAGGACTGCGACGATGGAAACTCCATTTCTGACGACGGCTGCACCGATTGTTTCATCGATGACGGTTGGGAGTGCGACGACGGCGAGCCCTCGGAATGTACAGAAGGAGGTTCGGATGGCGACTCGGATGTCGACTCGGACTCAGACTCGGATTCGGACTCGGATCATAATTCTTTGACTACCGATTCCTGTATTTGCCGGCCCATGGGCAACTCCAGGCTCGGCTCCTTGATCGGAGTTATTCTCACACTTATTTGACCCCCGGGAGTCCTTTTCAAAACTGCAGCGTGAGAGCAAGACCTCTCCCCTCCTTTGTCACGAAGAGAAGGGGTCAGGCCTAGACAATAGACACTTTACGGCATTCCTTTCGCCTTCCTGTTGCGACAAGTCACGAGCAACGTGCGTTGCTTTTTCCATGCAGAATTGCCCCCTAAAGTGTCTATTGTCTAGGCCTGACCCCATACCCCCTTATATCTTAAGATGAGTCAGGAGACAGCCGAATATTCGGCTCAGTGAAGCCCCGGTAAAACCTTCACCCACCCTTCTGCGACAAAGAGATCAGACAGGCCAGGGTCGCCGGGCCACCAAACAGAAAGGTCAGACATGAAAACGATCATCGCATTGATATGCGCGTGCACGTTTGCGATCGCCGCGACCGCCGCGCTCGCTCAGGATCCGGAAACGCAGGATGTAACGGAGTACAGGTTCAACGATGAGATCGTGCCGGGGAGCCTGCTTCGGCCGGACAATTCGATCATCACGGTGCGCTCGGCCGGGAAGACAAAGAGCCTCATCAGGATACGAAAGCACTTCATCCCGCACATGCTGAAATCAGTGGAAGATATCTAGCGTTCAAACGCGTAGAGCCTCTTGTCGTCGCTTCCAACGTAGATGGTGCCGTCCGGTCCGATGACAGGCCCGCTGTCCACGTGGTCTCCCGTCTCGTGCTTCCAGACGAGCTTCCCTTCCGGTGACAGGCAATAGACGAAGCGATCGCGCCCGCCGAAATAGACATAACCCTGCGCGTCCACGAGCGCGCCCGACTGGATGCCGAAAAAAGCTCCCTCGCCGGGAAGGGTGTAAAATCGCCATTTCTCTTTGCCCCCGGATGCCTGGTAAGCGGCGATAAAAGGCTTGTTCCCGTAGGTCGACGCAAAGACCGTGCCGTCGTGGCCGACAGATATTGGCGCCCTGATGGGCGCGCCCACGTCGGTTTCCCATCGAAGAGCGCCTCCCGGAGCGACTGCCCGGAGCTTCCCGTCGTCAGAGCCGAAGTAGACCGTTCCGTCGTCGCCGATGGCCGGTGTGCTGTCGTTGTCCTTGCCGGTCTTCATGCTCCACAGCACCTTTGCGCTCTGGCTAAGCGCAAAGAAGTAGTTGCCCTGAGTTCCGAAATAGATCGATCCATCGCGACCGATGGCCGGAGAAGAAAAAATCTTTACGCGACCCGTGCCCGCCTCGAACACCCACCTGACCCCACCCGCGAGAGGTCGAAGAGCGAACAGGTTGTTATGACAACCGAAGACAATAGAACCGTCCGACATCACCGCCGGGGAGGTGTCCACGTCATATCGGCCCGCCTCCGGCTTGTCGCCCTTCCTTGCGGGCATCGTCGTCTCGAAAACCCACGATTTCGCGCCCGAAGGCGCGATGGCGGCGAGCCTGTCCGCGTCGCTGCCTATGTAGATCGTGCCATCTCTAGAAATGGACGGAGATGTCCAGATCTTGCCGCCTGCATCATAGGACCAGATTTCCCGACCTTCCGTTGTAACTGCGTAGAGATGTCGATCGTGTGACGCCACGTAAATCGTCTTGCCGTCCGGCGTGATGGCGGCGTCGGCGAAGATCCTGCCCTGCGTTCGAAAAACCCACTTGAGCTTTTTTGAGCGCGGGCCGACGACGTTCGCGCGCCCGGTGCGCTGCCCGGTGCCCCGAAAGGTCGTCCATCCATCGCTGCCGGCTGTCACGGAAACCTTGAGATCCTTCTCCTTCGTCCTTCCCGCGTCAGGCGTCGCCGTAATCTCGACGGCAGCGGTCGATTTGGGGGTACTGGAGGTTCCCGAGGATGAGCACGACAGCAAATGCGTGAATAAAAAGAGCGCGATCAGAAGCCGTCGCATACTATTGGAGTCCGTCTATTCGATCTACCACGTCGGCAAATCCGGGGTCCTTGTTCAGTATCTTGTTGAACAGTTCGAGAGCAGCGCTCTTGTTGCCATGCGTCTCATGGGTTTTTCCGAGCTCGTACATCAATGCCATGCGCTGACCTTCATCGAGTCCGGGATTGTTGAG
This sequence comes from Deltaproteobacteria bacterium, assembly GCA_030621515.1. Taxonomy (GTDB): domain Bacteria; phylum Myxococcota_A; class Polyangia; order JAAYKL01; family JAAYKL01; genus JAUVAN01. The sequence goes on along the minus strand of JAUXHN010000037.1, from coordinate 18,623 downwards.
GCTTTCAGTATAGGTACCGATGGCGTCGTCGAGCCGTCCGAGGCCGACCAGGCAAATGCCGGTCATCATTTCGGCCGAGGCGGCGCGCGCGGGATCCCCCGAGGCGATCTCGAACTCCGTGATAGCGTCCTCGAACAACCCCATCTCCTTATAAGCCACGCCGAGATCGTAGTGTGTCGCGTAGTCCGACTGAGAGATCTGTTTTTCCACGCCCGCCTTGAACTGCGAGAAGACCGCGTCTATCTCGTTGAAGACGTCGTCGTTGGTTATCTCATCCAATCCGAGATCTTCCGCGAGAGCATCCAGATCCAGAGACGTCTCGCTCGCCGGCTCGCTTTCATCTTCCTTGTCTCCCCCTCTCATTTCTGCGGCCAGCTTGAGAACCCTCTTGTCGTTCGGGTGCTCATCCAGAAGGGTCTCCAGGATACCTTCCGCTTCCTCCTCGAGCCCCTGGCTGATGAAGAAATCCAATTCCTCCAGGCTCTCGCTAATATCCGAGAGATCCTCGGCAGCCTCGATGACCTCCTCGTGGGTCTCTTTTTCAACGGGCCTGTCCACCTTCGGTTTCATGGGAGGCCTGGAGGGAAGGGTCGGCTTCGGGAGGCCTGATATCCTCCTCGGCGGAGCCGGCACCCTCTTCGGCGGAGCCAATGCCCTCGGCGGCGGAGGCGCCGGGTCGTCCTGTGGCATCTCCAGCTCCTCCACAACGATATCATCGCTCACAGGAACCAGATCCGCGTCCAGGTCGGGCTCGGCGATGATATCCGTATCCTCGAGGTTCAGGATGTCGGTATCATCTTCCTCCGGCCAACCCTCACCGTCCAGATCCAGCTCGGAGAATTCGTTCGAGCCGGCAACGTAAGGAATGGCGTCGATGGACAGAGGACCGGTCTCTGGTTGTTCAATCGGTTCCGGTGAAGAAGGTTCCTCGTCGAAGGTTAACCCTTCCACCTCCAACGAAACCTGATCGTCGGGTTGGGCTTCGGGGAGTCCTTCCGGCATCACACCACCGATATCGGTAATCATCTCCCGGGCTCTGAGATTGTTGGGGTCGATCTTGAGAACCTGATGCAGGAAAAAGACCGTGCCCTCGGGCTGTTCCTCGATGAATCCCTCCGCGAGGATGAACAGTTGTTCCAGCGCGTCTTGCTCGTTGCCGGCTTCCAGGTGGATCTCTTTGAGCCGCTCGCGCGCATTGAGGTTGTAGTAATCGATTTCGAAAACGCTGTCGATGTGATCCTTGGCGCGATCCACCAGGCCGTACTTGAGCAGAACTTCCGCTTCGCTCAGGAGCTTCTCGGCCTTGTCCGCCGCGTTCTCCTCCGAGAGCATCTCCGGCTCGGTGGCGGCCTTTGCAGCGCCGGCGATGGTTCCGGTCATTGCCTCAGCGGGCGACGGCAAATCGTCGATTGCTTCGGCCTTTTTTTTCGGGGCGGGCGCGGCCTTTGTAACGTCCCTGGACGCCATCTGGTTGTTCGGATCGAGTTCCAGCACCTTCCGGAGAATCTCGTCGCGCTCCTCGCGCCGGTTCTGTTCTTCGAGGAGATTGGCTATCTCCGTATAGACCGATATCGCCTTGTCGGGTTGATTCAGGCCCCGGAAGGCTTGCGCCAGAAGACCGAGCGTCTGGATGTTTCGCGGATCCCTGGAGAAGCACAACTGGAGCTTCGTCAGCGCTCTTTTGGGCTTCCCGGTTTCCAGGTAGAGGGCCGCGACCTCCCGGGCGATGTCGATCAGGGAAGAATCGTGATAGAGCAATCGCTCCGCAACCTTGATAAAGTCATCGGTCCGCCCTTGCTCCGATAGTTGATCGCATGCGGCGGAGAAGTGCTTCACCGCTTCTTCGGTCTTGCCGTCCTTGGAGTGCTGTTCGGCTATCCGCAGCCGGGTGGAGATGTTTTGCGGATCGATTTCACCCATTCGCACGAGCACGCGAAGCATTCTGTCCGGGTGATCGGTTCGTTGGAACATGTCCGCCAGCTGCTCCAGCTGGATCAGCGCATCCGACGAAAGGCCCAGACTGAGATATGCGTCCGCGAGCATCTCGTATACGTCGAGGAGCGTAGGATCGAGTTTGAGAACCTGCTTGTATACAGCGACCGCCTTGAGATGAAAATCGCTGTTCCTGTAGTATTCTGCGACCTTGAGGTACGTTTCAGTCGCTTCCTTTCGGGCGCCCATCCTTGTGTAAAGGTCACCCATCTTCAGCCATGTGCGAATATCGTTGGCGTCAGACTTGAGGATCTTGCGATATTCGAGGATGGCCTTCTCGAACTGCCCCTTTGCGGTGTATTTCTGAGCTTGCGCTGTGATTTTGTTCTTGTTGACGGACACTTTTGATCCCGATCTAAGGCACCAATATAGCTTCGTTCCCGGTTCCGGCAACCGGATATAGCTCGAGGGGCAACATTCGAGCCACGGAACGGTAACAATACAGCCGTCTTCACTTACGTCAAGACGCGACCTATATAATTGATGGAATCAGGTGTGCGGAAGCGTCAGGAGAGCTCGACATTCAGCTTTGGCGCAAGCACTCGGAGCGCGTAGCGAGTCTTGCCCAGGTTCCCCCCCGGAACGATCACCATCGCCACGAAATACTCTTTGTTAATCACCCGCAAGATGGTGGACATCTTTTCCGTGCGGACCGTCACCTCTTCCATTTGGCCGGATTCGAGCATCTCCGAGGCCTTCTTGACCTCCCTGAGAAGCACCGAGAATTCCATGCCGATGGTTTCGATATCCTGTTCCTCGTCGCTGGCGAACATGGACACCGGAATACCGTCGAAACCCATGACGACGGCTGCCTGCCCTCCGCTGATGCTCGTTACCATGTCTTTTAACGCGTCATCGAACATGATTCTCCTCCAAACCCTGGAATCAAACTCTATGGCGTGGTCGTCCCTTTCGTCAAGGGCGCGCTACACTTCGCTGCGCAATTTGACCACGAACGTCGCCAGTTTTTCTTTTTTCTCGAAGATTTTTTTGTAATTCCAGACGTTCTTTTTCGACTGGAACGGCCCACCCTGACTCGATACCACCGACCACCACGCTCCGGCATGTTGACGCTCACCAGGAAGGACCTGTGCCCCGCTCGTTGGAGACGCGATACCATGATGCTCGCCTCGCGTTGATCCTGGAATGACGCCACCTGCAGGGAGTAGGTGCCGGGATCTACGTCGCTCACCTTCTCCGGGATCGGGCTCTCCTCATGACGGGGTCGCTCGAGCACCATCGGTTCCTCCATGATTACCGGAGAGATCGATCCGAGGGAAGCGGGCGTCGGTATGTTGGTTGTACTGTTATCGAGGGTATCGTGGAAGGTTCGGAACTTTACCTCACCCATGGCCGGGGGAGAAGGCTCCCCCGACTGAATATCCAGCGCGGCCAGGGGATCGCGGCTGTCGCACTTTTCCACGGGCGCGTTTCGTCCGCCAACGAGCACACCCAGCGCGAACACCAACCCCACCAGTGCCACCGAGCCGAAAAGAAGAAGAGAAATGTACTTGGTTCGTATTTCAATGTGGTCTTTTTTCTGAAATCGACTCAAATCATGCATGTTTTTCTCTCCTGCCCCCGATGTCCTACATGTAGGTTCATGTAAACACAGTATCAGCATCGTGATCAAGTTTTCGATGAAAGTTTCCACTTTCCCTAAAGAGAATTTTTGGCCTGATTTTCTATTTGGAGTAACTCATCGCAAAGAGTGTAAAAACAATTCTGATCGGAAGGACTACACATGACATTGAAAAACTCTAGCCTGGCGCTTCTTGGCGTCTTGTCCTTTCTCAGCCTCGGTGCGGATATGAGGGGTTGCGAGGGGATGGAGGGCGATTCACCGTTCGAACTCGAAGAGGACAGTCCGTTTGACGGCATCGTCAACGGCGAGGAAACGAACTACGAATCCTTTACCGGGGTGATCGCGCTCTATTACTCGCTTGGAACATCAGGCGCCATGTGCACGGGCACCCTCATTGATCCGCAGGTCATCCTCACCGCCGGGCACTGCGTCTACGGTCCAGGCGACGGGATAGACGCGACCGCCCATCCCGAAAATCTCATGATTCTGGGCGGCCCGGATCTGAGCGACCAGGCGAGTGTAATCTACTACCCCGACGTGGAGGAGGTCGTAAAACACCCGGATTGGGGCGGGCAGATCACTTTCAATTCGATAGATCTGGCGATGGTGAAACTCAAGGAGCCCATGACAACCACGGAGATGTACAGGGTACGCGAAAACGACGACTTCGACACGGGCACCACCGGCAAGATCGTCGGGTACGGTCTGTCGAGTTCAACCGATCAGAACAGCTCCGGCATACACCGGATGGGCGACACGCAGGTACAGAACAAGCTGGAGCACTACATCAACCTGGGAGATCCGGCGGGAACGTGCTCGGGCGATTCGGGCGGACCGTTCTTTACGATGGTAGACGGTTTCTGGCAGGTCACCGGTGTCACGTCTCTGGGGCTATCCGGCGAATGTGACCCGAACACCGGCAACGTGGATGTAAACGTGGTGATGAAGCGCAGCTGGGTGGACGACACCATGAACGATTTCGTCGGCTACGGTCTGGCGGACGTTCCCCACGAAGAAGATACCGATACGGACGCTGACGGGGGGATCTCCGCTGACGCCGGTTTCGGCGTCTCCAGCCCCGATGACGGATGCGGGTGTGCGTTGACCGGCGGATCCGCTCATGCCGTGAGTGTTCTCATGACAGTCTTCAGCTGAGAGCGTGTGGGAAATCACTACAACAGAGTAGATAAACCCGACGGATTCATCAAATCACCTGATTTTTAAGGTGAAAATTATCTAGGATAAATTCACAATCTTGTTATTATTCAGTCGTCCAGGCAGGCCAAAGGTTCGCGCAAGAATAAGGTGGTGAGATGGTTACTTTGACTTTTGTAGCCCTGATCTTGTTTTTTTTCCTGCTCGATTTTTTCGTGATCCACAAGCTGGAACACCTTCTGGAAAAAGCGAAGGAAACGCCCGGGGACGACGCGGAGAAGGAGGAGTAGGACTTCATGGCAATAAAAAGCTTTGGCCTGCTTATTGACGTGACCCGGTGCATCGGATGCGGGGCCTGCTCCGAAAACTGCAAAGAGATAAACGACCTTCCACCGGAGATCGACGACAAGCTTACGGCCGAGACATGGACCGTTGTCCGGGAAAAGAGCGATGGCCTTCATGTCCGCGATCTCTGCCGCCACTGTGTCGAGCCCGCGTGCGTGGCGTCGTGCCTCGTGGCCGCGCTCACAAAGACCGAGCACGGCCCGGTAGTGTACGACAAGTCCGTCTGCATCGGCTGCCGTTACTGCATGGTCGCATGCCCGTTCCAGGTTCCGTGTTTCGAGTGGCATTCCCCCAACCCGCGGATTCGCAAGTGCATCTTGTGCGAACCGCGCGTGCTTGAGGGAAAGAGCACCGGCTGCGCCGAGGCGTGCCCCACCGAGGCCACGGTCTTCGGCGAACGCGAGACACTGGTGGAGATGGCAAGAGCGCGAATAAAGGCCGACCCCGACCGGTATCACAACCATATCTACGGCCTCGATGAGGTCGGTGGGACCGCTGTGATGTTCCTGTCGCCGGTCCCTTTCGAGGATCTCGATTTCAATACCGACCTGGTCAATTACCCGCTGTCGGACATCACATGGAAAATCCTTCGGCAAGTGCCCACTATTGTGGCCGTGGGCGGGGTCTTCCTGGGCGCCAGTTACTGGCTGTTCAAGAGACGCGATGAGGTGAAAAAGGCCGATCAAGCGGTCGAGTCCGGGCCGGAAAAGGAGGCGGACGATGTTTAGGTCGGCCGTCAAATTAGTGACGCCGTGGCGCGCGATCATGGCGGCCTTCCTGGCGACCGGCGCGGTGCTCGTGTTTTTCAGGTTCACCCGCGGCCTGGGTTCTGTAACCAACCTGAGCGATCAGACGCCCTGGGGCATGTGGGTCGGGTTCGATATCCTGGCCGGAATCGGCCTCGCGGCCGGCGGTTTCGTGATGGCGGCTGCTGTCTACGTGTTCAACCTCAAGAGATATCGGCCGATTGTGCGGATGGCGATTCTGACCGCGCTGCTGGGCTATATTATCTTCATCGTCGGCCTGATCCTCGAGGTCGGCCGGCCCTGGAACATGTGGCGCGTGATAACCAACCCAAACATACACTCGCCCCTGTACGAAGTCTCCCTGTGCGTGATGGCCTATACCCTGGTGCTGATTCTGGAGTTCTCCCAGGTCTTTTTCGAGAAGTTCGGATGGGACCGCCTGATGGCCGTCTTTCACAGACTGAGCGTCATGCTCGTGATCCTGGGCGCTCTGATCTCCACGTTGCATCAGTCGACCCTGGGCACATTGTTCACAATTGCGCCGAGTAAAATGTACCCGCTCTGGTACTCGCCGCTTTTGCCCGTTCACTTCTTCCTGTCGTGCATCGCGGCCGGCTTGGGCATGGTTTGCTTCGAGTCGTTCCTGAGCGAGCGTTTTCTCAAGCACCCGCCCCGAATGGATCTCCTGTCGCGGATCGCGAGGTTCATGGCCGTGATGCTGGTCGTGTACTTCATCTTCAGGATAGGGGATCTGGCTGTTCGAGGAGTGCTCGGTCTGGCGTTTACCGCCGGCTTTGCAGCGCTTCTCTTCTGGCTGGAAAATCTTCTGTTCGCGATTTTCCCCATCATAATGGTGTTCAGCCGGGGTCTCAATATCGGCAGGAAAGCGCTGTTCGTGGTGTCGTTTTCCGTGGTCCTGGGCTTTATAATGCACAGGTTCAACGTGGCGATCACGAGCTTTCATCTGGTCGAGGACGCCGGCTACTTCCCGTCGTGGAAGGAGTTCGTGGTAACGGCGTGCCTGATCTCGGCCGGGTTCATTGCGGCCGGCCTGGCGGTGCGTTTTCTGCCGGTGCACGGCGAGGAAACAGTAAAGTCCAAGGACTAGGACAAGGGAGCAATAGCGATGAAATTGGCAAGAATACGCGCAACCCTATCGGCGATAGCGGCTTTCGCGTTGCTCTCGTCCATTGCGATAGCCGGCGACCTGCCCGGCAAGATAACGATCAAGTCGCTCGAAAACCTTTACGGTCCCGCTGTCTTCGATCACAAGATGCATATCGAGACGGCGGACAGCTGCAAGACGTGCCACCACAAGCCGTTCGGCAAGCCCATGGGCTGCGGCGATTGCCACGACGACACGTCCAAGCTCGGCGACTTCAACCACGAACAGCACTGGGAATTCGACGGCTGCGCGTCCTGCCATCGGGCAAAGTCGACCCACGAGTTGGCCTGCTCGAGTTGCCACCTGAATCCATACGACAAAAAACAGCTTCACGTCCTGGGCCTGAAGGGTGCGCTCCACGCTCAGTGCATGGATTGCCACGAGAAAAACGGGGTTGAGAACTCCTGCACGACCTGCCACGTAAAAAAATAGTAGGCTCTAAACAGGTCGCAACGATAGGAATGAGGACATCTTGCGTATCCTGCAATCCAGCTTGGCCCTTCGGTTGATCCTGCCACTGGCGTTCTTTATTGCCATTGTTTCCGGCGTCTACGGATTCGTCGACGCGCATATTCAGGAAAAGCAGCTCATCGACGAGATGGTGCTCGGTGTCGACCAGCTCTCCCGCGGTATCACCAGCGCGACATGGCACGCCATGTTGTACGACCAGAGAGAAACCGCTTACACGGTGATGCGGACCATCGGCGAGAAACAGGGAATCGAGAGCATCCGGTTCTTCAACAAAGAAGGCCTGGTCACGTTCTCCACGGATCCCAACGCCGCAAAGCAGGTCGACAAGAACGCGGAGGCCTGCTTCCTGTGCCACACCAGGGAGCAGCCGCTCGTCAAGTTGGATATGCCCTCCAGAGCGCGGGTCTATCGCGGAATGGACGGGAGCCGCAAAGTCGCCATGGTGACTCCCATCTACAACGAACCCTCCTGCTCGGAAGCCAAGTGCCACGCACACCCGGGGGAGCAATCCGTACTGGGTGTGCTCGACATTACAATGAACGCGAGTCAAGTGGATCGAGATGTGGCCGGTATCCAGATGCGCACCTTCGGCATGACGGTGATCCAGATTTTGCTGATTGTCGTCCTTGTTTACATTGTCTTGCGACGATATGTCACGCGCCCTATTCGCGGACTTATCAAATGGACAAAGAGCGTCGGCGGCATGGAGCCGTCCAGGCCCATCGATGTTCAGACCAGGGGCGAGCTCGCCGAGCTTGCCAGCTCTTTCAATTCCATGGGCGACCGTCTCAACGACGCCCATGCCGAGATAAGCGACTTCACAAGGCATCTCGAACAAAAGGTCGTGGAGCGCACGCGGCAGCTCTACCAGACCCAGCAGCAGCTCATCCAGAGCGATCGCCTCGCCTCACTGGGGCAACTCGCCGCTTCCGTGGCTCACGAGATAAACAACCCCATCGCCGGTGTGCTCAACTTCTCCGAACTCATGAATCGCCTCATCGGCGACGGCGGGATCCCGGCCGGCAGGGAGAAAGACTTCAAGCGTTACCTGACCATGATTTCCGAGGAGACCGCGCGGGTCGGGCGAATCGTCACCGACCTTCTCACGTTCTCGAGGCGACCGTCGCCCCAGAGAGCCAGGATCGATTTGTGCGGCGTCATCGAACACACGGTATCGCTGGTCATGCACAAGCTCGAGCTGGAGAACATCAGGCTCGTACTCGATCTGGACGGATCCCTGCCCGAGGTATTGTGCGACGGCTCGCAGATACGGCAAGTGTTGATCAATCTCGTGATGAACGCCTCGGAATCGATCTCCGACGAGGGCACGATTACCGTGCGCACGACCCCGGCTCCGGATAACAACGGCGTGATCATCGAGGTGGCGGACACGGGCTCCGGCATACCCAAGGAAATCCTCTCCCGTATTTACGACCCCTTCTTCTCCACCAAGGAGGAGGGGAAAGGAGTGGGGTTGGGACTCGCGGTCGTGTACGGAATCGTGGACGCCCACGATGGAAGCATCACCGTTGAAAGCTCCGCCGATACCGGTACGGCATTCAAGGTGTTCCTGCCGATCGAGAACACCGAATCCGCGACCGGCAACGGAATTGACCCGTGAGCGTGATCTATCTTATTCGAGGTATAGGAGTGGAAAAGACGCTCATGGAAACCATTGCCGAATGCATCGAGAATATCATCGGAGCGCCGGTGCGCATGCTCGAAGACCTCGACGAGCCCCAGGAGGCGTTCGTCGAAAACCGCAATCAGTGGGATTCCTCGGTCATCCTGCGGGCGCTGATAAACATGGCGCCGCCCGACACCCTGCGCCTGCTCGGCGTGACGTCCCGCGATCTTTGCGTCCCGGTCCTGACTTTTGTCTTCGGGCAGGCCCAGCTGGACGGTCTCGTATCGATAATCTCGACCGCCCGCCTCAAGCCGGAATTCTACGGCCTCTCGGCCTCCCCAGACCTGACGCTCGAACGCGCTTGCAAGGAATCGATCCACGAGTTGGGGCATACCTTCGGCCTGGTGCACTGCGGCGATCGTTCATGCGCCATGTCCCTGTCGACCCACGTGGGCGACGTAGATATCAAAAACGCGGAGTTCTGCCGGGGATGTCGGTCATTCCTCCGCGATCGAGTTACGGCGGCGCTCGCCGACGAGAGCCGCCCCGGAAGGGAGAAGCAGCTGTGAACAAGATGTGGAAGATCCTCGTTGTTGACGACGAACTCATCATGCGGGAATCGCTGGCCGCATGGCTGATGGAGGACGGCTACACGGTCGACACCGCGGCCTCGGGTCAGGAGGGAGTGGAACTGGCCAAGAACACCGAATACACCATCTACTTCGTCGACCTCAAGATGCCCGGAATCGACGGCATCGAGACCATGACGCAAATTCACAAGATCCATCCGGACGCGGCGGTCATCATCATCACCGCGTTTGCCACCGTGGACACGGCCATCACCGCGATGAAGGAGGGCGCTCAGGAATACGTCGTGAAGCCGTGCAGCCCCCAGGAGATATCGCTCATAGTCGAGCGTATCATTCACCTGGAGAACCTGGAGCGGGAGAACAAAATCCTGCGGAAGAAGCTCAACGATCGGTACACCTTTCACGATATCATTAGCAAGAACCCAAAGATGCACGAGCTGTTCGCCCTCGTGAACGACGTGGCAAACCTCAGAAGCACCGTGCTCATACAGGGTGAGAGCGGCACCGGAAAGGACCTCATCGCAAAAGCCATACACCAGTCGAGCGATCGTTCCGAGAACCGGTTCGTGGCGGTCTCATGCGCCGCCCTCGCCGAGACCTTGCTCGAATCGGAGCTCTTCGGACACGAGCGGGGTGCATTTACCGGCGCGGTGAACCAGAGCAAGGGCAAGTTCGAGATCGCTGACGGAGGGACGCTCTTCCTCGACGAGATCGGCGGCATATCACCCAAGCTCCAGGTAGACCTGCTCAGGGTGCTCCAGGAGAGATCCTTCTTTCGGGTGGGTGGCTCCAAGGAGGTCACCGTGAACGTGCGCGTGATTGCGGCGACCAACGCGAACCTCTTGGCGGCCGTTCGCGACGGAACGTTTCGGGAAGACCTGTACTACCGGTTGAACGTGATCAACATTCACATTCCACCTCTTCGAGATCGTCTGGAGGATATCCCCCTGCTTGTGCGTCATTTCATGGAGCGCATCTCTTTCGAGCTGGGCAAGACCATAGGCGGGGTGACGGACGGGGCGATCGCGCGTCTGATGAGCCATCAGTGGCCGGGGAACGTTCGGGAGCTGGAAAACAGCATCGAACGAGCCATCGTTACCTGCCACGACGGCGTACTGACCGAAGAGAACCTCTCCTTCCTGGACGGGAGCGGAAGCGAAGAAGAAGAGGCTATCAGTCCGGGAGATATGAGCCTCGCAGACCTCGAACGAAGGGCGATAAAGGCAACGCTCAGCCGCACTGAGGGCAACGTGAAAGAGGCCGCCTCGATCCTCGGCATCGACCGATCCACGCTTTACGATAAATTGAAACGCTACAACCTCCGCCGTTAAAGCCGGCCGCGTGTGGGAAATCACGACAGTCCGATAGGCGAAATCCGACACTGTTATCGCTTATTTCGAAGCCTGACTCCTTAACAGTAAGAAATAAATCAAGAAATTGAGGTTCGCGAAATCCGGCACGGAGGTTGCAATGCCACTAAAGCACAACGCGTCGCGGTAATGGTGACGCACAAACCCTGTGGAGGACGGCATGTTGGATTTGACAAGTATCGAAGGTTTTCTGGCTTCGATGACATCATTTAAAGCGGATGAAATCTGGTTCGTGATGACGAACCTGGCCCTTGTGTTGGCTTGCCTGGCTTGCTTCGCGATCTTCGCCGTTGCCATTATCAAGGAAGTTTTCCTTCGCGGCAGAGCGCGAGTCGCCTCCGGTGTGGCCACGGATATGCACATTCTCCATGAGCCCGCGCTCGGAGTCACGATGGCGGACGGCGGCGAGCCGGAAGGCGAAGACGTTGCCACCGATCTCGATTCAAAGAACGGCGAGACCGCACCAACCAATGAATAACAATACAACAACAAAGTGTCCTTTTTTGAAGGACACCACTGTTTACTACTGCGAGGTGTCGCCGATCAGGAAGCTAGTCCCGATCGATGCAATAAGTGAGGAAGACCAGCGGTGCCTGAGCAACAAATACACGTCGTGCGAGGCCGCGCGCGAGCACCTGAACGGTTTGCAGGAACTCGACCGGTGCCCGTTCCTTCATACCGCCGTGATGAGTAGTTGCTCTGCAGCCCCGGGGGCCAAGCCCGTGCCCAAAAACAACTCTGTCACGTCACGGTGCAACAGTAGCGCCTACCTCTTCTGCGACACTTATCTCAGGATGGGACAAGGCGCAGTCGACAAACGAAAAAAAGGCGTTGACGAACCGATCATCGAAGGGATAGAGGTTCCCATGCACCTCGCCTACTCGATGAACCACATGTGGCTCGATACGGGGGAGGATGGGGTCATTCATGTGGGCGTCGACGCTTTCCTCGCCCGAGTACTCGGTGAGGTGGATCGGGTGCAGTTCAATTTCGGAAAAAATGGAAAGAAGCCGGCGGTCTTGCTGCGCACGCAAGGCATGGATCTGTACCTCGTTTTTCCCGGACACCTGGAGGTTACCGAAACCAACAGATCACTCGCGAAGAACCCCCGGAAACTGCTTGAAGATCCGTACGGTGGCGGATGGTTGTTCGAGTCCATACCACCGCCGGGATTTCCCAGTCACCCGGCCCCGGTTTCCGGCCTGATGGGCGGAAAGATGGCAATGGACTGGATGCGCGATGAGATAACGCGCATGAACGGATTCATCCACGATTTGCCTTCTCGACAATGCGAGGGAAGCGAACGCCTGGCGGCCGACGGCGGCACGTTCCACGAGGGGTTCGCTCAATTTCTCGATCAACGTGATTTCTATTACATGCACAACATGTTCTTCACGGCTAACGAAAGCCACAGGTGATTTTGACGCGGCGTCGGACGACAATTCTATTCTTCATCATCGGCCTGGTCGTCGCCATGCTCGCCGGTTGGATCGCTGTGCCCGCAGCGCTCTACGAGTCCATCGAACAGCCTCTCGGATTCAGCCATGTCGTTCACTCTTCCGATGATGTAGGGATGGAATGCGATGACTGTCATCATCTCACTTCGGAAGGCGGCTTCGCCGGCATTCCTCAAATAGCCGTCTGCGTGGATTGTCACGAGGAGGCGATCGGGACAAGCAAAGATGAACTCAAGCTGGTGGAGGAATACATAAAACCCGGCCGCGAGATCCCCTGGCTCGTATACGCGCGCCAGCCCGACAACGCGTTCTTTCCCCACGTTCGACATACCAAGCTGGCAAAGATTCCCTGCAAGCAATGCCACGGCGACCACGGACAAACGAAGACTCTACGACCCCTGAAACGCAACCGCTTCACGGGATACAGCCGCGATATCTGGGGACACGATTTTTCAGGGATCACGACGTCCCCACCCTGGAGCATGAAGATGTCGGATTGCGTGGACTGTCATCGAAAACGAGGAGTGCGGGACAGTTGTCTCGCGTGTCACAAGTAGAATATTGAAATGGGATTTTCCGTAAAACGACGAGATTTTCTGGGACTTGTAGGCGGAGGAGCCGTCGGCGCGGCGCTGAGTCCGGCTCCGTGGAAGGGCCTCGACGACATCGCGATCTGGACCCAGAACTGGTCCTGGAAACCTCGGTTGCCCCGGGGACCCGTTGAAGTTGCATTCACTCACTGCGGCCTGTGCCACGCCGGATGCGGTCTGAAGGTTCGCTCCGTTGGAGGAAGTCCGGTGGGTGTCCACGGCGTGCCGGGCCATCCCTTGAGCGCCGGATTCGTCTGCGCCCTCGGCCTCGCGGGGAGATACCTCTCGTATCATCCCTCGCGCATCGTGGAGCCGACCATTGTCGGCGCCGACGGGCAGCGGCGCGGTATTCCGTTCAAGGCCGCAGTGCGACAATTGGGAGACTGGTTGGATGACACCCGTTCCGGGGGTGGCCACGGTTCGGTGGCTATTCTCGACAACCGCCCCGGCCGAATGCGTTCGCTCGCTTATCGCAAATGGCTCGGCGCCCTTGACGGTGCCCACATCAAGGGTCTTCGCGAAGATACTCCAATCAATCGACTCCGCGCCATGCTCGATGGCCCGGCTCCGGAATTGGGGCTGGACATCGCTCGCGCCAGAACCGTTCTCAGCTTTGGGGCGCCTGTTCTCGAAGGCCTCGGTTCTGGTGAAGCCGGCTCCCAGCTACGCGGCCGATCAGACTCCGATAAACCTTACATCGTTCAAATCGAGACTCGACCGTCGCGCACCGCGCGCGGCGCCGACCTCTGGCTGCGCATCGCCCCTGGCACCGAAACTGTGCTCGCTCTGGGGTTGGCCAACGTTCTCGTTTCCGAGGGCCTGTACGACAAGGAGATCATCGCCCAGCAGGCTCTCGATCTCGATGGACCTGGCGGATATCGGGAGCTTGTCGCCCGGTTCTCTCCCAAGAAGGTATCCCGGATTACCGGAATCGATGCCGCAACGATCAAGAAGGTGGCTCGCCGTTTCGCCTCCGGTCCGGCGGTGGTGATTCCAGGTGTCGATCCGGGAGGTGGGCCGCTGAGCGCCGAAGCACAGACCGCGGCGTTCAGCTTGAGCTTGCTCAACGGAGATGTCGGTCGCCCCGGAGGGGTTGTGGCCCGGCGGGCTTCCGGAACCACACAGCTTCCCCGGGAGGGCCGACTCGCCGATACCGTCGAGCTTGCCGATGTTCCGGACGGATCGATACGGTTGTTGATCGCAGATGGTGTCGCCGGAGGTTTCGCCATACCGACCTCGTTGCTGGAGCGCAAGCTCAACCCATCCGAAGGGCGGGTTGTGAGCCTGGCCCCGTTCGAGAGATCGGCCCTGCATGGCGCCGACCTTGTCATTCCATCAACAACGCCGTTCGAAAGCATCGACGAAGCGGGAGTGCCCATCGATGCTCCGGTCGACTCCATGGGGTTGACCGTACCGTCCATGAGAGCCCCGGATTATTCGGTAGATTCGTTGCGTGTGCTTTCCATGGTGGCAAAATCGAGCGTTGTTCCCACAATCACCGAACTTCTGCGTGGCCGTTCGGATCGGATCCATGCGGGCGAGCGGGGCTCGGTGTTTGATCCATCAAAGGGCGAGAGCGTGCCGTTGACGGAGTTCAAGACGAACGGAGATCTCTGGCGCGCACTCACGAGCGGTGGTCTGTGGACAGACGCATCGGCTACTTTCTCGTGCCCACCCTTCCGACTGATGGGCGCGAACGCCGCTATTCGCGATCGCCTTCACCGTGCCCTGGAACAACCGTCGACGGCGGATGGATGGGCGCATGAAATCACCCTCATGCCGTTCGGCTGGCGAGACGCGTCAGGCGATGGTCCGCTTCCTCCCGTCATGGCCAAGTTATTCCGTGAAACAAGATTGAGATTGGACTCCCGGTTTGCGACCATTTGTCCCAAGACAGCCGGGGATCTGGGATTCGTGGAAGGAGACAAGGCATCGATCAAGACTTCGCTCGGCTCCATCACCGTGGAGGTTGTGCTGGATCCCGCAGTGGTCGACGGCGTGGTCCATGTGGCTGTAGGTCCGTCGACAGAAGCTTTCGGCGATGCCTCCCGCGGAAAAGGGGACCAGCCATTGGATCTTCCATCGTGTGAAAATGATGCTTGCTGGCGAGTGATCCCCGCCAAAATGCTCGAGGTGGTATCATGACGAAAACCACCCCCCAAAAGCGATACGGCATGGTGATCGATATTGATCGCTGCGACGGTTGCGGAGCGTGCATGGTTGCCTGCTCTCTGGAAAATAACGTTTCTGTCGTTCCTCCGGAGGCCGGCATCCATCGTGGCCTGACCTGGATACGCGTCTACAGCGTGACGAACGAAAAGGAGTATCCTCATAGTGACACTGCCTACCTGCCGGTCAGTTGCCAGCATTGCGGCAACGAGACTCCATGCGTAGGTGTCTGCCCACAGAGTGCGGTGGATGTGGATCCCAAAAACGGAATAGTGAGCCAGATTCCCGAGCGCTGCATGGGCTGTCGTTACTGCATGGTCGCATGTCCGTACCACGCCAGGTATTTCAACTGGTGGGATCCCGTATGGCCGGAGGGCACGGAACACCTGCTAAATCCCGGGGTTACTCCGCGCATGAGAGGCGTCGTCGAGAAATGCAACTTCTGCCACGGCCGACATCATGCTGCGCAGGAGCGCGCGGCGAGCGAGGGGCGCTCGGAGATCGAACCAAATGAGTATCAAACCGCCTGCGCCGAGGCTTGCCCGAACGGCGCAATCACCTTCGGCGATCTCGCAGACAAGGACAGTGAAGTGGCCAAACTGGCCGCCGGGCCCGAGTCGTTTCAACTCCTCAAAACACTGGGCACCGGTCCCAAGGTATACTACCTGACGCAACGAGGCTGGGTTCGAGACATGGCGGCCAAGACGCCTCTACCTCTGGATGGGCAGCCTGATGATTGAACCCCTTACCAACAGAGCCCCTACTCGTGTGTTTCTGACGTGGATCGGTTTTTGGATTGCGCTCTTCGCGATCGGTGGCTATTTCGGCATGCTCTGCCTGTCGCAAGGCCTTCATCACACAAACATGAACAACCGGTTTGGTTTCGGCATCTGGATTTTCCTGGATCTGACCGTGATAGCGCTCGGGGCGGGAGCCTTCTTCTCCGCCTTCTTGCTGTACATTCTCAAGAAGCAGGCATTGAAAGATGTTATCGGCAGCGCGGTCGTTCTGGGCTTCATCTGTTACAGCGGAGCAGTAGTGGTGCTTGCCATCGACGTGGGGCAACCGCTTCGTGCATGGTTCACCTTCTGGCATCCCAACGCTCACTCCATGCTCGCCGAGGTCACATTCTGCCTCACACTGTACCTGCTGGTGCTGGCCATCGAGTATGTTCCGCTGATACTCAAGAACCCAAGCCTCTCCAAAAATGTGTCCCTTCTGATATTCGAGGGACAGTTGCACAAGGTGGTCGTCGTCTTCGCCGGAGTGGGCGCCGTTCTCTCGTTCTTTCATCAAGGTTCCCTGGGCGGCCTGTACGGCGTCATGAACGGTCGCCCATTCGCATTTCGGGAACATTTCTTCATCTGGCCCTCCACGTTCTTTCTCTTCATTCTTTCGGCCATCGCTGCGGGCCCGTCATTTCTGATTCTTATAAACAAGCTCGCCTCGAAGATCACCAAAAAGCAACTCGTGAGAAAAGAGGCCTACGATTTCCTGGGCCGGATATCGGGCTGGCTGCTTCTGGCCTATGTGGGGCTCAAATCGGCGGACACGATCGTGTGGATCAATCACACTGCGCCGGCCTCGGGCTATTCGGTCTCCGAGTTTTTCAAGGAGGCCTCCTTCGGCACGTGGATCCTGTTCGCAGAGATAGTACTCTTCGGTCTGTTGCCGGCGCTCGTTCTCATAAACAGTCGCCTGCGAAAACGTCCTTCGTTGATGATAGTCGCTCCCATGTTGGTCTGCATCGGGATTGCGATCAACCGCTATGTCATGACGCTTCAAAGTCAGTCGCTGCCCACTTTGCCGTTCGAGGAGTTCGTGCTGTATACGCCGAGCCTGGTGGAGATCGGCGTCTTTGGAGGAATGATCTCATACGGTGTAATTGTTTTTTCGCTTTCATACCGTTACTTGCCCCTGTACCCGGGCTTGCGGCAAAAAGCGAAAACGTAGAGGAGGTAAGCCATGTTACCAGGAATGTACGAATTTCATTTCGAACTCGGTCATCTCATATTCCTCGGCGGATTCATGACCATCGGCGCGGTGATCGGCGCTACGCTTCTCATCGCGTTATTTCGCTCAACCAGGATTGTCACCGTGCCTGGCGGGGCGAAAGAAAGCACGGAGGGCGTTCTGCACCACGTTGGTCACACACTCTTGCGACCCCTGGCGGGCGGAACCCTGAAAATCTCGCTCGACGACCTTGGAACACGCCTGCTCGGCAGGCCCGACAGGATGCGGCTTCCCGGCATTGGACAGAGGATTACGGAGGGGGCGGACGCCGTGAAACTGTGGCGCAAGCAAGCTGCGGCTACAATCGTGGCTCCTGTGTCCGGGACCGTCGTGGAGACGGGAGGTCACGACGACAAGTGGTACCTGCGCGTTCTCCCGGACGCGACGCCGGTCGAAGGCGAAAATCTGATGGGCGCCACCAAAGTCAGATCGTGGCTCACGTCGGAAATCGACAAGCTCCAGGCGGTCCTTTCTTCGGAGGATCTCGGCCTCGCCATGGCGGACGGTGGAGAGCCGCTCCCGGATTTGCCCTCGGCCGTTCCGGACGCCGACTGGCAGAAGATCTACTCGGAGATGTTTTAGAGCAGCCAGGCGGAGATTCCTCCAATAGAAGCAATCAGTTCCTTTGATGGATTCGTGGCACCGACCTTGTCCGTGCAGTGAAAAAGTGCTCTTATCTTTTCATGAGCGAAGGTATTTTGAACGAGCATTCATGGCAAAACGACTATAAGCCCAAGCTCGTCTCCGCAAAGAAGGCGCTCTCCAACATCCGCAACGGTCAGACGATCTTCCTGGGTTCCGGAGCCGGAGAACCTTACCTGCTCACAAATACCCTGGTCGAAATGGCCAAGAACTTCCACGATGTGGAGGTCATCCACCTGACCGCGACTCGGCGTGATTTCAAGCTGGCGAGCCCCGAAATGCTCGACCACTTCCGATACAACACCTTCTATCTCGGTCACGGTGTGTCAAGTTCATCGGCCGAGAGCCCGATGGACTACACACCCATGAATACCAGCGAGCTTCCATCGGCCATGAATCGTGGGATCATTCGCGTGGACGCAGCCTTGATTCAGGTCTCGCCGCCGGATTCCCTGGGCATGTGCAGCCTGGGGATCTCCGTGGACGCCACCAGGGCCGCGGTGGAAAGCGCCGCGCTGGTCATCGCCCAGGTAAACGAGAACATGCCCGTGACTTTCGGTGACTCTCTCATCCCCGTGGAACAGATAGATTACCTGGTGGAAGGCAATGTCCCCCTTATCGAGGTTCCCGCTCTCAAGGTCGATCCTGTTTCATTGACCATCGGACGACACATCGCAAGCCTGATATCGGACGGGATGGCCCTCCA
>JAUXHN010000105.1 GCA_030621515.1 Deltaproteobacteria bacterium | reverse complement strand
CGCGGGCTGGAGAAAACAGCCCGCAGGGCTTGCGCGGAAGCGCATCGTTGCCGCGGTGTTCACGCCTGTCTTTTATACAGAACGCGGGAGAGGCAGATGTCTTCTAATTGACGCGCCTTGAGCGATATGCCTATCGAAGTCACATCAGCATGCGGCTTCGGCTTTCTCTTCAAGGAGCGTTGAAATGCAAACAGCATCACATCAATGGGCTCATGAGATTTTTTCTCGCTGCGAACTAGGTGACAGACGCAGGAATCGGCGACTGATCGAATATGCGGGGCGTCAGGCACAGCATCCGCAGGATTCGACGCACTCGGTTTGCGAAGGCAGCGGAGCACTTAAAGAGGGCACGTTTCGTTTCTTGAGAAATGAGCGAGTCGACCCGGATTCTATTTTGGAAGGCGGATTCAAGGCCTGTATCGCTCGTCTTGAGAAAGCCAAGGACGTGCTAGTCATCGAGGACACGACAACGATGAAATACTGGCATCAAGTGGCAGAGGAGCTTGGTGAACTCGGCGGCAATAAGGACAGGCCGTCTCGTGGATTTCTGGTTCACACGGCATTAGCAGTAGAACGAGAGACGCGCGATATCCTCGGCTTGTTGGACCAGCAATGGTGGATACGGGAGACTGACCGACCTGGCCGCAACACTCGCAAAAAACGGCCCTACGCGGAGAAGGAAAACTTCAAGTGGCAGCGTAGCTCGGAGCGGATCAGAGAGCGTGTCTCATCAACCAATTCGTTGATTTGGGTCTGTGATCGCGAGGCCGATGTATATGAGTATCTTGAATACAAGCTCCGGCATGAGGACCGTTTCGTTGTGCGAGCGTCATACAACCGAACTGTAGCCGGAGATGCTGGTCACCTTTGGGATCAGCTTCGCAGTGAGCCAGTGAAATATCAGCGCACTGTACAGATCCAACAGCGTGGCCGACACCGTGGAATGAGACCGAAAAACGCACGGCCAGCACGAACAGCGAAAACCGAGGTCCGTGCATGTAGAATCACGCATACCCCTCAAGGTAAAAGTCCCATCAAACTTCATGCCGTGTATGTAAGCGAGCCTAAACCTCCCAAAGATGCAGAACCACTCGAGTGGATGCTGCTGACGACTGAACCGATAGACGACAACTCTGACATCGAAAGCATCATCAAGATTTATGAACAGCGTTGGATGATCGAAGAATATCACCGAGTTTGGAAAACCGGATGTCGTGCCGAAGACCGTCGCTTTCAGGCATCTGACAATTTGCGTCGAATCCTCGCCATCCTGGCCTTTATTGCGGTGCGCATCATGCAGCTGCGAACCGGCTTAAACGCACAGAGCAAAGCCTCATGTGAGCAGGTGTTATCCACACCACAATGGAAGTGCCTCTATGCATTAGTGAACCCTGGCAAACGCCTGCCAAGAAAGGCTCCTAATGTAAAGTGGGCAGCACAAGCGCTCGCCAAACTCGCAGGCTGGATACCTACAAAACGAGGAATGCCCCCAGGTTACCTTACGCTCTGGAAAGGATGGTCGATGCTGGAATCCCGCGTCGAGGGATGGCTCCTCGCAATGGACCAGAGGTGTTCCATGGTTGCGTTATGATTAGGTGTTTCAAAAATGCGATCACGAGACAGCCCTCATCAGGGCGCGGTGAATGCCAGCATGAACCGAAAAGAAGATGTCCTTCGAGAGAATTGGCTGTAATCTCTCCGAAGATATGATCGTTCGATTAATACCGGTTGCGCTTGGGGTTCTCATCCTTTGCGCGCATTTCTTGAGGTCCGGCGGTTTGGCCCAGATACTCGCCTGCCTCTGTGCCTTCGCTCTTCTCTTTTTTAAAAAGAGATGGTTCAAAACAGTCGCGCCCTTCTTGCTCATTGCAGCGGCTCTCATCTGGGCAGACACGGCGTACGAGCTGATCTTCATACGTCGCATCACGGGCGCTCCATGGATGAAGATGGCGATCATTCTGGGCGCGGTGTCTCTTTTCACCGCTGCCTCGGGTATGGTCTTTCTTTCCAGAAAGTCAAAACTGTTCTTTGCCCGAAATCCCGCGACAGGCAATGCGAGCGCGGCAGCATTTCTGATCACTGCGATGTTGCTGACGATCATTCAGCTCAAGGTCGACCGCCCGATGTTGCTCCTCGAACGCTTCTGGCACGGCGGCGGCTGGCTTGAGATACTCGCCCTGTCCACATACTCGGCATGGATTGTCGAAAAGATGGCGGACGTGAATGCTTCGACGGTATGGCGAAAGAGAATCTGGCTGCTTTTCTCCGTTGTCTTTTTCACTCAACTCATCCTGGGGCTTTTTGTCTCCGAAACGTTCCTGATGAGCGGCAAGCTGCACATCCCCGTGCCTGCGGTCATACTCGCGGGGCCGATTTTCAGAGGTGACGGCTTCTTCATGCCCGTGCTCTTCCTCTCCACGATGGTTATCGTCGGTCCGGCCTGGTGCAGCCACTTGTGCTACATGGGAGTGTGGGATCAGTTCGCTTGCGACCGGAAGAAACGACCCAATACGCTCCCCCGCTGGAGCACTCATCTTCGAGTGGTCGTCCTGGCCGTTGTCATCGGGGCGGCAATAGCACTCAGAGCCCTCGGCGTATCCGCGGCCGCCGCTGCCGTCGTCGCTCTGGGATTCGGAACTCTGGGGGTTCTGCTGATGATCCTGGTTTCGAGGAAACTGGGGACCATGTTTCACTGTGTGGTCTTCTGTCCGATCGGACTCATCGCCAACATCCTCGGCAAGATTTCACCTTTTCGGTTACTCTTTTTAAAGGACTGCGACGGGTGCGGAGCTTGCGGCCCCTCCTGCCGCTTTGGCGCTCTTGACAAAACACACATTGAACAACGAAAGGTCGGCCTGTCCTGTACCCTCTGCGGTGACTGCGTGGGCAAGTGCAAGACCAATCAACTGGTCTATTCTTTCGGCAAGTTTCGCACACCCGCAATCCGCTTGATTTTTCTGGCGATCGTCGTATCCCTGCACGCTGTGTGTCTCGGCATAGCGCGAATCTGAAAGCAACAACCTCGTGAAACTCAACTTCAAATCCTTTGACCTTCACCCCGATCTCGATCGCGCCGTCGCCGATCTCGGCTTCACCGAACCGACACCGATCCAGCGGGACGCCATCCCCCCGGCCCTCGAGGGCAACGACATCCTCGGCTGTGCCATGACCGGCAGCGGCAAGACTGCGGCCTTTGCCCTTCCGATCCTCGATCGGCTTCTCGCCCGGAAGCGAGGCGCCACCCGCGCGCTGGTACTGGCCCCCACCCGGGAGCTGGCCGCACAGATTGTCGAGCACACCAACGAGATGGCCCGGCACACCAGGATCAAGGCTGCGGCGGTCTTTGGCGGTGTGGGCATGGCCCCCCAGCAGAAGGCGTTGCGCGACGGCGTGGACATCGTCGTGGCCTGTCCTGGGCGCCTGCTCGACCACATGCAGCACCCCTACGCCCGCTTCGATGACCTGGAGGTGCTGGTGCTCGATGAGGCCGACCGGATGCTCGACATGGGTTTCCTGCCCGACATCCGACGAATCCTCGCGCAGCTGCCGACACCCCAGCAAACGCTGTTCTTCTCGGCCACGGTGCCGCCGGAGATCGACAAACTGGCGCGACAGATGCTTCACAAACCCACCGTGATCAATATCCAGCGCTCGGCTGCGCCGGCCACCGGCATCCGCCAATCGGTCTACCCTGTGCGCTCGGATCTCAAACCGTCGTTGCTGCTCGAGCTGCTGGAGCGGGGCCTGATCGACAACGCCCTGGCTTTTACCCGAACCAAGCACCGGGCCAACCGTCTCGCCCGCTTTCTCGACCGCCACGGGATCTCCTGCGACAAGATCCACGGCAACCGGAGCCAGACCCAGCGGACCAAGGCCCTCGCCGACTTCAAACACAACCGCATCCAGGTGCTGGTTGCCACCGACGTGGCTGCCCGGGGCATCGACATCGAGGCCCTGTCTCACGTGGTCAATGTGGACGTACCCAAGGTGCCCGAAGATTACATCCACCGGGTGGGCCGTACTGCCAGGGCCGGGTTGACCGGCGAGGCGTTTACTTTTGTCTCTGCGGACGAGGAGAAGGATCTCAGAGACATCGAGAAGCAGGTGGGCAAGAGGTTGCCCCGGCGAACACTGGATGACTTCGACTACGAGACCAGCCCGTCGGAACGGTTCGAGGTGCCCATCCGCGAAAGGATCGCCCAGATACGCGCCCAGCGAGCCGAGGAACGGGCCCGCTCCAGGACCAGGGCCGAAGCCAGAGCCGAGCGCCAGCCCAATGCCGAGCGAGAGCGTCGCCCAGCAGCGGTTGATTCCCCACCACGACCTCGCCGTCGCCGCCGATCGAAAAACCTGTAGCACCGGCCAACACCCGTTCGACTCGACGCAAAGTTGTTCCCGGGTCCCGAATGGTCTATGACGCTCTGGTAGTCAAACCCGATTGAGGAAGACCCGACCACCGGCGGCCGGGCACGGAGCAAAAAATGGAGTTGGACCAGGTTTTCGACGGCAAGAAGCCCACCAGGCTGGGTACGAAGAAACAGCCCGCCCGTTTGAGCGTGAAGACCGAGAAGCGGAAGAAAGAGCTGGAGACGATCTTCGAGCAGAACGGCTGGGCCTGCGAGATCGAGGTCGATCCGGACGCGCCCGAGAACACCGTGGATCTCGAGCGCCTGCAAAATCCGGTCGCGACGGTCAAGGTCGAGCGAAAGGCGGGCCGCAACGACCCGTGTCCCTGCGGCAGCGGCAAGAAGTTCAAGAAGTGCTGCGGCAAGTAGATGGCCCCCTGAACCTCCATCCAATCGGGTGTGTCGGACCCGCATTGTTTGTATACAGGCTCGACACTTCAGGATTATTCTATATTGGCGCCGACGACGGCAGCCATCTGCATCATATTTATCGTCTGACCTTCTTTGAGGTTTGTAAGGTCAGTGAGTTTTCCTGATTTGCTTGTGGATTTTGTGTTCTTGAAAATCGTGAGCAACTTGGCATCGGCCACGATGAACTTGCCCGCGTTCATGGCCTTTCCATTTTCAGTCTTGGTCTGAAGTTTGTTCTTTTTGATATAGTCCCATAATTTTTTGGTGATCTCTGTCCTGGGAAGTTTGGTTGCTCCCAGAAACTCTGCCAGGTCGCTTTTCAACTTTACCGGTTTGGCCAATCCTTTTGCTTCTGCCATTTTTTATCTCCTTCATGTTGAGGTCCGAAAGGCATCATAATGGAATGGCATACCCCAGTCTAGCTGTGATCATGGCCGTCACAATGAGCGCGATACCGATGACTACCAGCATGAATCCAGCGCCACCAACGTATAACCACGGTAGAACTCTGGCTCTTCCACGCGGGTCCAGACGGCTGTTGAAAGAGATCGGCCGCCAGTACCAGCCCCGGGGCACTTCTCCCATCATCTTCAGCTGTTTGTAGAGCACAACGTGGTAGGTGAAGCCGGTGGGAACCCCCACCGCCATTCCCACGACGATTACGATCCACGCAGTCGTGTAAAGGGAAGACCAGGGGAGCAGCATCGCTCCGGAGATCAGGGCGAGTGCGCCCGCAATGCCGATGGCCAGATGAAACTCACGCATTCATGGTCTCCTTGAATGGGGTTGCGCGAGCATTTTGAGCCTTACTCGTTATGTGAGACCTCGATGTGGGCCTTTATGTAGTGGTTTTTGTATTCGAATGGTTGTCCGGGGGGTGAGACTGCGTAGCCTCTGTTGGGTTTGTTCCAGCTGGAGTAGTGGATGTCGCAGATCACGTCGTCGCCATCCTCTTTCAAGAAGAACAGAAATGTTTCGAAGCCGTACCGTAGTGCGCTGATGACTGGCCTGGCCACCACGCCGATCTGTGGGGCCGCGATGGTGGTAACGTTTCCGATGGCCTCGAGCGCCTCGAAGACTTTCGCCCTTTTCAGGGCTTTTTCCATTTTGTCACCGATTCCTCGGTGATCTGCATCCGACTCCATTATCGCCATGTGGAGCGCAATCTTGCCCTCTGGGTCCTTTGGGCCGTACAGGAGGAGTCCGTCGCCAATTAGAGGTAGTTCTTCGTCGCGGCGAATACCGTGAAACAGCGGGCTGACAGAGACCACCGCGTACTTGTTGAACGCGCGAAAGCCGTCTGACAATAGCTGTCCCGTCTCGCCGTCCGGTTCGATATTCTGTCCCGTTCCGCTCAGATCCATGGCGAGAGACACCACGTATACTTCGTTTCTGACCTCCAATGTTCCGAACTTCTTCAACTTCAGCTTCTTCAGGTTTACTGTCATGTTGCCCATCACAAGCTCCTTCGTTCTTCAGCCAGGATTTTCCATTTTGGCTTCCCATTCACCATTTTCGTTTCGCTTTCGCGCAACAATACCAAACGACTGTTCCGTGTCGAGAAGAAAGCCAGAAACACCACCGGTCCGTGCAATGCGGCGGCGAGAACAGCGGCACCCTGGTCCAAAACCCGCCATAGGCCCTGCGACCCTCCTTCGCGCAAGGCGCTACGGCGAGGCAAGCGGCGGGGAAACCAAAACGTAGCAGGACAAACCAAAACCTCAATAATGACCTCAATAATGACTCCCTCAATAATGACTCCCACTCCTTCATCCAGGCCTTCATCCAGGCCTTCATCCAGGGCGGAACACTCGCCTTTGTGATATGCTGTTCCTGATGATGGAGGGCATATCATGAAAAAACTTCTCGCCTGGTTTGTGATTCTTGTTCCGTTGACTCTCGCGATGACTGTCCCGGCGTGTAACTCGAACGGCTCCACCGGCACAGACGGGGACGCCGACTCGGACACCGACGGCGACTCGGACTCCGACACGGACTCCGACTCGGACTCCGATTCGGACTCCGACACGGACGCCGACTCGGACTGCGATCTGATCTGTGGCGAGGTGGCTGCACCCGAGGAGGGCGCCGGTCTGGCCTCGTTCTCACCGCCGGGCTGCGGCGGCGGCGACTTCGCGTACACCTGGGGTGCGTACCTGGTGAACGACGCGGGCAAGTCGATCCCGGTGGTGGCCGACCTCGACGACGACGGCGACCCGGATATCTTCGTCAACCCGCGGCTGGCCAGCAGCGCGCGCATCTACCCGGGCAACGGTGACGGCACCTTCGGCTCGGCCGTGGCGCTTCCCGGCGGCACCTTCGCCGGCGGCTGGGGCGGCGATCTGGGCGACTTTGCCGGAGACGACCTGCCCGACGCAGTGGTGGGCGATCACGTGGCCGGACCGCAGGCCTGGATCAACAATGGCTCGATGTCGTTCTCGCTGGCCATTACCGGTTTGCCTTCGAATACGCTGCAGGGCGCTGGGCTGGCCGATCTCGACGGCGACGGCTACCTGGACGCTATCTTCGGCGCCGATCAGTTCGACAGCGGTTTCGCCGTGCGCCACTCAGACGGTGCCGGCGGCTGGTCCGATCCCGGCGTCTCGGGAATCCCGGTTCTCGGGGCCGGTACCAGCGCCAACAACGGCTGGATCAATGCCTCTGATGTCGATGACGACGACGATGTCGATGTAATCGCTTTCGGCCAGATAGGCGGCACTCTGGCGGCCCAGGTGTTCCTCAACAGCGGCGACGGGGTGTCGTTCACCAGCGGGGGCAACCACCAGGGCAACAACCTGGGCCTGGTAGGCAATCCGCTCCAGGGCGCGGTCGGCGACGTGGACTGCGACGGCAACCCGGACCTGGCCGTTGGCGGCCGCATCTTCCACGGCAACGGGACCACCTTCACCGCAGGCCAGATCCTCAACAACGCGATGATCTCTCAGCTCGGCGATCTCGACGGAGACGGCTACCTCGACCTGGTGACCCACGACAACGACGGCGGCCTCAGGGCCTACATCAACGACGGCACCGGCCAGAGCTTCACCGAAACCGATCTGGGGCTGCCCGACTCCACATGGGAGAGCCCGATGGTCAGTGGAGATATCGTCGATCCCCTCTTACCGGCTTACGGCTTCGACCTTGTCGACGTCGACGGGGACGGCAAGCTCGACGTGATCCGCACGCTACAGGTGGGGACCTCGGCCGTGATGACGACCGAGCAGCACACCGTGCTCGAGGTCTGGCTCCGCGGGTCTACGGACAGTTAGCCGGAACGGGCGTGCATGTGTCGTCGAGGTTGTCGTGGACTTCTATCGACGTGGGTCCGCTGGTGAGCTGGTCCAGGAGATCGCATACTTCGCAGTCGGGCAGAACGATGTTGTGGTAAACAAGCAGGTCCCCGGCCACCGAGGTGAGGGCGCCAAGGCCGTCCAGGTTCGTCAGGACCAGGTTGTATTGGATCCACGAGTTCCCGCCCACCGAGGTGATGCCGCTCAGACCGTCCAGATTAGTGAGAGCGCCGTTCCCTCCAATGTTCAAGTAATCGCCCACCGAGGTGATACCGCTCAGCCCGTCCAGGTCGGTGAGGGAGGGGTTGTATTCGATCTGCAACCTCTCACCCAGAGAGACAATGGCGCTCAGCTCGTCCAGGTTGGTGAGGGCGCCGTTCCATTTGACGGCCAGGCTCCCGCCCACCGAGGTGATGCCGCTCAGACCGCCCAGGTGGGTGAGGGCGGCGTTGTTACCGATCCACAAGTCGCCCACGGAGACAAGGCAAACCAGCTCGCTCAAGTCGGTGCATGACGGGCACTCGATATGCAGGGCTCCCGAGATAGAGGTGTACCCCGCAAGGGTTGTGACATCCGACTGTTCGAGGATCTCGAAATCACCGCTGTATTCCCCCTGAGTGCAATCGGTATCCGTGTCCGTATCGATGTCCGTATCGGTGTCGGTGTCGCCGCCGTCGGTTCCACCGTCGGGGCCCGACGAGCCGTCCGCGCACCCGGCGAAAACCAGCACGATCGCCGGCATCATCAACAGCATGTGCTTCATTGCACTGTCTTTCTTTTCGCACGTAACAGCCTCCCCCGACAAAACCGCCCCACAGGAAGGCATCATATCGTAAGATGGGGTAGGAGACAGCTGAATTGTCGGCTCAGACAGCCAAACAGAGCAAGGTGAAGGGGCAAAGATGAGACACTCCATTGCGGTGTGCTGTTTGGTAGTGCTCGTAGCCGGTTGCTGGTCCATGCAGGATGTGGTGTGGAACGACGATAACGGCCCGGACACCGATACCGACTCGGACAACGACAGTGACACGGACAGTGATGCAGATTCGGATATGGATTCCGATGTCGACAGCGACTCCGACACCTCCGACCCGTGCGACGAACCGTGCGTTCGCTTTGTGGATGCCGATGCCTCGGGACCGTCGGACGGGTTTTCCTGGGAGACGGCCTTTTCCACAGTCCAAGAGGGGATATCTTCGGCCGGCGCGTGCGGCGAATGCCAGGTGTGGATCACCGAGGGGGTCTACTACTCCAGGGTGTCCGGTCCCCACGACACGATCGCGCTCTTTTCGGGCGTGTCGGTGTTCGGCGGGTTCGACGGGACCGAAAACTCGCAAGACGAACGCAACTGGATGAACAACGTCACCATCCTCGACGGGCGGGATGGCCCGACCGGGACGGACGCGTCCTACCATGTGGTGACGGGGTCGAATTTCGCGGTGTTGGACGGCTTCACCATTGCAAACGGCTCCACAGCTGTAGGATTCTCCGCGCCTGATAACACAAACAAGGGCGGCGGGATGTACAACGAGGGCACCTCACCGACGGTCCGCAACTGCACCTTTCTCGACAACTACGCGGGCAGATCGGGCGGCGCCGTCTACAACTCGGGCGGCAGCAACGCGGTCTTCAACAATTGCATATTCGCGAACAACGTCACGGACTACGATGGCGGCGGCATGGGCTGCGAGGCCTCCACCAATGTCACCATCGAGGACTGCACGTTCGTCGGCAACCACGCGGGGCGAAACGGGGGAGGCGTGTACGTGGGACTCGCCGCGTTAACCATGAAGAACGTCATCCTGGAGGGCAACATCGCCGATCAATCCGGTGGTGGGTTGGGAGTCTTCAACTGCGCTCCGACCATCGAGAACTGCCTGTTCACAGGCAACCACGCCGAAATGATAGGCGGGGGCACGGGGGGCTCGTACTCATCCGCTGAGTTCGTCAACTGCACTTTCCACTCGAACTCGACGGTGGAAGGCGGAGGGGCCGCCGGTACGTCCGATAATAACTTCGCCGTGTTCACCAACTGCGTGATGTGGGGAGATACGCCCGATGAACTCGATCCCCTTGCCCCGGCGGGCACAGTCGAATACAGCGTTGTTCAGGGGGGCTTCGCGGGAGTCGGCATCATCAACGAGGATCCCCTGTTCGAAGATCCCGCCTCCGGGGACTTCCACATCCAGCCCGGTTCACCGTGCATCGACGCAGCCGAAGGGACAACCGCTCCCACCCTGGACATCGAGGGGAACATACGGTTTGACGACCCGGAAACCCCGAACACCGGCCTCGGGCCGCCGTGGGCTGATATCGGCGCATACGAATACCAGGGCTAGTCAGCCGAATAGAGCGCCCAATACCTTCATAATCTCATCACCATCTGCGCGTGGGGCAGATCGTGTCCGCGCAATGTGACCGTCCTGGTCTTGTCATTCAGTTGCCAGCCGCCTCTTTCGTAGAAGCGGATCGTTCGCAGGTTGGTCTCGAGCACCCACAGGAAGACGTTGTCGAATCCAGCCGCTGCCAGGTCCTCCAGGCTCTTCTCCGTGAGCGCGCTTCCGATTCCTCTGCCCCAGTGATCGCGGAGCACGTAGAGCCCCATTATCTCCCCGGTGCACGCGCTTGTACCCTCATCCCTGCCGGGTCCGTATCCGCAGAACCCGACGGTGGTTCCATCTACCTCGGCGATGAGAATCCGCTCACCGGACTCATCGCTCCCTGCCATCCTCTTCTTGAACATGGTTTCGCCGGCGTCGACCGATTTATTGTCGAGCAGTTCCCCGGGCATTAGACCCGCGTATCCCGCACGCCAACCCGCCACGTGCACCCTGGCGAGATCCGACGCGTCAGTCTCTACCGATCTTCTGATAATCAAATTCATAAAGTGGCCCTCCGGAAGGTCACAATGTGTCCGGCACCGCCCGCCGAGGCTATTGAAAGGAATCCTTCCATGGCTTGGCCCAGAAGCCGGAAATCTTGCCGTCGGGATCGTATACCACCCGCACCTCCCAGAAGTTCTTCTTCCTGGAGAAGGTTCCCTTGAATCGATAAATCAGGAGCTTGTCCTTGACGCCTTGTTGTACTTCCACAAACTCCATTCCCGCGAACCTGCCCAGTTCCACTGCGTTCTTTTCCGCGTAGATTTTCTGCATCTTCTCGGTAAACCCGGGCTTCATCTCTTCGCTCAAAAGGGACTCGACGTTTGCTGTTTTCCCTTCGTTCCATGCGTGAAGGACGTCGGTGGCGAACCGTTCGGCCGCAGTTTTCTGATCCGTGTTCACCTGGGCGTCGGGTACCTTCTCGAAAGGTGGACCACAGCCGGACATCAGGGTCATCACAATAAGGGCGCCCAGAGCGCAGGAGATGAAGTGAACTGGTCGTGACATTGTTTACCTCGGATACGTGATTCTACAACGTCCACCGGCGGCGCTCAAGGGATGGGGGTTATGGGCAGCCTTCAACAGTGACTCCCACACCACATGCGGAACCTTTCTGGAAAAACCACCCAAACACCGATACTATTCTCAAAAATATACAGGCCGAGGAGGACGCGATGGGAGGATGGGCACCATTGAGGAAGGTTGTTGTCGGTATTTTTGTATCCGTAACTTCTGCGGTAATCAGCGCTGTATTGATCTACAATCTCACGGGGGACGACAAAAAGGATGAGGAGAAGAAGCCGGACATCTACGTTATTCACGTTGATGGCAAGTCGGGTACAGGGACCAATGGGACATCGCAGAAAGATACTGATGTAGAGCTGGAGGAAAGAAAGAGAAGAGAGGAAGAAGCAAAGAGAACATCATCAATACCCAGCAATTGTTACAGGTCCCGTATTGGCAAAGGTGATCATTGGAATATTAATGGCGACAGGATAAAAAACGCCGCAATTATCATTCGCCAGGACAGGCAATACTACAATGCCGGTCAAGGTGATCCGGAAGACACGCAATATCTCGGATTGGAAGAGAAAGAAGCCCGGGAGAGACTCCAGAAGCAAGTTGTAGACTATATGGAATCGAATAACGTTTCGTTGAAAGAAATAGTAAACAAGGAACCACTAATTCAGGTCTGTTTCGTCAGGGATAAAATCACCATTGAGGTGCTCGAGGAGTAGTGGAGAGGGCCTGGTATGCGAGCTGGTTCTGCCGACCGTAAAGGCCGAGGCCTCGGCCCGAAATTTTGCCCGCACCCCCTTTGCCGCCTCCTTCCGCTCATACACTCGAACATCTTTCCCGAAACACTGGTAGAATACTCTCACGTGTAAAATGAAAGGGTTGGGCAATGAGGTACTTGCTCTTTATGCTTCTGGCGACCGTGCTGGTCTGCGTCGGGTGCTCGAAAAGCTCGTCGGGCAGCGACGACGGCGGGACGACCGATACCGATTCTGACACAGACACCGATATGGACACAGACACCGATACAGACACGGATACCGATACCGATACAGACACTGACACAGACACCGATACGGACACTGACACAGATACCGATACGGACACCGATACGGACACCGACACCGATACCGACACCGATACGGATACCGACACCGATACGGATACCGACACTGATACCGATACCGGTCCTGATTGTCCCTTTGGGTCGTACAGCGGCAATTTCACCATCAGCACCCAATCGCACGTTACAACCCTCGCGGGATACACATCGATATCGGGAAACCTGGCAATCGACTGCGCTTCGTGCACCGACTTGAGCGAGTTGATTTGCCTCACCTCGGTGAGCGGGAGCTTGTCCATCTCCAATAACGACGCCCTGACCGACCTGGACGGGCTGAGCGGCCTCACCTCGGTGAGCGGGTACCTGAATATCTACGGGAACGACGCCTTCACCAACGTGGACGGGCTTGACGCCCTCACTTCGGTGAGCGGGAGCTTGCAGATCTCCAATAACGGTACCCTCACCAACCTTACCGGCCTCGGCGTCCTCACCTCGGTGACCAACTTGTACATCTCCAATAACGGTATCCTCACCAACCTTACCGGCCTGGGGGCTCTCACCTCGGTGAACGGGTCCTTTACCATCTTCGCGAACGCCGCCCTGCCCGACTGCGAGGCGTGCGATCTGCTGGACCAGCTCACAACCGCACCCACTTCGATATCTGTCCATACCAACCTTAACGACTCATGCACGCCGGTTCCTACGAATTGCCCTTAGGGCATTTCTTGCTCTTCGTGGCCCATCTCGGATTCACCGTTTGCAAATGT
Organism: Deltaproteobacteria bacterium; assembly: GCA_030621515.1. GTDB lineage: Bacteria > Myxococcota_A > Polyangia > JAAYKL01 > JAAYKL01 > JAUVAN01. Next base: position 1,432 of record JAUXHN010000105.1, on the reverse strand, counting down.
CTTCCTGACGTCCGCAAAGTGACAGTTAGTGGACATTTGGGAGGCGTAAATGGCCCATACTTTCCAGGACCGGGGGACCTGACCCAAACCCAAAAACTTGGCCATGCCGTAGTTTTTTTAAAGGAGCAGATCACGGGTCCTCACCCCGACCACCCAATCCCGCCCGGCTCCGTGCGACATTCTGGAGCAACTCACCAGAGGACCTAAGCATGGCATCCACGGCACCCAGACTGAGGTTTACAATGTAAACACGTTACCTTCGAGAACTGTGGAAGCTCTTTTTATTCTGCAATAATGCGTCTGGCTTTTCCATGACAGGGTACGATTGCTTCATGTCCGAGACAAACAAGACACTGCTGACCGGGGTGTTCATCGTGACGGCGATGATCGCGGCGTTCATGTGGTTTGCGCAGGTGGAACCGACCCTCTCCAACCAAATTTGGAAGTTCGGATCAACACTGGCTGCGCTCCTGTCTCTGGGGCTCGTGCTGTGGGGGCATCTGTTCAGAGCCGACAAGGTCCCCGATTTCCTGGCTCGCGACTTCGACAATTACCTTGAGAAGCAAGGGCTGGCTTTTATCTTGTATCCGGCGGTGGAGTACGGCGTCTGCTTTATGGAGCTTTGGTACCAGAATCGGCACGCCTCTCCGTGTAGTGCAGATGTCGTAGTGCGTCCTGCTCGTGGCTTCTGGCTAATAAGGTCCAAGTTCGTCGAGATGATCTTCCACGTGGAGGCGGAGCCTGCGGCATACGGGGTTGTTCGTCTAGCGATACCGGTCGCGGAGAAGCTGCAAGGCAAGGAGCAGATGTTCGAAATTGGGGCAAAGGTGAAGTACCCCGATGGCCGCGGTAAGCTACTCCGTTTCAAGGAGGGGTCGCCAGTCGGTACACTGGCCATTGGAATCACCGAAGAGGTCGCCCGGCTGGTCGTGGGACTCGCGTACGGCGGCCTCAGCTCAATATACCAGCCGGGTCGGTGTCCAGTGGTTTTACCCGAAGACGTCGCCACCGAACTCCCCGATGATCTGATCCCCTCAACCGAAACCCTCTGGCGCCTCGGTGACGAAAACAATCCCCCTTCCATTTTTAACGACTCTGACCTAGCTTGAACTCAAGGAGACTCATAATGCCAAAAACTACTCTGGAAAAATCGATTGAAAACGCAGCCGCCGACTTCGCCTTGGCCATCGTCGGGGCCGTGAAGGGCGCAACCCTGGCCGAGTTGATCGCGCTCCAGGCGGGTGGCAAGCGCAAGAAGCCGGGGCCCAAGCCCAAGGCAAAGGCTGCCCCCGTGAAACGGAAAGGCAAACGCATCTCCCGCGCCGACAAGGCCGCACTCCTCGACACCATTGTTTCTCACCTGAAAAAGAACCCGGGCAGCGGCTGTAGCGCCGTTGCCAAAAAGTTCAAACTACCGTCAAAGAGGATGGGC
>JAUXHN010000271.1 GCA_030621515.1 Deltaproteobacteria bacterium | reverse complement strand
ACGGAATTGAGAATGGCGCACTCGGTGTCGGGTGGACAGTCGGCGGTGGTATGGCATGGTCCGCCCCAATCTGTGATGCCTTCGGGCGCCGTGCACCAGTCGGTCTCGGTGTCGCTGTCCGAAGCGCTATCCGAGTCCGATCCGGTGTCGGAATCCGAATTCGTGTCGGTGTCAGAATCCGAGTCTGTACCGGCATCGTTCCTTATGACAGCCTCTTGCTCGGTCCAGCAACCCGTTGAAAACGCGATTGCCAATGCAATAAAAAGTAAGTGTTTCACAATGCGTAACCGTAGCAGATAGATGTGCCGTAGCCGCCGAGATCCAAGCAAGCGGTGTCGGTCGGACAGTCGTCCTGGGTGTTGCAGATAATTATGCAGTGGAACGGGGGCAAGATGTCCCCTTCGTCCTCGGGGTTTTTAAGCAAATAACAACCCTCCAGGCCGGTGGATACATCGGTGCAGTATTCGGCGTCCGCTGTCTCGAAGTTGCAACAATCGGGAGCGCAGAAACCCTGTGTATCATCCACGGAATTGAGAATGGCGCACTCGGTGTCAGGTGGACAGTCGGCGTCGCTATGGCAGGGACCGCCCCAGTCGGTGATACCTGAGGGCACCCCACACCCTTCTTCCTCGGTCTCGGAGTCGCTGTCCGAGGCCGATTCCGAATCCGAGCCGGTGTCCGAATCTGAATCCGAATCCGAGTCCGAATCGGCGTCGGTCGTGACGTCCGTAACAACCTCTTGCTCGGTCCAGCAACCGGCACAAATCGCGGTCGCCAACACAATAAGAAGTAAGTATCTCATGAGGCGTACCCGTAGCAGATAAATGTGCCGTAGCCGGCATCCACGCAAGCGGTCCCGGTCGGACAGTCGGCCTGGGTGTTGCAGTATATGATGCAGTAGTACGGGGGCGGGTATTCCCATCTTTCTTCCTGGGTTTTAAGCAAATGACAACCCTCCAGTCCTGCGGCGACATCGGTGCAGTAATCGGTGTCTAGTGTGGAGAAGTGGCAACAATCGGCAGCGCAGAAACCCTGTGTATCATCCACGGAATTGAGAATGGCGCACTCGGTGTCGGGTGGACAGTCGGCGGTGGTATGGCATGGGCCGCCCCAATCGGTGACGCCTTCGGGCACCCCACACCCATCACCGGTATCGGATTCGGACTCGGTATCTGTGTCCGAAGCGCTGTCCGAGTCCGAGCCGGTGTCCGAATCCGAATCGGTGCCGGTATCACTATCCACGTTTGAAATAATCTCTTGCTGGGTCCAGCAGCCGGATGAAATCGCGACCGCCGATACAATTAAGAATATGCGCCTCATCGCCCAATCCTTTCATTATAAATATGAAAATATTATACCACTTATTATAAAAAAAAGGTGCTAGGCTCGGCCCTATTCGAGAATGACAAACACCAAGGAGGAGTGAAATGTTACGTTATGGAACAGCTATAACGGCGTGGCTGCTACTGGGGCTTGCAACTGCGTGCTCCGGCGATTTGAAGCCCGCTGATGAGAGTGAAAAGAGTGAGATTTCCGCGCCCGCAGAGGTTGCGCCGGAAATAGAAAAGAAGAAGGAGCAGGTCATGCCGATAGACGTGCCGAAGGCCGAGATCTCCGGGAAACTCGTGGAGCCGAGCATTCCCGAGACCGTCAAGGATGTGAAAGACAATTGCGCCGGGTTGCTCGCGGAAGCAAAGGTACTGAGGGACAAACTGGTGGAGGTCGAGGGGCAGCGGACCATCGACAATACCCTCGCAGCCATGAACGACATTGACATCACGATAGACGCGGTGTTGCCGTTCTCCGAGCTCATGGCCAACGTGCATCCCGACAAGAAGGTCAGGACCGCAGCCGAGAAGTGCCAGCAGGACGCCATGAAGTTCGTTACGGATCTCGGTCTCGACCGGGAGGTATATGACGCCCTCAATGGCATAGAGACCGACAAGATGGGGCCCATGGCAAAGAGATCGCTCGATCATCACCTGCGGGATTACCGTCGTTCCGGTGTGGACAAGGATGAAAAAACGAGAAAGAGGCTGGCCGAGATCAACGAGGAGTTGGTCAAGAAGGGGCAGGAGTTCTCCAGGAGAATCAGGGAGGACAAGCGTTCCATCGAGGTAGCACCCGAGGATCTCGAGGGCCTGCCGGAGGATTTCATCAAGTCCCATGCGCCGGGCAAGAACGGCAAGGTCAAGCTCACTACCGATTACCCGGACTTCTTCCCCGTGCAGAATTATCTTGAAAACTCGGAGGTGAGGAAAGCGCTCTACAAGGAGTTCCTCTCCCGTGCGTACCCGGAGAACGAGGCCACTTTCAAGAGGATTCTCGAGTTGCGCCACGAGTACGCCGTTACGCTGGGGTATCCGAACTGGGCTCAGTACAACGCCGAGGACAAGATGGCCAAGAACCAGAAGACCATCGGCGAGTTCATCGACAAGGTCTCCTCCATCACCCGGCCGCGAATGAAGAAAGATCTCGAGGAGATCCTGGGGCGCAAGAAGGCGGATAACCCGGATGCGCAGTCGGTGCGCACATGGGATCGATTTTACTATGTGAAGAAGATCCAGGCCGAGAAGTATGGCGTGGATTCCCAGGAGGTGCGCAAGTACTTCGATTACGAAAAGGTGCGCGACGGCATCCTGAGCGTCTATCAGAATCTTTTTGGGGTGGAGTTCAGGCCTGTGGTAGACGGAAAGGTGTGGCACGAGGACGTCGTGGTATACGACGTGTTGAGCGACGGTAAGCCCGCCGGTCGTTTTTACCTGGACATGCACCCACGTGATGGGAAGTACGGTCACGCCGCCATGTTCAATGTCTTCTCGGGCATAACCGACCGGCAGTTGCCGGTGGCCTCCCTCGTATGCAACTTCCCGAAGCCGCCGGAAGACGGCCCCGCGCTCATGGAGCACGGCGACGTGACGACGTTCTTTCATGAGTTCGGTCACCTGCTGCACCACCTGTTGGGCGGCGGCTACAAGTGGGCCAACCTGTCCGGTATAGCCTGCGAGTGGGATTTCGTGGAGGCGCCGTCGCAGCTTCTGGAGGAGTGGTCATGGGATCACGACGTGCTCGCGCGTTTCGCAGTGCACCACGAGACGGGAAAGGTCATCCCAAAGGATCTGGTCGAAAAGATGCGCGCGGCGGACGAGTTCGGCAAGGGTGTGCACGTCATGAGGCAGATGTTCTACGCCGCACTGTCGTTCAACTATCACGTCGTCGATCCCGCGCAGCTGGACCTTGTGGCCAAGATGAAGGAGATCCAGAGCAAGTACAACCCGTATCCATATGAGGAGGGCACACACGTGTTCGCCAACTTCGGGCATCTGGAGGGATACAGCTCCATGTACTATACCTACATGTGGTCTCTGAATATCTCCAAGGACCTGTTCACCCGCTTCGAGAAAGAAGGGCTGATGGACAAGAAGGTCGCGGCCGACTATCGCAAGTACGTTGTCGGTGCAGGAGGCGCGGTCGACGCGGAAAAGATGGTCACGAACTTCCTGGGGCGTGAGTCCTCCTTCGACGCCTTCGAATCCTACCTGAAGAAATAAGGGCGGTTGAAGCCTATTCGATGATCGGGTTGATGGCGCCCATGCCCATCCCCCCGGCGTAGGCGTAGGAGTCGTATTGGTCGTACCCGACGACGATCACTGCCAGGCCGTTCTCCGGGTTCTGGCTCTCGAGAGTGTGGATGCCGTCGTCTACCATGATACGGGCCACCTCGTAGTTGGAGCCGGTCACCGGCGAAAAGGAGCTGTCAGGGATCAATACGTTGTCGAGCAGGACGCTGCTGCCCGCCACGCGCGTTATCACCAGCGCGTCGTTGACCCAGGTACCCGGCACGAGCACCACGTACCGGGGCAAGAACTGCTCCGAGGGGCTGGTGTAGACCATCGCCGGGTCACCGATGTTGCTTGTGTTCTCGTTCTGCGCCCCGATCATGTACTGCATCACGCCGATGGGCTTGTCCGCTTCGATGAAGAAGTCGCCCGGATCGCCGGCGTTGCCGCGCACGTAGAACTCCACGAGTTCTCCTTTGGCGAGGGTACTGTTGGAGAAGGGGAGCCCTTCGGTGCCGCTGCCCCCGGTCAGGGTTACGCTGGTATTGGCCTCGCTGGCGTAGATCTGCCAGAGGACGAAATCGGTGGTGGCGGACGTGCTGCGGATGGGCATCCTGGCCGCCACGAATTCCTTGCCCCAGAATCTCAAGCCCGGCATCTGCTCCTCGAGATGATCGCAGCAGCAGACCTCGAAGGGGATAAAGGCGCATTCCTGGCCTGAGAAGACGGCGATGGGGTGGTCGCCGTTGGCAGTTACCCGGCTGCCGGACAGGGAGGCCCAGGGCGCGTCGGTCTCTACTTCGAGCACGTCACCCTCGTCGAGATTCACCACGAAAGGGGCGGTCGATGCGGGCACAACACCGCCGGCGAGAGGCGCCACGGAAGGCTCCACCGTAATCTGGGTACCGTCCTCGGTGGCGATTACCGTGAAGTAGGCCCGCATGTCTCCGTCGCAATTACCCAAAAACCCGCCCTCGCAGCTCTGTTTCCACCCGATGACATCGTAGGTAAGGCTCAGAGAGGGAACGGGGATCAGCATGGAGGCGTCCGACAGGTAAGACGCGGCACCGTCCACCGGGTTGAACTGGTAGGCGATGATCGGCACGTCAGACTCGATCTTGTAGCTACCCTTGGGCATGATCCCTGAGCCATTCATGTGGTAGTCGGGCAGGTCGAACTCGTAGAGGTCCATGGGCGCCACATCCACGGTCGACTGGATGTCCCAGCCCGACGTCGCGGCGTTTCCCTTTGAGATCGTCACGGACGCGGTGTCGTTCTGGTTGACGTTCGACACCACGATGGCGAACTGCTGGGCCTCTTCCGAGTCATGGGAGTCGAGATCGATGCCGTAGAAGAGGCATCCGACCGTGGTAGTCGCCTGGGCGGCCTGTGCGCAGGTCTCGGGAATGGCCGGCCCGGTGTATTCGGTGTCCGTGTCGCCGTCGGAGTCAGTATCGGAGTCAGTATC
>JAUXHN010000096.1 GCA_030621515.1 Deltaproteobacteria bacterium | reverse complement strand
AGTACGCCTCATCCTGGAAACGAGGCGGACGATGCCCCTGATCAGGCGCACGTCGGCGGTCTCGCGCTTTGGGATCATGGGGCGCCCTTCTCTATCAACGACCACAGGGGCGAGTCGGTGGGCAGCACCAGCGTTGTGTCGCCGTCGATTATCCGGTCGTAGGCTTCCAGTGTCCTCATGAACTCGTAGAACTCGGGATCCTTTGCGTAAGCCTCCCCATAGATCTTGATGGCTGTCGCCTCACCCTGGCCGATGATCACCTCCGCCTCTTTTTTTGCCTCGGCGATGATCTTGCGGGTTTCGAGCTCCGTGGCGGCCTCGATCTTCAAGGCCTCCTCTTCTCCCTCGCCCCGGTATCGGGTGGCTATTCGCTCTCTCTCGGCCTGCATTCGCTGGATCACCGCAGCGCGATTCTGCAAGGGGAAGTTGAAGCGGTTGATACGAACGTCGATGATGGTGAGACCATAATCTCTTTTTGCCGTCTGCGCGCAGGCGGCGACCACGGCCTCGTTGATGTCCGCGATGCGAACCTGGTCTTCTTCGGTGCTGATAAAGTTGCTCAAGTCGAACTTGCCGACCACCTCGCCCATCGCGGCGGTGATCATCTCCAGCAGGAGGATCTCTGCCACGTCGCGGTTTCGTACCTTGGCCAGGAATTTGTGTTCGTCGTCGATCTTCCAGACGGCGAAGCTGTCCACCAGGATGTTCTTCTTGTCCTGGGTCAAAAATTCGGTCGCCCTGTGGGAAAAGACGAGGATTCTCTTGTCGAACCTGTACACGGAATCGATGGGCCAGGGCGCCTTGAAGTGCAGGCCCGGCTGGTACACATGCTCCAGGGGCCTGTTGAACCGCGCCAGGATAGCGGTCTGCGAGGTCTCCACGATGAAGAAGGCCGTCCCGCCCCAGGCGAGGAGCGCGATGACGATCAACAATGTGACTATTATCTTTAAAAGTTTCATTCAATCACGTCTTCCGGGTTGAGCGTTGCGCGGGAGCTGTCGCCCCACAACCGCAGGCGGCCGGAATCGGCCAGGTTCTTGGGGAACAGGATCTTCTTCCTGCCGGGCAACACGCGTTCCATGGTCTCTATCATCATCCTCGTTCGGGTCGTGTCGGGGTGGTCTGCATAGGCTGCAAGGCGCTCCTCGAAGCCGTCGGATCGGCCCTCGCTTTGAGCTACCTTCTCTATCGCCAAGGCCCGGGCGCTCGCCGCCAGCTTTGTTGCTTCGCCCCGAGTCCTGGGCAGCGCGTCCTCTCCGGCCGCGTGCGCCTGGTGGATCCTGGTTTCGCGATCCTCCATGGCGCTGGCCACGGCTCGAAAGGAAGACACGACACGTTGGGGCGGGTGGAGGTCTACCGGGTACACACCGAGAATCCGAACACCTATTCCGTACAGGTCCAGCAGGGCCTGGATTTCCGTGCGTGCCGGATCCGATATCTCCATGCGCCGAGTTGTGAGAATCGCGTCTATACGCTCCTTCGCCATGTGCTCACGCAGCACGCTCTCGGATGTGAGCCTCACCAGGTCCCGGTTCTTGGCGTAGTCGAAGAAGAATGCCGTCGGATCATCGATCTCGAACATCACGGAGAACTTGGCCTCCAGCTGGTTCTCGTCACCGAGCAGGTACAAGGACTCCTCGGGCTTGTTGTTGGAGATGGTGAAGAAGCTGTGCCAGCCGGTATCAAAATCGATCTTGGGATTTTCTCTCCAATTCTTGATGAGGTCAGGATCGGTTCTGAAGCCCAGATCGGTCTTGCGGGTCTCACGCACGCTGAAGATACGGACCTCCTCGAAAGGCCACGGCAGGTGGTAGTGCAGCCCCGGTTCGATGTCCTTCTCCACCAGCTTGCCAAGCCGGATTCGGTAGCCCGCCTCGCTCGGACCGATCTGGTACACGCCACAGGCAAGATAGGCGGCGAGCACACATATTGAAAGGACGGCCACCCTGAACCTTCGATGGTGTTTTCGTTGTCCGAATACCGACAGCAGCTGCCGGAAAAATCCCGTGATGTTTTCCGCCTTGCCGCGCCAGTCCAGTCGCCTGAAGCTGAACCCCAGTAGCACCAGCAGCACCACTGCCATTGAAATGGAAAACACGGACCCCGTGCCGGAGGAAAGGCCCATGGGGGCGTCGGACGGCAATACCGTCCAGCCGGTGAACGCAAGGAGGGCGTTGAGCGCGAGACCCGCTACAATGGATGTAAAGGCTATGGTCAAGAGGTAGATGGCGAGGAACACTCGTCCAAAGGATTTGTAAATGATCATTATGGTAGCGAGGTTGGTGGCCGGACCCGCCAGCAGGAAGACCAGGGCGGCTCCCGGAGAGAGCCCTTTGAGTATGAGCATCGCGGCGATGGGGGTGGACTCGACCGCGCAGACGTACATTGGGATGCTGATTGCCAACATGAAGAGCATGGTGCCCATCTCGCCGCCGGGAATCTGATCGAACCAGCCTGCCGGTACCAACGCGGCGATCGCGCCCGCGATGATGATCCCGATAACCAGCCACAGGGAAATACGGTCGAACATCTCGACGAAGCTGTACCGAAAGGAGCTTGCGAGCACCCGGTGAAGAGGTACGTGATCTGAGGCGCCTTGTTTCCGGTCCGTCGAAGCCTCGTCTTTTTTTGAAGAAAGAGAAGAGATAGCCGCCCTTATGGAGCGCCACAGGCCCCGAAAGCCGATGGCGGTTGGATCTTCTTCAGCGTCGTTCGTCGTGTCTTGTGAGGGTTCCTCTGGGGTCCCCGAATCGTTTGAGTTGCCCACGGCTATGGAGACGACTGCGGCTACCAGGGATGCGAGCAGCGCGGCGATGGGGCGGGCGACTGCCATTATCGGTCCGAGCAGTCCCCAGGATATCACTACCGTGTCCACGCTCGTCTCGGGTGTGCTGGCAAGGAACGACAGGCGCGCCTCCCGGCTGGCGCCCTTGTCGCGCAACCCGAGGGTCAGCGGTACGACGCCACAAGAACAGATCGGCAGCGGAAGACCGAGCAGGGCGGCCCATAATGCGCTCTTCAGGTTTGGCTCCCCCAGGTACCGACGAGCCGTGCGGGCTCGAAGCAAGATCTTGACCAGACCCGCCAGGAGCAGACCGAGCAGTAGGTACGGCGCCGTTTCCAGCAGCACGACCCAGATCATGGTCAATATATCGAGCGCTATCTTCATAGTCTACAACCTTGGGGGACGCTCCGACATTGGGTGCCCCGACACCCGGGAGTCTACCAATCAATCTTGACTTCATATATAAAAACCGAAAGATCGTCTCCATGACCTCAAAGCTCTTCACCCCCGGCCGGTTAGGTCCGCTGACGTTGAGAAACCGCTCTATTCGATCCGCCGCATTCGAGGGGATGTGCCCAGAAGGCGTCCCGTCCCGCTCGCTTCTGGAGTATCATCGCGCGGTCGCGTCAGGGGATATCGGGATGACGACAGTTGCGTACGTTTCGGTCTCACGCGAAAGCCGTTCGTTTTCTCATCAGGCCTGGATGCGTGAAGAAATCGTTCCACAGTTCAGGGAGCTCACCGATGCGGTCCATGAGGCGGGCGCCCTCGCGTCAGTACAGCTGGGCCATTGCGGAAACATGTCCGATCGCCACGTCTCCGGAGCGAAGCCCATCGCGCCCTCTGCGGTTTTCAATCTATTCGGGTTGGCGTTGCCCAGGGCGATGACGGAGACTGATATCGAAGAAGTCGCGGATCAGTTCGCGGAGTCGACCCGCCTGGCGCAAAGGGCAGGCTTCGACGCGGTGGAGATTCACGCGGGTCACGGATACTTGATCAGTCAGTTCCTGAACCATCACACCAATCGCAGGCGGGACAAGTGGGGCGGTTCTCTTGAAAACCGCGCCCGGTTTGCGAGGCTTGTCATCGCCAGGGTAAAGGAAGCGGCGGGTCCCAAAATGGCGGTCATCGCAAAGATGAATCTTCGAGACGGCTACAAGGGGGGTATGGAGATCGATGAGGCGATTCAAGTGGCGAAGATGCTCGAAGAAGATGGGATCGACGCTCTGGTGCTGAGTGGCGGATTCGTCAGCAAGACTCCGATGTACGTCATGCGTGGAGACACTCCTTACAAGGAGTTCGCCAGGGGTGAGCGCAGGTTGCTCGCCAAAATCGGGTTACTCTTGTTCGGACGTCTACTGGTCAAGACGTATCCGTTCGAGGAGGCGTACTTCCTGGAGGATGCCAAAAGGGTCCGCCGGAGCGTCAAGGTGCCGCTTGTGCTGGTGGGAGGCCTCAAATCCAGGACCGTTATCGAGGATGTGTTGTCAAGGGGCTTCGACTTCGTGGGGATGGCCAGACCGCTGATTGCGCAGCCGGATTTCGTGGCACGTCTCAAAAGAGGTGAAATCAGCGAGTCGCCCTGTGAGCCCTGCAATGAATGCGTGGCCCTCATGTATCACGACGAAGCGTCGTGTCCGAAGTTGGATTCCAACTGAAACGATCAGTTCTGAAGCTTGCCCGCGTCCCTGTGAACCGCGGTCGATCGATGCCCTCTGTTATCGAAGTGCTCGGCGAGCCTGCGCGCAAACGCCACGCTCCTGTGCCGTCCGCCGGTACACCCGACGCCCACATTGAGGTTGAGCTTGCCCACCCCGACGAACGACTCCAGGGTCACCTCCAGCATTTCCACCGCCCGGCTGAAGAAACCGTCGGCCTCATTGCATGACATCACGTAGTTGTAGACATCCTGATCCTCCCCCGTGTGAACCCTCAGCTCCGGGACGTAAAAGGGATTGGGGAGGAACCTGACATCCAGGACGAAGTCGGCATCCCTCGGAATCCCGTACTTGAACCCGAAGCTGACGAATTTGAGACGAATCACGTTCCCGGTGTCTTCCCCGGCCATTGTGTGCAGGATCGTCTCGCGAAGTTGTGAGGTATCGAGTCCGCTCGTATCGATAACGTGTGTCGCCACGGCGCGAATGGGCTCCAACCTCCTTCGCTCCTCTTCGATGGCCTCCTTGAGCGAAAGGTCGGGTTGCAGCGGGTGCGTGCGTCTTACCTCGTTAAAGCGATTGATGAGCACGTGCGTGGAGCTGTCGAGATAAAGAACCTGGAGATCCATCCCCTCTTCGTGCAGCGCCTTGTGAGTCTCGACGAAATCGTCGAAAAGGGCTCCGGAACGCATGTCGCTGGCGATCACCAGACTGGATCCGGCCGAGCCGCTGCTCTCGTAGAGATTGAAGAAGTCCGGGATGTGTCCAGGGGGGAGGTTATCCACGCAGTAGCATCCGAGATCCTCGAACACCCGCATGGCGGTGGACTTGCCCGCCCCCGAGAGTCCCGTGATCACTATGAGAGAGGCGAGCGATTCGATTTTTCGATCCGATGATGTCTCGTTCATCTAACTGATGTTACATGGGGAACGAACCGAAAGCGAAGGAGAAAATTCTCAGAAATTGAGGCCGGCGGTGATCATGGGGCCATGCCCGATCTCCGAGTCCTGGCCTACCACGAGGGCGTAACGGATATCGATGTGAGCGCGCATGCGCGAGTTTCTGATGAACTCGATTCCCAGAGTAGGGAACCCGTGGAAGCCGATCTGTCTGAAGGACTCCAGTCCATCCGAATCGTTGTCCCCTATGCTCAGAAAGTTGCCCAGCATTATGCCGATGCCCAGGGCAATGTAGGGGGCTACCGATGTGTGGGACAGATAGTAACCGCCCAGAATGTCCACGAAGATGTGCGAATCGGTTTCCTCGGTATCGGTGAACCCCAGACCCACATTGACGCCGATCAGCACGTCGTTCAGCTCGAAACGGCCGTCGAACGCGATGAAGGTATAGTGCGCCATCTTCTCGTCTAGCGAAAAGAACTGCCCGATGAGGAGCCCCATGTTCTTCTCGAGCTTGAAACGGTTTGCCATTTGCTGGGCCTCGGCCACCGTCGCGTTATCGAGATCCAGGGTATCCTCGATGGTCATTCCCAGGGCCAGAGCCCTCGAGATGCGCTTGAAGATGATATGCAGGTCATCCTCTGTTTGAGCTTCCATCTGCTTGCTGTCCAGGATGTCGCCCTCGGAGTTCTTCATCTTGACGGTCACGCGGATTTTGGATCCCAGCAGGACCAGCTTTCCGTCCACGTATGCCTCACACCCCATCTCCCTGGCAATCCGGCTTTTCAACTCCGCCGTGAGTTTGGGAGCGGGCGGCGGATCCGGCTCCGGCTCCACCCAGGTTAGCGGTTCCGGCTGCTCTACGACTGTGGGCTGCTCGATGACCGTGGGCTGCTCGACGACCCCGGGTTGCTCGACGGTGGCATTCTGCGGTGTTTGCGCGCCTGGAGATGGCGGTGGTGAAGCGTGATCTACCACTCCTTCACCGGAGAGCACGGACGGCTCCGACCTCTGTGGGACAACCGGATAATAGCGCGCGATCGGAACCAGAATCGAAACGGGGCTGGACTCGACGGGTTTGGGCGCAGGAGGTTTGAGAGGCGGAGGAGCGTCAAAACCGGTGACCTTCTTGTACCCCATCTCCCAATCGGCAACGATGTACCCCTCTTCCGTGAGAGACATCCAGAAGACCTCGTTGGACGCATCCAGAACCCTGGGAAGGACGTTCACTCCCTCGAGGGGAAAGGCGACTACCCTGGTAGCGACCCTGGTTTGCACATCCTTTTCGACCGCCTCGGGTTTGGCCTTTTCTTGGCTCTGCTTGTCATCGCTCGCCGCGAGTTCTGGCGATATTGAGATCTGGGTCGCGATCAGGAGCAGGCAGAGTATCGTGCTCTTGTTTTTCATGGCCCGGTCCCCTTTACAGCCCTTTTTGCGACTAGAAGGCAATACCGGCCACTACCACCGGGCCATGGCCCAGATCGGTGTCCGGAGAGATGCTGAATCCGTACCTCATCTCCAGATGAAGTCTCATGGAAGCGTTTCTCAAAAATTCGATGCCCAGAGTCGGGTAAAGCTCGAATCCCACTCCGAACTCGTCGTCGTCATTTTCCTCATGGACCGGAACATAGTCGCCATCGTGATCATCTTCCTCAACATTCAGACGATCGCCCAGGAAGATACCGAACCCGGCTCCGAGATACGGTGAAATCCCTGTGTGGGACAGATAGTAGGCCACTCCCACTCCGGCAAAGAAATGCCCGGCCGGATCCTGACCGCCGTGGACACCGAAGCCGGCACTCAGCTCGACCAAAACGTCCCTCTGCTCGAGCCGTGCGTTGAATGCGAACATGGTGTAGTGGTCCATGGCGTCCGTTACGCTGAAGGTTTCCCCGATGATGACACCGAAGTTCTTCTCCGGCCGAAATCGCTGGGTCTTGTGCGTGGTCTCCGCGCGGGTGGCGTTGTCCAGATTGAGTGTTTCGCCAACAGTCACGTCATGGGCGAAGGCTGTGGCGATTCTCTCCAGGATGATGACCAGATCGTCCTCCGTCTCACCATCCATCACCTTGCTCTGCAGGATATCGCCATTCGAGTTGCGCAGGTTGATGGTCACGCGGATCTTGGAACCGAGTTTGACCATCTTGCCGTCCACGTATCCGTGGCACCCGAGCTCCTTTGCAATTGTGGACTTGATCGTCGCGGTCAACCTGGTCTCCTCCCCCTCCGGAAGCTCGCCGATCTTGTCCAGGCCACGCTCCCAGTCAGCGACGATGAAGCCGCTCTCGACGAGAGAGGAAATCAAAATCTCATCGGACGCCGTCAGAAGGCCCGGTTGCACGTTCACGCCCACCAGGGGAAAGACCGTCACCCGCTCCCTCTCCGACGCCTTCGCGCCGCTCTCCTTCGCGAGCAATGTACCCGCAAAGAGGATGGTAGTAGCGAGAGCCAGTAAACAGACCGTAGATTTTCGAAAAGTCATTTCGACCTCCCCGTGACCTCAAAATGCCGCGCGCAAAAAACATCCACATGGTGTTGTTGCCGCTGATGCCTCATAATTGCCTGAAAGCAGCAATAACCGGGCCAAGCGCCGCGAAACCTGTATGGATGAATTCCCGTAATTCGATCCGGGCGGTTCTTTGTAGAATTTTCCAACACTTAAGGGGGTTGACGGCCTCAGGGCACTATTTATGTTTGTGTGAATAAATCACCACACTCGATCGTCGCGGTGTGCTACAGCCGCCATGTTGACGCAAGAACACCACCGCCGAGATCTTCTCAGAAACCCATGTCGGCATCGTCTCCCAAGAGCACCTTTTTCAGATTCCTGGCGTCATCGAAAGCACGGGGCGTCTCGAACACACATATGGTCCGGTCGAAACTCTCGGCCGCGTCCATGATCCGTTCGAGGTCGTACAGGCCGACCCTCGATCCCATGGAAGCGAACGGACCCATCCTGAAGTAAGCCAGCGGCCCCGCGGGCGCAGGGTCGCGCAGTGGATCAACCGCGAGCACCAGATCGTTTTCCAGGGCGAACTCGGCAGCCTGTTCCGGTTCCCAGGGACCGTGAGGCTCCCAGATCAATTTGAAGCGCGCGCGCTCGACGCCGGCGAAGAAGTCGGTCATCAATCGCCTGTTGATAGCCGCCGGGGTCAGGGTTGGGGGCGTGATCAGCACGAGGGCGAGCGTATCCACGGCCGATGCGAACTCGAGTTCCCTCTTCCACAGGCCCAGATTCTCATCCGAAAGCTTGAGCCCGCCGTAGCCGGAGCGCTCACCCGGCATGGGAACGCCTTCCTCCAATGGATCCACGAAATAGCGCGATAGCTGGACGGTGAAGGCAACCCTGTCAGGTGCGCCGGACCTCCACCGCCTAGCCGCAGCTTTCCCGGGCGGAATCTGGCGACCCTCGGTGAGTTCCACCACATCCACCTGCTTGAGGACCCTGTTCCTGGCGATAGGATAGCCCACGGTCCCGATCCTGATTTTCGGTTCCTTCATGGAAACCCCACTCCATCGATGGGCTCGCCGCACATCTTGCAACGACCGCCCTCGGTTTGCACATCGCCTATGCGATAACCCACGCGATCTATCAACACGGCTTTACAGCGAGCACATCGTGTCTTTTCCCCTTCGTGCCCGGGCAGGTTGCCGGTGTACACGTGCGCAAGACCGGCAGACCGGCCGATAACCGTTGCCCGGTTGAGCGTTTCGGGAGGAGTCGCCCGCCTGTCGGTCCACCTGTACGCCGGGTGAAACCTGGACACGTGCCACGGGATACCGCAGTCCACGCTCGCGATGAACTGTGCGATCGACCGGAGTTGATCGTCTCGGTCGTTGAAGCCGGGTACGACCAGGGTCGTGACCTCTACCCACACGCCCGCCTCCCGCAGGATGCGTATGGTGTCCAGCGTGGCGTCCAGGCTACCCCCGAGAGTGCGCCTGTAATCGTCCTTGTCAAAACACTTCAAATCTACATTCGCAGCCGCGAGAAAACCGGCCATGTCTCGCGCGGCCTCCTCGGTGGCCTGTCCATTGGTCACGAAAACAATATCGATGCTTCGCTCGCGGGCAAAGGGCGCCACCAGATCGACAAATTCCAGCAGGAGGATGGGTTCAGAGTACGTGAACGAGATCGATTCGCAGCCGTGCTCGATCGCGGCGTCGGCCACGTCTTTCGGTTTCCACTCGCGGTCAGGCCGGCCCCTCACCGCCGGGTTGTTCACCAAGCTCTGGGACAGGGAATGGTTCTGGCAGAAGGGGCAGACCAGATTACAACCTGCGGCGGCCACCGAGAAGGTGAGGCTGCCGGGGCGAAAGTGGTTGAGGGGCTTCTTCTCGATGGGATCAACCGCGACGGTCGTGAGACGGCCATGAGTGAAAATTCTCAGAGTACCGGAATCGTTGAACCTGGTTCGGCACTTCCCCCACGCGCCCGGCGCCGGCGTGCAACCTCGCGGGCACAGTCGGCATCTGACCGTGCCGTTGCCCACATCATCTACATATCGCGATACCGGGTCCATGATCCGGATGCTCAAGGAGCCGTCAAGCCCAACGCCTTGAGGACCACCTCTTCGAGCTCTTTCTCGTCACCGGGCACGTATCCCTCGTGCTCCCAGACGATGATCTCATCCTTTCCGATAACCAGGCTGAAGGGGGCGGCGCGGCGCGGGTTGAGTTGGTTTGTGACCTGTGTTTCCGTATCGAGCAAGACCGGGAAGGTATATCCGCGTTGTTTGATGTAGGTTCGGGCATCCCCCTGGGTTTCGGGTTCATCCATGGATATGGACAGGATCATGAGCCCCGAGTCCTTGTGCTCGTCGAAGAGCACCTGCAATTGGACCATCTCCTTTTTGCACGGCTCGCACCAGGTCGCCCAAAAGCTTATCAGGATGACTTTTTTACCCAGGTAATCAGTGAGGGCATGGGATCGACCGTTCACGTCCTTCAAAACAAAATCCGTAAGGTTGCCGCTCGAACTCGAAGGCTCGACATCGGACGACGTATCCGCAGAACCCGCCGTTGTTGTTGATGCCGGGGCAACGCCGCCACAAGAAGTAAGAGCAAGAAACGATATTGCGGCAAACAAAATCATCATTGGGAACAGGCCGATTTTCATACTTTCTCCTTGTCGATCCTCTCCATCAACGGTATTTTTCTCGCAACTTGACAACAACCAATAACACGGCTTGGAGCGAGCGCCAATCAACCGTCATATCGAGTGGGGATTAGATGTGCAATTACTGTAGGTTAGTTCAGTGAATCCCATGCGAGAAAGATGTTGACCACCAAGTGATCTTCGAACAGAATGATTTTTCGATTTTGAAAAAAGAGCGTTTCTGTTGACCGTTACAGCGGGCATTGTATGTGGTAAATGTGATCTACTGAATTCGGTGGGTTGCCAGGCATGTGAAGACTGCGCCAACGACTTGAAACTTGCCCAGGTTGGAGCACAGGTCGGTTCGCCCTCCGAAGCGCTCGAAAGTGAGCCGGAAAAACCCGGCATCGAGGAAAGTAAATCGCCGCCCAAAGCGGCCCAACAAGGAGCAGAGGTAGAACCAATGGAGCAAGCACGCTATTACATCTGCCCGTCGTGCTACAGCCCCATGCCCGGCGGCCACAAGTTCTGTGGAAAGTGCGGCACTTCGGTGGAGGGCGGCCCTTCCGGATCGGAAGCGAAGTACTTCGGTGACATGCAAGCGCCTGGCAAGGCGAAGTTGATTTTGATCAAGGGAGAGGGGATGGACGGTATTTCCTACCATCTGAACTCCAACGAGCACGTTGCGGGCAGGACCGACGGCCCTATCCTCTTCACCGAGGACAAGTGGCTCTCTCCCCGCCATGCGAATTTCATCTATGACGACGGCAAGCTCAAGGTCAGGGACGAGGGCAGCGTGAACGGAGTTTTCATCGGCCTAAAAGGGACGACGGAAGCATCGACCGGATTCATTTTCCTTGCAGGCGAGCAGGTCTTCCGCATCGATACGGTCGAGTCCTACGATGACGATGCGGAACCGGACGGCACCTTTTTCTTCGCCAGCCCGAGGACCGACAGCAGCTTCAAGTTAGTGCAGATCTTGGAGGGCGGCGGAGACGGGATGGTTGTTCACTCGAGAGACAATGTGATCACCCTGGGAAGGGAAGGCGGCGACATGAACTTCCCAAATGATCCTTACATCTCGGGCAATCACGTCAAGGTAGAAATGGTCGAGGGAAAGATGATGCTGACCGACCTGGACAGCAAGAACGGTACATTTTTCAAAATAGAGGACGAGCATGAGTTGGTGCACGGAAACTACATCTTCATGGGTCGTCAACTTCTCAGGGTCGAGATAACCTAAAAGGAGGTCCAAGGTGATTGTCTGTCCGACATGTTCAAAAGAAAACCAGGACCACTACAAGTTCTGCCTTGGTTGTGGCTCGGATCTTCCACGTCCCGGTGGCGACGACAAGCCACTCGCAACCACGACTCCTCCGGCCGGAGTGGCAGCAGTGAGCAATATGCCCGTTCCTGCGCCTGCTCCCGACCCGGCACCGGTCGCCCCGCAACCCACCGCCGAGACGGCTGTGGCGGAGCCCCCCTCTGCGCCCGAACCCGCAGCTGTCCCGGCACCCGAGCCCGCAGCTGTCCCGGCGCCCGAACCTGCGGCTGCCCCGGCGCCGGCCGCCGAGTCAGAGGGAACACAGTGCGCCAGCTGCGGCGCCATGATTTCTCCGGGTTTCGCTTTTTGTGGAGCCTGCGGAGCGACAGTGGCCGGCGTATCGCCCACGTCGGGGCCAGTGGGTGCGTTCGGCAAGGACTCCGCCAAGCTCGTGCTCATCCAGCCCGATGGAACCGAGGGTGGTACGGTGGAGATCCCCACATCGGAAGTTGCCGTCGGCAGAGATGCGGGCGGGTTCTTCGGCTCGGACGCGTATCTGTCGCCACGGCATGCCGTATTCAAATCCGATGGGAAAAACGTGAATGTCAAAGACGAGGGAAGCCTCAACGGCGTCTTCGTCAAGATCATGCCCAACGAATCGAGGGAGATTGGTTCCGGGGATATCTTCCGGATCGGCCAGGAGCTCATTCTCTTCGAGGCAATCGACCGGGGTTCGGCCTCCGCCGACGGAACCGAAAAGATGGGATCTCCCGTGGAGGGCCTGTGGGGTCGCCTGAGCCTTATCGTGGGCAAGGGACGCCTCGGAAACGCCTTCCCCGCAGGCGGCGACGGTGTGATCCTCGGCCGCGAGCGCGGCAACATCATCTTCCCCGAAGATGGCTACGTCTCCGGTATTCACCTTCGCATCCACGCGGATGGCGACAAGTACTTCATCACGGATCTCGGCAGCTCCAACGGAAGCTTCCAGAAGATCAACGGTGAGGCAACAGTTTCCGGCGGCGACTTCCTGCTCATGGGAGCCCAGCTCTTCAGAATCGACTTCTAGACCCCGTCCCTAGCCCCTTCTTCCGACAAAACGCACCTCGGGCTCCAGCACAATGTCGAATTTTTTCTTCACCCTCGCCGCCATGCGCCCCGCAAGCTCGAGCACATTTTGGGCGGTGGCGTTTTTGCGGTTGATCACGATGTTGGCGTGTCTTTCGAAGACCGCCGCATCCCCCACGGACATTTCCTTGGCGCCAACCTGATCCAGCAGCGCTCCGGCGGCCGTGCGACGCCCCCCCGGCTCTGACGGCTCCAGGTTCTTGAAGTAGGAGCCGGCGGTCATTATTCCTTTTGCTGGGTGTCGCTCGCGCCTGGTACTCAGGTACTCATCTGCCTCGCGGCGCAATCTGAACCGGTCATCCGGGCGTACGACGAAGGTCGCACTTGTCACCACGGCCTGTCGGGCGGACAAACTCGATCTGCGGTACTCGAACCCGAACCATGATGGATCGTCCACCTCCACTATCTCTCCTTTCCCGGTCACAACAGTCGCTCCCACGAGCTTTTGTCCAAACGTGCACCCGAAGCAACCTGCATTGCCGGCGACGGCTCCCCCAACCGTTCCAGGCAGCCCGGCGGCAAACTCCAACCCGCCGATTCCCCTTGCGATCAGGTCCTCCACCATTCCGGCCACCGAAACGCCGGCGCCGACTGTTACTCGATCACCATCCACGCTCAGCTCCACTCCGAAGATGCGAGCATGAACCGCCATACCGTCGAAGCCGTCGTCGCTCACGAGCAGGTTGGTTCCGCCGCCAAGGATGAGGATCTCCACACCGCAGTCCGTCGCCACCGAGATCAGTTTCCCCATCGTGGATGAAGAATCCACCACGGCGAAAAGCGCTGCGGGTCCGCCGATTCCCAGGGAGGTGAACCCTAGCAGCGGAACATCCCTTTTCAGGGTCAGACCGGTTGTCTCTTCCAATAGTTTCTTTTGCGAAGCGAAGTCCAAGATCAGGAATCGGCCAGGCAGGCCATTGTCTCCGCAGAGCAATTGGACATGGCGCAGACCATGAGATCATCACCACCCAGGCAACCTGACATCAGCAGGCACTGGCCCAGATCCCACATGATGCCGTAAGAGGAGCTGCTGGTACCGCTCAGGCAGTCCCAGAGACTGTCCCCACCGACCATGCACATTAGCGCTTCGGAACATGAATACCCGTCGTCCGTATCCGCATCGCTGTCGGAATCCACATCGGTGTCGCTGTCGGAATCGCCGTCCGAGTCACCATCCACATCGTTATCCGAATCCGAATCAACATCCGAATCACCGTCGGTATCACCATCCGAATCGCCGTCGGTATCACCATCCATGTCGCCGTCGGTATCGCCGTCCGAGTCGCCGTCGGTATCACCATCCGTGTCGCCGTCTGTATCTGCGTCGTTACCCGAGTCGACAATGTTGATGACGATCGGTAGCTCATCTCCGCATCCGAACAATATGATCAACGCACCCAGCCAGACAGTTGCCTTCATCCTGTTTTTCATCGCCTTCAAACTCCCGCGCACGAAGCATCAAGATTTTCATTGTATAGCAATTAGTGCATTGTCACAGTCAGAAAGACGAATTGCCCTTACGGACGCGGGGTCTTCTTTACCGACCTTGACAACCACCGACTGTGATTTTATACACCTCCCCCTGACTTTTTGTTAAGGGTCTGATCTTTTACAATAGGAGGAGTGGCCGAGTGGTCGAAGGCGGCGGTCTTGAAAACCGTTGAGTCGCAAGGCTCCCGGGGTTCGAATCCCTGCTCCTCCGCCAACTTTGGCGACTTGTTTAGTTCGCTGGGGAGGTGGCCGAGTCGGTCGAAGGCGCGCGCCTGCTAAGCGCGTATACCGCAAGGTATCGAGGGTTCGAATCCCTCCCTCTCCGCTGGGTATTGAAAACTTGGACTTGTAAGATCCGCGCTCGTAGCTCAGCTGGATAGAGCATCGGTCTACGGAACCGAGGGTCGGGGGTTCGAATCTCTCCGGGCGCGCTGATAAAAGAGTAAGCCTCTCAAGTGTTTAGCTTGGGGGGCTTTGCTTTTTTCAGAGTGCGCCCTCCCGACACTTTACCGTATCTTTACCAAGTTTCTCCTTCTTCGCCGCTTCAAGCTCCGCTCGCTGGCCCGCCTCGATGACCTTCACAGCTTCTCGCACGTCCTCATCGTTGATGATGTTGTACCTGTCGAAAACAGTCCGGGTCTTGTGCCCACTGATACGCATGATCACCGACTCCGGCAGGCCCCGCTTCCTGGCGTTCGTGACAAAGGATCGCCTCAAGTCGTGGAACCGTAGGTGCTCCATGTCGGCGCCTGTTCGCGCTCGCTGGAACTTCTTCTTGATCTGGTTCCACCGTGTGCCTGTTTTGGGGTTTGTGAACACGTACCCGGACATGGACCTGGGCAACTCATCGAGGGCGCCCCGCACTCTCGCTGTCAACGGTATCTCGCGGGGTTTGCGAGACTTGGTATCCGCCGACGAAAGCCGGATGAAACCTCTCTCTTCACCGCGAAGAATAACCTGGGACCACTTGAGCGACAGGATCTCCGATTTGCGCATTCCACAATCATAAGCCACCAGGAGGATCGGCCTGAGTTCGTCTTCCGCACTTTTCAAGAGGCGCGCGAATTCTTCCTCGGTTGCCCACACGTCCCGCGTGTTGTCCTCGGGAACGATGAGCCCGCGTATCCCCGCGAGCGGGTTCCTGTCCAGCTTCTTGGCCTGCACTGCGAAGTTGAGGAGCTTCCTCAGTTGGCTCACCTCGCGATTGAGAGTGCTCACTGCCGGAGTTTTTCCGGCGCCGAATTTCTCGGCCCGTCTCGTTTCGCGGTATCCGATCATATCGTCTACGGTCAACGATGCCGCACGCCGATTGCCGAGGTGTTCGATCATGTGCGCAAAGTGCGACTTGGCGCGATCCCAACCACGGTTCTGCTCTTTGCAGATCGGCTCGTAGATGTTCCAGAGTTCCCGCACTGTGATCCCGTTCCGTTTCTTGCGTTCGAAGTAGCGACCTTCGAAGGCATCGATCCTTGCCTTGTCCAAAAGGCGTTCGGCCATCTCCTTTGTCGGCAGTCCGTGTTTCACGTACCTGACACTCCTGCCGTCCGGCAGAACAAGCCAGGTATCGGCTCGCCAACGTTTCTCTCCGTTCTTCAGCTTGTAGGGTGTGACGCCCATACTTTCATCTCCTCTCTCACGGTATGCGGGCGTCGGTCGCTACAATGGTACGGAGATGTCCTCGGTAGTCAACATTCGACCACGGGCCAACAACCCATCAATCTCGTCTCGGCGGAACCTGAGGCGCTTCTCACCGAGGCGATAGGCCGGTATCTCTCCCCGCCTCACCGCCTGG